>NZ_JAMBQG010000024.1:0-84256 GCF_023369805.1 Parabacteroides leei
TTGCATATAAGTTGTGCATAATTGAGCTGTATATTAATAGTTTGATCACCATTAAAATACTAATAATCAATGATATGCACAACTTATTTCCTGACATTTTTTAGTGAATTAATTCCGCCAACGGGTTATCATATCTTTATTTTTATACTTAAATAGATAATATACAATGTATCTTTCAATACTTAGACTTTGGAATTTTAGAAAATATAGTGCTGGGCCAGATGGTGAGCCTGGCTTGGAAGTTCATTTTCAAGAAGGAGTGAATGTGCTGATTGGCGAGAATGATTCTGGGAAAACAGCCATAGTAGATTCCATCCGTTATGTATTGAAAACTCAGAGTGGAGAGTTTATTCAGTTTGATGACAAGGATTTCTATCAGGATTCTGATGGAAGAAGAAAAGATGAATTCAAAATAGAATGTGTTTTTGACGGTTTAAATGAGCAAGATTCTGGCTTGTTTTGGGAATGGCTGTCATGGAACGATGATAAGACAAAATATTTGCTAAAAGTATGGCTGTTTGTAAAACGGAAAGATAATGTAATTATGCCGACTTTTTCTGCTGGAATTGATGGACAGGCTGATCGAATGGATTCTGAAGCCAGAGAACTTCTAAAAGTGGTGTACTTTAAACCACTTAGAGATGCCCTTACAGACATGACTCACGGCTACAAGTCAAGGCTAGCACAAATTCTAGGTTCTCATGAACTTTTCAAAACTCAAAAGGATGCAGAAGGCAACAATACAAAGCACAAACTTGAAACAGATTACGAGAATCTGAAAAAGAAAATAGAAAGCTATTTCAAGGATGGAGGTGGTGGAGAAAGTATAACAAGCGGCATCAATAGTTTTCTTAAAGAACATTTCCTGTTAAATGGCGATTCAAGAAATGCGGAGGTAAAATTGACGGGAGGAGAACTTGCAGAAATTTTAACATTGCTCGATCTTATTTTGGAAGGTAATAAATCAGGTCTTGGTACGCTTAACCTATTATGTATAGCAGCCGAAATGCTACTCTTTAACAATCAGAAGAAAGGATTGAAATTGGCGTTAGTAGAAGAATTAGAGGCACATCTGCATCCTCAGTATCAATTGAGACTCATTGAATATATCTCTTCACAACAGAAAAATGAACAGTTTATACTTTCAACCCATAGCATTGCCTTGGCTTCAAAGATAAAGCTTGCAAATCTGATTGTGCTGAAAGGGACGGAGGCATTACCAATGTCACCGGAATATACGTTTATGAAACCTGCTGACTACAAATTTTTAGAGCGATTTCTTGATGCAACAAAGGCCAACTTGTTTTTTGCCCGAGGATTGATTATGGTGGAAGGAGATGCTGAGAACTTGTTGATACCTGCTATTGCTCAATTAATTGGTAGAAATCTTTATAAGTATGGTGTATCAGTGGTTAATGTGGGAAGTACAGCGTACAAAAGATATGTTAATATATTCAAGCGTACAGACGGTAAATCATTTGGAATGCCTATATCCGTTGTTTCGGATCTTGATGTTAGAGCTCTGGAATATTATGATGATAATTGTAGTGATCGCAAGATACCAAAATATTGGTTGAAAGAAACATTAAGACCTGAGTTAGAGAAGATTTCACAGTGTGTGAATTATGATGCTATGGCAACTTTTTTTGGAAGTAAATCCTTTTTTGAGAAAGAAGTTAGATTACATAAAAAAGATAATTTTAATTCTATTACAGAAACTCTGAATCGTATGAAAGAAGTCTTGACGGATGGTAATTTGACTACCTTAAATGAAGGAATGTTGGCGCAGATTAGAAAAGAAAAGAAAGAGCAATTAGAGAGTGAGATTAACGATGATGGAATAAAGATATTCCTGCCTAAAGCGTGGACATTGGAGTATGAAATTGCTGGTAGTGGATTATATAGATTGTTGGAAACAGCGATAAGAGCAGCTAAAAAAGAAGCAACTAACCAAGAACAAGAGATAACTGATGTGGTCTTGAAGAATTTATGGAACGAGGTTATAATTGATTACCCGAAGGAAAAAACACAGACTAAAGAAGTGGTATACAAGATTTTTAAGCCATTAAATGAGGGGACTGTCAGCAAAGCCATTACAGCACAATATTTAGCTGGAATGCTTGCAGGAGAATTGCCTCCTGTTAGTGATAATATAGTGGATAGAGAAGAAGTAAAACGTATTGTTGAGTCAGATGAGAAACTGAAATATCTGGTGGATGCAATTAATCATGTTACAATATAACTTAAAAAATGAGGATTCATGCCATTTGCTACTGATAATGAAATAAAAATAGCTCATGATGTATTATTGAAAGGAAAGAACCCTTTCGATAAGTCAAGGGAGAATATTATTAAGGAAGATAGTAGTTGCTATGTACAGGCGTGCCCTGGGAGTGGCAAAACAACGGCATTGCTGGCCAAATTGGTTCTTCTTTCCAATAAAATGCCTCTGCCAGAAGGGAAAGGAGTATGCGTGCTGACACATACCAATGTCGCTATCGATGAGATAAAAGCAAAGCTTGGTACAAAAGCAGATGTCCTTTTCAGGTATCCTAATTTTTTTGGTACGATACAAACCTTTTTACACAAATATATTACAGCCGCAGCTCTTCATTATTTTTATGGTAGTCAGATAGCTTATGTGGATAATGACGTGGCAAATGCAGTACTTTTGAAAAAATTTGACGCCCTAGCCTATAAAAACAAACTCAAAAAATTGATATATGCACATGTGGTTTCAAAGGCACATATTATTGAAACTGATGAAATAGAAGTCTTGGGAGGGATAGATATATTGACGTTTGCTAATGTGATTAAAAATATAGGAAAGAAAGTTTGTAAATATGATTTTCAATTGAGTAATTATGATTGGAATAAGATTCCCAAGGATAAGCAAGAATTAATTAGAACTAAGAAAGATAATATTATAGCTTGGCAAGGAAAAGAGTTGATTCTTTCGTTTAAAGTGGATTGGCTTAATAATAAAATTTATACTGATTCCAATCAAATAAGGATGGAGACAGAAGCTGGAGCCGAATATATAAAACTTAAAGAGGAAATGTTCGCAGAAGGTATTCTATCATTTGATGATGCTTATGACTTGGCATTTCGGTATATTATTGAAAAGAATTTGAGTTTTAGTGATTTCTCTGATAAGAGGTTCCAATACCTTTTCGTAGATGAAGTTCAGGATTGTGATAATCGACAGGTTGAACTGATAAAAAAGATATTCGCTGATGACAAAGTTATTATTCAACGTTTCGGTGATTATTGCCAAGCTATCTATGATGGGGAAGAAAAAGAAGGTACAGAGAATAATAAATTGAAAGGTGATAATGTTTTATACATACATGACAGTAATCGCTTTGGGGAAAACATCGCTAAACCATTACGAACGTTATGTATGGAGAACAATCATACACTTCATGGTAACCCTGACGTACATTCTGCAAAACCAATTATTATCACTTATGAAGATCCTCTGTCTGTTCTTCCTAAATATGCAAACTTGCTTAGTATCACTTTAATTCCAGAAATGGGTAATCGCTCTGTTCAGGAAATTGCAAAAAATGAGAGGGAAGAGGATCCATTACACAGAGTGAATCTTAAAGCTTGTGGATGGGTCGGCAAAAAAGGAGCCACTAATAAAAAGAGATTGATAGAGTCGTATTTCCCCGCTTTTGAAAAGAAAAAAGCAAAACAAAGAGTGGAGGGAAATTCTTTCGAAGACTTCATTCTCAAGAACCCTATGAAGAATGTAAAGGATTGTGCTATATCCATTATTCAGGGTATATTAAAGGTGTTGGATTTGTGTGATGTGAAAAATGGCAGTCGGCGTTACACAAGAACATCATTATTAGAATTTTTGCAAGCGACTGACATGGAACTGAAAGAAATGTTTCTACAAGAAGTAATGAGTTGGTCTTTACTTATTACTCAAAGTCATAGCGATGAAGATATTCATCAGATAAAAGATACCATTTATCAATATATAGTAAATACTTTACTGCCTATTTTTGCAAAGAACTTAACGCAAGAAGCTACCGAGTTCTTCAATGTAGCTAACAGTGGAGCTCAAGATGGACAAATTGTAGAGCAAGGGAATGTTTATGTAAAAGATGGCATTGAAATTGAAGTCGCTACAGTCCATGCCGTGAAAGGTGAAACACATGCTTCTACGCTCTATCTTGAAACATCTTATTTTGAAAAGCATGAGTCAGAACGTTTATCAACACAGTTTAGAGGAATACCATATATAGGTACAGACAAAAAGACACTTAGTAGTTTAAAGGTTGCATATGTAGGAATGAGTAGACCTCGTTACTTGTTGTGCGTTGCTATACAGAAAGACAGATTTGATAAAATGGACTGTCCTGAATTGAGAGAAATTTGGAATGTAGTTGAAGTTTGATAATTATAGATTATAGCAATCAATAGTTTTAAAATAATAGGAATTAAAGCGGTTTATCCGAAATGGAATGAGTTCTTCGATAATAGTCCGAAGCATTACGAAAAGGTGGAGGCTATTAAAAAAGTGTTATATCAGACGAACAAATGGTTCTACTTCTATGAGGGAATTACCATTGCATGTTGCCATCTTTGATAAAACGGATATGCTATAGAAAGATTTAATATCAGTCTTTTAAAAACAAAAAATGAACGGATATGCTCCAGAAAGAAAGTTTTATTCGGGCAGATTATTAGAAGTCAATGGATATACTCCAGAATGAGTATTGAACCATACCTTAGTCAAGCAAACGCCATTCTACTTTGCTTCTGGAGCCCTGATTATATGCGAATGGTCAAGATTTCATTGATATCGGATAGGTAGTTTCCACTTCGATGTTCACTTTTAGCGTGCCATTCTTGTTTATCCCCTCCTTCTACAGCCAAACGTAGGGTCTTTAATCCATAACGGTGATTCAGATTATCAATGCTCTTCATGAGTTGGAAACGTGCCGGTCGATTCTTTATCTCATCAAACAGATTCTGCTGTATGACTGACGCATCGGTAATGTTTCCCAATATCACTCCTGCCTTTTTATAACTGATACCCTCTCGATAGATTTCATCCAATACCGAAAGAGCAGCTTTTGTAATCTCTATGGTATCTGATGTGGCTATGGGGAGTATGGCAGTTTGACCATTACCATATTGGGATAGGTCTTCTCGAAAGCGATTACTCATGATATAGACGGTGACTGTGCTTGCTACCGAATGTTGCCCACGAAGTTTGTTGGCACAACTTGCGGCAAAGTCGGCCACTGATGCTCGCAGAGAATCGATACTAGTCACCATCTCGCCAAAACTTCTACTGGTGCTGATGGATTGTTTTTGTGCAACCTCGGCGGTATCAATGCAGGGAATGCCATTCAGTTCTTTCCATGTTTGCACCCCAGGAAGATTAAAGTGACTTCGCACCCAATTTTCTTTTTTGTCAGCAAACTCTAATGGTGTGTGTATCCCTAGATAATTGAGCTTGGCCAATGTCTGTCGGCCGATGCCCCAAACATCTGCAAGTTCGAACAACTCCAAAGCTTTTCTTCGTTTGTCTTCATTGTCAATCATACAAACCGACTGATAACCTTTATACTGCTTGGCGAACTTGCTTCCCATCTTGGCTAATGTCTTGCTTGGAGCCACACCCACACTGACGGGTATATCGGTGTAGAGCTTTACTTTCTCAGCTACACCTCGCATGTATTCCTCCAGATTGTAGAGTTTCTCCATGCCATCTAAATATAAAAACGATTCATCTATCGAATACGATTCAGTATGAGGTATAGCAGAACGAAGAATGTTATTTACTCGCTTGGACATGGCAGCATACAGATACATATTGGTCGAGAACAACTTGACATTATTGTGTTCAACAATATCACGCATCTTGAAGATTGGATCACCTCGATGAAGGCCTATTGCTTTAGCTTCGGGAGTCAATGCCACGATGCATCCATCGTTACAACTCAGCACGCAAACAGGCATTCCATCCAGTCCGGGATGAAATACTTTTTCTACGCTACAGAAGAAACTATTGCAATCTGCTAAGGCTATCATGTTGATAATAAAATAATACTACAATATGTATTATACTACAAACTATTATAAATGCTAAATAGTATCTGTTATAAATACTAAACGAAGTAAATGCACTTTAGCAAGGTTTATGCAAAATATAGGTTACTACTCCCCATACACTAAAGCAATCTCCATCGGTGATTTCAATCTCAGGAAATTCTGGATTGGCAGGCACTAACCAACTGCGATTTTCTTTCTTTATTACATATTTCACCGTGTATTCTCCGTTCAGTTCACACACGGCAATTTGCTTTTCAGATGGGTTGCGGTTGCTCTTATCCACCACCAAGATATCTCCATCATGCACATTAGCTTCAATCATGGAATTGCCTTGCACACGAATTAGGTAAGAAGCGTCGGGATTGGGGCAAATCATCTTAATCAAGTCAATATCCTGTGCCAATTCATCATTATTTAGAGGGATGGGAAAACCAGCCACAATCTTGACATCAAAAAAAGGTATAGTCTGAGATTTGATTCTATTGGCAGGAATCAGTTCGCCCAACTTATTAAGCTGGTCATTGGCATCAAAAGACTGACGTGACTGTAACTCTTTGAAGATGCAATCACGGATGAACTCTGTCTTGTTCTCCTGCTCATCAATAAAGGTAGACACTTCTTTATCGGCACGGAAAGCATACAGTTTACTCGTACCTTTTGGTCGGCCAGCACCTTCACGCTTGCCACCTCTATTCTCCTTTTTATCTTGGTTGACCATATATTCAATGTTTACGTGGGTGCAAAGTTACTAGTTTTATTTGATAGTTGTTATACAGTAATCATAAAATTACAAAAACTTAGGCTTACAACACTCAAAACATAAGAAAATCATGCTTTTTTCAAGAAAAATCGAAAATAATTTTAGCTACGCAAAAAGGCTGCAGAACGACCCTCTACCTTTGCATCATCAATCAGAAAGGAAGTATGGGTGAGTGGCTGAAACCGGCACACTGCTAACGTGTTGATCCAATCGGATCCGGAGGTTCGAATCCTTCTACTTCCGCTTTTTGATGGAGCTTTGGCAGACTTGGTGTATGCGCAGGACTGAAAATCCTGAGAATGTGGTTCGAATCCACAAGGCTCCACTTTTATTGGGGTGTTCACCAGCGGCAACGAGAGCTGATTGTAAATCAGCCGTCATTCGACTTCAGAGGTTCGAGTCCTGTCACCCCAACAACTATATGGAGTAGGTAGCTCAGTTGGTAGAGTGCTGGTTTGTGGGTCCAGTGGTCACGGGTTCGATCCCCGTCTTACTCCCTTTTCGCTTCAATAGCTCAGTTGGTAGAGCAGCTCACTTGTAATGAGCAGGTCGTAGGTTCGAACCCTACTTGAGAAGCTCAACATCACGGGGTATAGCAGTGGTAGCTAGTGAGTTTCATAAGCTCAAGGTCGGTGGTTCGAGTCCACCTCCCGCAACTCAATTCGTGAGGGTGCCCAAGTGGTTTAAGGGGCTGGTCTGCAAAACCAGTATTCATCGGTTCGAATCCGATCCTTCACTCTAAAAAGAAGTCTTCAACCTGGAAATATTCATTTCAAAGTCGAAGACTTTTTATTGTTATCCGCATTTGATCAGAAGATTCAACTTTTCTTTTACTTTAGCCAGCACATCCTTCAGTTCATCCAACTGGTTTCCTTCCTGGCATTGCTGAATCATGGCTACGGCTTTGGCCATCAGTTCGTAATCTTCCGTCGTCAATGGAGATTCCGAGATTGAATATTCTGGATTCTCGTAGCGGTAGTATTTGTTATCGTAAACTTCTATCGGGGCATTGTAGCCCAACTTATCCGACCTCATTATTTGAATATCGGCTTGAACGGTTCTCATGGACACACCTTTCATTATCCCTTCCATATCGTAGAGGGCATCTGAGCAGGCTTCTACCAAATCATCCAGAGTCCATCGCCTGTATTTGTTCCGCAGGCATCGGTCTATTGTTTTGTAGCGTATCAACGCATTCTTGTTTACTGGCATTGCTGTGTGTAAAATCTGATTGGTTCATAATTCTTGTTTTTGTAAGTACCACAGTCAGCCAGTGATAAAGGAGAAGTCCGGTCGATTGGGCACAAAAAAAGTTGGAAAGCTTTTGAGGACTTCCCAACTATCTCCTTTATCTTGGATTAATCTTGTCTGTTGTTTAACAACTACAGTATCGATAGCAATGGAAACATCCCTCAAGCGTGCTTGTATAAGAGCAGCTAAAGCTATGAGCATAGCAACTCTTACCAAAGCTACTAAAGCTATGGTACTGCGTTGTTGTCTGTATGTTCATTCTTTGTTTCAGCATTGTTATCTGTTTAAAACGTTGTAAATCGGGTGCAAAGATAACTGTTTTTCGGCGATTCTGATAAAGTTTCTGCCGTTTTAACCCTTTGCGGGTGCAAAATTACTACATGAGTACGCAGTCTTTTTGCGTACCCAATAGTTTTTATCACATTAGTATAACCTTTTTTCTCTTTTCTTTCTTTGCCATACTATTATCGCTGTCATGAATACCACCTCCGTACCATGTGCCAGTTACTAGCCATAATTCATAATAGTATAACCATTCAGAAACCCATGGCACAAATATAGAAATTTTCTTATAATGTGTCCACTCTTGATAAATAGGATAGTATAGACATATTTCTTGTTTCTTATCATTCCAAACGTGAGGCAGTTCTAAGTGTCCATCTACTCTTTCTAGCAAATCTAATATATATATGCGAGGTCGGATATCGTCATAGACAAGCTTAAAAGAGTAGAATGGACTGCCTTCAGTGGGTTGAAGTTGGTAAATCCATTCCCATTTATTAAATGAGATATTCTTAAAAACACCATTTGGGTAATCCTTTATCAAAGTACCCTTTTGCTGTTGTGGTGTCAATGGAAGATTTTTTTGAAATTTCATCTGCCATAAAATGTATTTGTCTTTGCAGTAATAGAACCTGCTGTACCTAAAACACCTGTAGTAGTCATCTTTAAAGTTCCGTTGTCGCTTGCAGTCTTGGTCTCTTCTGCTTCTCTGGCAATAATATCATTCACAATATTATCGCCAAAGCTAGATTTTAGTTTTTGGAACATTTGAGTTCTTGATGTACTTGAGTTATAGAGGTATTCAACATCATCCTTCAATTGACGCAACCAATTAAGGAATTTTTTTTCTCGTTCTGGGTGTTCAGGCCATTTGTCCGCAAAGTTTTCTTCTGGATTTACTGGATTTTGAACCAAATAATGACCACTAGCATCACGTTTCAAATTGAATTCTATATTACCAACAACATGTTGTAACGCAGTAGCGATATCAGTTTCACCATTGTATGCGTATGCAGCTAGAGTTGTAATAATGATCGAGATAGGTCTATCTTCATCTTCACCAAACTTTATGTCGCGATGTCTTTTAAGTAGCTGTACTACTCTCTGCAAAGGTAATTTCTCATTCGAATACGGACGCATTGGAGAAACCTTACTTCGCATCATAATAACACCTTCTGTACCTATTGAAGTTTTACAACGTTCCTCAAACCAAATAGCATATCCAAAAGGATTTGTTTTTTGCCATTTAATTAATTCTGTATCAGTGGTATATCCTGGCGTTTTTGTATCTGTTAGACGCATTGACAATTTATCCCATAGGTCTCTCCCTCTCAAACTAGCATAAGTATTAAGTGTTTGATGAAGCGACATTCCATGATTATAAACCGCAGGTAAAACATCGAGATGATATCTATCTTGGGGATTCTCAGAATGGCGTCTGTAATCAATAGTCCAACATCTACGTCCCTCTGGCTCAAGCATAGGTTCGTAAGTCTTACTATCTTTCAATCGATTTCCAACCATGTTTTTGTAAAATTTCTGAGTCCATGCTGGTTCCTTTCGGCGTATTTCACAAACTAAATCAATATCGACATCACCATCATCTGAAATGGGGCGTATAGCTGTTCCTAATAGTAATGAACCTTGTGGATGGATTTCAACATTATGTGACGATAAAATTTCATCACCACTTAGATATTCACCAACTGCCTTGTAACTTTGTTCAAGTGACTTATACATACTCTCAGTTATATCTAAGCTAGATACTATACTTGTGAGATACTTATTTAAATTCGTTTTATTGATTCCAAATTCCATTAGTCGTTTACATTAATTGTTAATACTTTCTGATATTCTTTCTTCTCTGGGTTTAAATTGTATAGAGAAAGTGGGATATCTACTTTTGGCATCCATGCTCTACCCAAAACAATATTGCATGACGCTGGCGCAGCTATAAAAACATGTAACTCATCGTTCTTGCTACGTTTCCTAATATCATTAAGCACTTCCTCTACTTTATATCTAAAGAAATCCAAATGTTTACGAGAACTAGCCCAATCATAATTGGGCTTGTCTGCATTTATTTGCCAGTATGCGCATTGTTCCTTTTCAAGTTGCTTGTGTACACTCTCAATTATAGCATCTGCACTAATCGCAATAATCAATACTGCTTTACTATTCTGAGCTTCAGATTCATTTGGGAGGCTTACAGCCAACCCCATGTCCTTATCGTTATCAGGCCAAACCCAAGATTCTTTTTCTCGATTACGCTGATAAATATCGCATCGGCTAAGACTATTGATTAATAATCCCAACTTAACCAATAATGGTTGTGGAGCAAGTGCAAAAATTGAGTAATGATCTCTATGGTTTGGATCACTGGCAATAAACTTTGCAATCTGGTAACAAAGGGCTTTATCTGCTGCTTTCCAATAATCTTCGTCCCAATCAGGAATACCTACAGAGCCCTGAATTCTGAGCGACAGTCCATTGGCAAGAAATTTTCTTGAAGAAGACCATAATGCATTTCTTATCTCACTATCATCTATTGTCGGATTGAACTTTCCTATTGATGACATATAAACCAAACATGTAGATTTACTTTCTGTTGTTAGTTCTGTGAGTTGTCGTATTTCTCGTTCTCGATTTTCCTTCATTTTACGCAATACATCTACAGAATATTTTTCAACACCCTCATGGTCTATTAAATGGTGATGTTCATTGCATAAAAGCATTAGATTCTCGTCATCACCATCTAATGCCGCAGAAAGTTCCTTATCACCTCTTGGCCCATTCTCAGAAAAAGCAACAATGTGTGCTTTTTGTCCGTGGCTATTATTTTCACCAGTGATATTATCTTCATACAGAAGACAGTTACATCCTTGAAATTCACAACGACCTGCTGACTTTGCCCATAGACGAGAATATGCAGCGTCTTTCAACTTTTTTCTTGCACTTGCAGTAATCTCCTTAATAGGAGATTTTAATTTGGGGTTATTTGCCATTTAATATTTTTAAGTAAAACATTTTGTTTTCGTACTGCCTTAAACTGAACGAATCGTGAATAATAATATATATTCTCAATTTGTTGATATTCAGTACAAATATCATGCCGTTCGATTATAAATATATTTTTATTATATAGACAATGACAATATAGACAATGTGTATATATATTCTATTCAAACAGATGCCAGAAATTCAATTGTAGACTTTTTCCCAGACAAAAGGGAAAGCAATAGTATATCACTTTCCCTTTTGTCTTATCTTTACTTTTTCTTATTTATCCATTCATCGACATTGAATACGAATGTGTAATCATTCTGAACGCTTTCGATTATAATTGGCATGAGTATCGTCATTTTCTTGCCTACATATCCAGGTGCTCCAGTATTAAGAGCTTCTTGTGTTTTATAGAAAGACGGAAGAAGGTTTTTCTCTCGCCAACCACCATATTGACCAGAAACGAAATAGACATTATCAGTAGGCATCAATAGGTCAGAAAGACTAGCACCTCTTGGGATGGTACTTGATGGCTGACTATTATTTCGTTCTGTGTATTTAACACCGGCATGCATAACACGTCCAGTCTTTCCATTAATATCAACAAAACTAATATCGTCCCAATTAATCTTCATTGAGTGAGTAGTCTTATTCTTCAACTCAAAGTTGAACTGTGTGGATCCAACATACCAAACGATTTCAATAAAATCGTCTTCATAGCGATACTTATTTACTTCTCCATCCTTAAAATCAACAACTTTGGTTTCACCATATTGCTGTTTAGAATTGGCTGGGCTTTCAACAGATGAAAGACCGACAGAATAAGATGCCATGTAACTCTGCATCATTCCACATGAAGTGAATAACAAACCCACAAATGGGAGAACAAATAATTGCTTTTTGATTGATGGCAAAGAAGCCAATTTAAAAAATGTCTTCATATTAATGTTAATTTAAATTGTTCTGATAATGTTAGAATTCATATCCGACTCTCAAGGTTACACATTCTGCGTTCAGCACTCTTGCCTTACGGGTATAACTCATGTCATGTGAACTATTGAATCTATCAAAAGATTCAAACTCTAACTTCTCGGCAGCGTAACCTATAGATATATTAACGGCCTGTTTCTCATTGGTAGCTATTCTGCAACCAGCTGAGATATTCCAAAACATACCACCATTATTGGTAACAAATGTACCAGCCTTACCATCAACAAATGGAGTAACTTTGCTCTTTGTGAAGTTTACATGAACATTTGCAAAGACAGGGACATCTACTTTGCTTTCTCTTGTGTCCAAGGCTATATCCATATCTTTTGTTTTATACTCGGACATAAAGTGAAAGCCTGTGCCGGCACCGAGGAAGATGTAGGGGTTAAATTGGTAGCCATGTGTGGTGTTAATCACAAAGCGACCAAATTCATAGTCTCCTATTCCGACATCATAGCCGGCATCAACAAAACCACGATAACAATTGCCCGAAGTGTTTTGAGCATTAGAAGCTAAACAAACTGAGCAAATTAACATTGAAAACAAAAATAATTTCTTCATTATCTATAAAATATTAATAGTTATATCGAATTTATGTTGCAAACATAAAAGATGACTATGCACCCTTTCTGCATTATTAGAAAAAATGAACTACCGTACTTTATTGGAATCTGGCTTTTCTATCCGACAAGACTTCTTCTATCCACAAGGGGCTTGACAATAGACGCTTCACGCACCATTAGAACAAATACTTAGTGTGTACCTTCCGTTTAGATGCTATTGCTCACATCTTCAGTAGCTGTCAATTCAGTTCACTGTGTTCTCAGTTTGTACGGTTACGTTTCCTAGTTCATTTATTCTTAAGTCTTATATATCGAATGAGGACACTAATCGATCAATGTTATTACCTGGTTGAAATTCATAAATGTCGAAAATGGTATTCTCAATAGGTTTCCAAATACCTTTGTAATTTGCATTAGCCAATGCTTTAATGCACAAGATAATGTTCATGCGAAGATCTTTGATGTTGGAAATAATTGTATAATCAGAAAAAGTACGATTATTTTGAATTGCACCATCAATAGAATAGTAGCCTATTTCAAACAGCTTCTCTGTCATCTGAAAGATATTGGGGATTTCAGTCTTACTATATGTTGGAACCTCCTCAATCAACGTACATTTAGTTTTGTCATCACTTAAGTGATTCCAATATTCTGCTTCAATATCCTGCACTTGAGAAGCTAGTCTGACGAATTTTTTACACCAGTTCTCAATATCCAATCGGAGGTTCTCTATTACTGCTGACTGTTCAGCTGAAAGACTGTCTGGCTGCAGATCATTTATATGAAAAGCAATAGCTTTACAAGATTCCTCTGCAAAATTTGCAGCATCGTGAAGCTTTTTAAACCTACTTTCAAGGGTAGAGGTCTGTATTTCTTTGAGTTTAGTAGACATGTTATTGGGGTTTTAATTAATACAGTGCTAAGGTACAGACTAACAATGCACCCAATGTGCATTGCTCATCTGTTTACGCTTTATTCCGACAATGTCTGGCTATTTAGTTCCTCAAATTTGGCTTTCATTGTTGGATTGCCTTTAGTAAGTTTTTTGATAGTAAGATTCTCTGCCTTATCGTTCGCTAATCTTAAGTTGTTTTCTGAGCCAAGTAAAGCACTTTTAATCTTCTGTAAATGCTCGATGGATTTGTCTATTTCAGCTATTGCTGTTTGGAATTTTTCACTTGCCAGACGATAGTTGTTAGAAAACTTATCCTTGAAATCATTGAGCTGAGACTCGAACCTTGTAATATCTACAGATTGGTTTTGAGCTTCTACGAGTGCCTTCTTATATTCTAAGCTTTTTTTAGAAGTTTGAACCAAAAGAGTTATAAGCTGAATAAAGAATTGTGGACGGATAACATACATTTTTGGATAACGGTGAGACATATCCACAATACCAGTATTGTATAATTCACTATCAGGCTCAAGCAACGATACAAGAATAGCATATTCACAGTTCTTTGATCGACGATCTTCATCCAGTTTCTTTAGAAAGTCTTCATTCTTATGTTTCGTTGCGGTTTCATCCATCTCATTCTTCATCTCAAACATTATAGACAGATACTCAATCCCATCTTCTGAATCTCTAAAAATAAAGTCACCTTTACTGCCTGCTGAAGCATCATTATCCTTTTCAAAATAGGCATTAGGGAACATCGGTCTAATACGATTAAACTCGGTATTACAATGGATTTCTAGTGTTTCACCTATCATCTTAGTTGACATCTTTGCTTTTAAATCCTTGTAATAGTCCACCATTTCCTGCTTTTGCTTTAGCTGGAGTTCATAACCATCCTTGATATTTGCTTCACGAATGGTAGCTTCGCTTTTTTGGGAGTTAATCAGGCTCTTTAACTCCAAAATCTCTGTTTCTTTTAATTGGATGTCTTGCTTCGACTTTCCCTGCTCTTCTAGAATGGCAATTTTTAGTTTGTCATCACTTTTTTCAATCTGCGATTTAAGCTCAAGAATTTCTTTCTCTTTCTTCTCCAAATCAACATAATATTCCATTTGCTTTGATTCAGCAATACTATTCAGCTTCTCATTCAACATAGCAATCTCGGTATCTTTTTTCTTTAGCTCTAGCATTTTTGTTGCTAATTCGTTCTGGTATTTTTGTTCAGCTCTAAGATTCTCTGCCTCCTGTTCTGCAATCGTTTGTTGACGCAATTCTTTGAGTCTTCGATCTACTTCATCTTTAAACTCAGCGTTCTTAACCTGACTGACAATACTTGCATAGTCAGCTTCGTCTACGGTAAATACATTACCACAATTAGGACATGTTAATTCTTTCATATCTATACAATTAAGATTAATTTTTATTTTGAATACATCTCGTTCAGTTTAGTAGCAGTGCCTTTCATTTCCTCTCTCAATGTTTTGGGACTAATTACCTCTATCTGTTCACCAAATGAGCGTAGTAATGAACGAAGCTCGTAATTATCTTTCACTTTTAGAGTTATCTCCCAGTTTCCAGTCTCTAGTTTCTTGGGCATAGTGCATTGAGATTCATGTAATGGCTTCGTAACTATGTAGCCCATAACACGACTATTAAGATGAAGGATTACTTCTTCTACTGGAGAATCATTTACTGAAACGCCAACAACATCAGCAAAATATTCTTCAAAATCAATACCTTCATCTAAAGGGTCAAATGGTTTAGACGTTTCCGTTAATTCCTCAATTCTATCGATGGCTATGTTGGCAAGCTGTTTATCGTAATCAGCTTGTTTACCGATTAGAAACCAGCGATTGTTGTATTGTTTCAGATGATATGGGGAGATTATAATAGTGCGTGCATCTTTTCCAAATGGTTGGTAAACCAATTCCAGCACTCTTTTATTAACAATCGCATCAAACAGAGGTCGGAAATATGATTCCATTCCTTTTAAATAAGGGTTGGACTGAAACGTTACAACGGACTTAGTATTGTCCCCTAATTGACTAGTTGTATAGAGTCTTCTTTCTACATCATCCATCCAGTCAAAGTGTGGAATACCTTGGAAACGCTTCAAAAGCAGGAGCGCATCATGTATGAGGTCTAGTTCTTCTTGATTGATGGGCTGATTCTTTATGGAATCACCACGATGATGATAACGATAATATTTACGATGACCATCTCTGATACCATCAATCATCATTTTATAGCCTTCTTCACTTTCGAGAAACATCATATCTTGTTGAACCTGACGTTTCTTTACTCCGCCATTTTCCTTCGTTTCTCCATTATACATGAATAATGCTTCATTACAAGCGTCAACAAGATCTTCAATATAGGATCTTCTAGACCAGTTGCTCAAGCATCGATCTAGTGCTTGGTATCTAATTGCTGCATTTTTATTTGTAGGCATATCCTTTGATGTTTAAATGTTACAGTGCAAAGGTATATAGCAACTATGCAGTCATTCTGCACAGATAAATATATTTATCTAAAAAGCACAAAAAAAGTGGAAGAAAGATGTTTTCTCCCACTTTTTTGGTTTTTCAAAATTATCGAATAAATTTATATGCTTTTCCTTTAATATGTTTTTTTAGGTTTTATGAGTCAAAAAAACATGTTAGATGAATAAATTTTTAAGAATTTACTGCAATTAAATTGTTAGTTCGTTTTCATCTAAACCATAATCGTTGTACTCTCTCCGATTTCCATATCTGTAATATTTATCATTGTAGCATAAATATACATCGCCATGGTCATGTGAATGCCTGCAACTATTTCAGCATCTGTTGAAATTGGTGCATTATGCGATTCTTCATTACGCTGAGCATGAACGAATTCATAGAATGATTTAAGATTGGTAAGCTTCGTGTCTTCTGTGAAATGTAGCTTATTAACGCCAAGTGCCTTTGCTGCATCCAAGAATTGAACATGACTACCATTCGGCTTAACCAATTCTTCTCTTTTAGCCATGTAATACATCTTCTTCATGTAGGCTTCGAAACGACTAAGCAATTGTTGCAACCAGTCCTGCTTGTCTTCCTCACGACCTTGTGTGCGATAGATCAAGTTCACAATTCTTTTAAGTTTCTTGATACCATCTAATGATGAAATGGTTGGTGTGTCCAAAACTTTAAAGAACCATTCTACAACCTCAGACAAAGGACGATAGCTTACGCCACATATTTCTTTAAAGTCGGCATTAAATTCTTCTATCAATTTTTCTGAAAGCAATTGTTCATTTATTGCAGGATTGATTTGTTCTTGCAGACGCATCAATACAAGATTATCAAGTTGTGCCTGAATAGATGGTTGAGATAAGTATCTTCGTTGCATTTCACTGCTATTAGCAGTAACAATACCCAATTCCGAAGAAATGTTGTCATGGATAACTTGAATCTGCATATCTTCGTCGTTATTCAACATCGAATCTCGTACTTCGTCATTCTGTTGAAGTTGAGTTACAACTTGACGTATTTGGTGCCTTACTGTATCAGGATCTCCCCATTCTATGTCTCCAAACACCAAGTTGAAATCGTCTATAATCTGATCCAATGTCTGCAAATCGGGGTCATCAGTTCCTGTATGCCCTTGCCCGATTGGAATGGGGTCAATAATTGCATTTTCATTCTTTAGTTTAATTTCGTTATCACCAGCTCGGTTAACTCGATATTTGTCAAAGTCAACCAAGTCTAGCAATCCTTCGGTCCAATCCTCATTTTCTATTTTGGGGAGTTTGCGCAACAAGAAATGGAAGAAAGTGTTCTTTTTCTCCCAGTCAATGCGAGCGATATCCATAAGGGCTGTAAGAAACTCATAAAGGCGGACAAACTGCTTCATTGCACTCTTGACTTCAATCTGCATATTCTTGTCTTCTGTTATTGGCAACTGTTTGAAGCGCTCTACACAAGAGTCAAGTAGAGGGTCAAGTTCTTCACGTGAAGCTCCGGCCCAATATTTCTGATTAAACAGATTTACCTCCTCTTCCTCGTAAATCATCGATTGGTCACACACATCAAGTTTGTCGCTCAATTTGTTTACGTCGGTCTCATGACTAAGTATTGTCTTCTTATAGTAACGTTGGAAATCGGCTTGAATATCTTCAGCCTTATTTACGAAATCAAGCACATAAGTTTCCTCTTTCAATGGGTGGCAACGATTAAGACGGCTTAACGTCTGTACAGTCTTCACATCTTTCAAAGGTTTGTCCACATACATTGTGTGAAGCAAAGGCTCGTCATAACCTGTTTGGAATTTGTCAGCTACAATAAGAAAACGATAGTTTCCGCTTCGGAAAGTTTTTTCTATTGCCGATGAAGGAAATCCATTCAAGTCTGCTTCAGTAACTTGTTTCCCTTTATATTCCTTAGTGCCGCTGAAAGCAATAATAGGTTTGTAAGGACTGTTACGTTTTGCAAGCAGATCTTTGAACGTATAGTAATAGTCGATAGCACGCAAAATGCCGTTGCAGATAATCATTGCTCGCGCTTCGCCTCTCATTTTGTGAGCCACGTTCTCATGAAAATGTTCCACCATAATGCGGGCTTTCTTTTCTACCGTCTCGGGGCGACTCTCGACCCATACTCTTAGTTTCTTTGCCGCTTGGTCTTTATCAAATACAGGGTTCGCTTCTGTTGTTTTTAGAATTTTGTAGAAGCTATCATAGGTCGTATAATTTTCCAATACATCCATTATGAACCCTTCCTCAATTGCTTGACGCATTGAGTAGAGGTGAAACGGCTTGTGAGCAGTTTCTCCATCTTCGCCTTCATAAGGTGTGCCAAACATCTCCAATGTTTTGTTTTTTGGAGTTGCTGTGAATGCATAGAAATTGGTGTTTTTTGCCATCATTCGTCCAGCCACCACATATTCAAGCAATTCATTCAAACCGTCTTCATTGTCTTCTATTTCCACATCTTTATGACCATAACCAGATAGAACTCTATTAAGAGCACTCTGCATACTTCCGCTTTGGCTTGAGTGCGCTTCGTCAATGATTACTGCAAATCGTTTATCTGCCATTTCTTTTCCTAATGTTTGTAGTACAAATGGGAATTTACATATAGTGCTGACGATGATTTTCTTTCCTGCTCCTAATGCTGTTTTTAAAGCATCACTGTCATCGGCCCATTCAACAATACTCTTGTTGTTACAGAATGCTCTGATGTTATCACGAATCTGTTTATCAAGGTTCACGCGGTCGGTCACTACGATGATACTTTCAAATCGTGGTGTTACGCCATCTGCCAATTTTAGATTAACCAATTGAAACGCAAGCCATGTTATAGAATTGCTCTTGCCAGAACCAGCAGAGTGTTGAATTAAATATCTTTGACCGCCTTCTTGTGCTTGGGTATCAGCTAATAATTCTCTCACTGCCTCAAATTGGTGATATCGAGGCCAGATGTTCTTCTCTTTCGTTTTGCCTGTCTCTTGGTCTTTCTCACGAATAACTTGTGCATAGTTTTCCAATATATCACTTAACCGTGGTTTCTGAAGTATATTTTCCCATAAATAGGCTGTTTTCAATCCATTTGGATTTACAGGATTTCCTGCACCATCATTAACGCCCTTGTTGAAAGGAAGGAACCACGACGATTTACCACATAGTGCTGTGCACATCTTCACGTTGGCGTCATCTACTGCAAAGTGTACGGCGCAACGCTTGGGCATGAATAGTAATTCTTTGGAGTCTCTGTCGGTCTTATATTGACTTACTGCATGTTCCACATCTTGGCACGATAATTCGTTCTTGAGTTCCATTGTTATTATAGGTAGCCCATTTAACGACAATACCATATCCACTGAATCAGCGGGCCTTGTGTTTGAGAAATGAAGCTGGCGAGTAACTGCCCATCTATTTTGATTATATGCAATAGATGCCTGCAAGTTACCTGCCATTGGCGTAGGATAATACAAATCAAATGGTGTAGCATTATGTTCTACTCCATGTCGTAGCACATCAACAACTCCACGTTGCGTTATCTGATTGCGTATTCTTTCCAAGAACTTGCGAGTGTTAGCAGGATTATCATAGATACGAGTACGAGTCACTTTGTCCATCTGTGTGCTTTGTAAGAATGTTCTTAACATATCTTCGTCAAGACAATAATCACGATTGAAATCATTGCTCGTTCTTTTTATCCAACGAAGCTGTTCTTCTTTTTCGCCTTTGCTGTCAATTAGACATGCTTCAATGATTGTTTCCAAACCTTTTTCTGATGTATCTGTTGCCATAAGTCTTGATTTTTAATCGTTTGTTACTTTAACTTTACCTGTAACTACATCGCTTATCAAGCGTTGTTTGTACTCTTTGAGCTTCTCAATCTGCGATAATTCTGCCGCTTTCATCTTGGCTATCTGTGCCACCTTGCGGTCAATATACGCTACTATTTCATTTTGCTCTGAGATTGGTGGTTCAAAATAAGGAATATTCTTTAATGCAATTGGAGACAAATCCCATTGGTCAACTCGAATACCTTTAGAATATTGATTAAAAAAAGGAACATAAGCTTTACTTCTGATGGATTTACTAAAGAAGTCTTTATTTTCGAATTCAAGTTTGCATACATAATATGCAGGACTGACTATCCCTTTGTAGTTTGATACTCCATATGAACCTTGCCAAGATTTCATTTTATTAATAGCAAAGTCTCCTTTTTCTACCAATTTATAGCCTGATAAATCATCGGGTATGTAGTTATGATTCTCTTCTTTTGACTCAATATCTCTTGTGATTACACCTTGTTCCCGTGTTATTGAAAGAAGCTGCTTATCTGCATGATTCTTTTCTGAATAAAGTCGAATATAAGCACGAAGCGTTTTTACTTCCCAATGTTCTGGCACCATACCAATCCAAGGAATACCTGAATTTTTCATAGGTGCATTAGGGTTGATACCATGAGTTACTGCATCGGCAATAGTGACTTGCTTTAATTCATCAAGAGCCACTATCTTCTTTTCGGCTGTAGCTATATACTTGTCTATCTTCGCCACTTTCCCATCAAGATAAGCCACTATTGCTTGCTGCTCATCAAATTTGTAGGCATAAGGAGTATATATATTACCTAGAAGAGAATTTGTCAACTGATTAATTGTTGATGTTTTGAATGTACATTTATATTTCTCAATACACACCTGAGATATGTAGTATACATATTTGCTATTCTTTGTAATGATAGGTCTTAAGACCATCATAAATGCTCCAAAAGCAGCTTCTATAGGGCTATCAATAATAGCACATTTTCCTATCAAATCTGCACTACCATTTCTAGAGCAAATCAGAAGGTCTCCTTGTTTGATATAATCTTTTTCTGTCAATACTTTTTTAACATATACATTATCATCAAAACATAATCTATTGTTTTGAATATTTGAGGATCGAAGTACAATAACCCCTTCATCTTTTGAGCATGTGTCCATTGGAGAATAAGTCAATCCACCAATTGTGCTACCAATAAATTTAATTCTAATCGCTTTCCAATGACTGGGAATCTCTCCAATCCACGAAATCCCACTATCTTTATATTCACTATATTGTTTCATGCTTAGTCCTCCAAAATTTCATTAAGCAAACCATCGGTTTCTGCTTCAAGTTCGCGAATCTCTGAGGCAATAGCATCACGAGAACGAAGTTCTACTGGTTTGTAGAAATACTTTGTGAACGACAGTTCGTAGCCTATCAACGTCTTGCTATCATCTACCTTAGCATCTAGAGCATAAGGCAGTACTTCATTTTTCATGAAGGCATCAATTCCTCCGGGATAAAGCAAAGGCACTTGCTCGGTATCACGAAGAGCTGTATCTACTTCTCCTTCAACTATCATAGCATCAGGGTCTATCTCTGTAATAAGTGGACGTAGTTTTTTCAACAAAGTAGATTTTAAACCCAGTGCCTTAGCATATGCTGACCAGTCGTTTAGTGGAGTTCCACTTGCTACTTTGGCTAAAGCTTCTCTGCATAGGTCAATTTCGGCATCCTTTAATTTGCCCTCAGTCAAGTCGTAACTCTCTTTGACACGAAGACGCAAGGGGCGGTCAACAGTAATCTGCCAATATCCAAACTCTCGGTTGTCGAATATCTTGCTTTGTTCGTTTTCTTCAAAGTCTGTCAATAGTTTCAAAATGGCAGCTCGGTCAGCGTCCGAAGCTTCGCAGTTCTTATTTCCCAAGTTCTTACGTAATGGCGTTTTGATGCTTATAGCATCAATTAATTGCACCTTACCACGACGACGTTGCTCCTTGCGGTTAGTTACAATCCAAACAAATGTTCCAATACCTGTATTGTAAAACATATTTTCAGGCATTGCGATGATAGCCTCGAGCAAGTCGTTTTCTATGATATAACGACGCAAGTTGCTTTCTCCACCATCGGCATTACCAGTGAATAAAGATGAACCATTGTGTATTTCTACAATGCGTGTTCCTTGTTCATCGTCATCTTTCATGCGACTTACGTTGTTAGCCAGGAACAGCATCTGTGGGTCACCAATACCAGGGACAAAACTAAGCACTTTGCCTCCTATAGTGCCATAGAAACGAGTATCTACAATCTTGCTTTTGTCGGAGCCATATCCCCAATTTTCCAAGTCTGCTTTCCATGGAGTACCAAAAGGGGGATTAGAGATACAGAAATCAAATTTCTTTCCTGGGTGACCATCTTCGCTAATTGTACTGCCATTGGCAAAGCAAAGGCGATTGATGCCACCTTGTCGGTAAGTAAAATTACGGCTGTGACCAGACAGCATCAAGTCGGCTTTACAAGTAGCAAAAGTTTCTGGTTGAAGTTCTTGTCCGTAAAGATATGTTTTCCAACGCTTGTTGCGTTCAGTAGAAAGTTGAGCCACGCGGTCTTGCACGAGCGAAAGAATTCCACCAGTACCACATGCTCCGTCGTAGATGTCGTAACTTCCATTTTTTAGTGTACCTGCAACTGGCAAAATAGCTAAGTCAGCCAACAGGCTTACATAGTCGCGAGGTGTATAGTGCTCTCCAGCCTCAGTGACACTGAAATCTTCATTGAATTTTCGAAGCAAGTCTTCAAAGAGTGTACCCATTGTGTGATTGTCTAGTCCTGGAAGTTTTTCTTCTTTGGTTTCGGGGTCAATAACAGGAGATGCTCCAAGGTTTATGTTTTCATCGGTCATCTTTTCAATTAGTAACCCTAATCGACCTACAGAAGACAACTTCTCCACATAGTGACGCAAGTCGAATTTGCCAATTATATCTTGCACATGAATGCTGAATCCATCAAGATAAGCTTCAAAGTTTTGACGCAAACGAGTATTGTCTGTTTCAGAACGCAAAATTTTCATCGTAAAAGCCGATGTGTTATAGAAAGGATAGCCTGTAATTTGACACAATTGCTGGTCTTGACTTTCTTCGGGCATCATGGCGAACTCTTCTGCTTGACTGAATTGCATTACAGCCTCTTTCGTAGGCTCTAATAGCAAATCAAGACGACGCAACACTATGAATGGTAGTGTTACTTTCTTATAATCTCCTTTTTCGAAGGCCTGAACCAAAACATCATTTGCGATGTTGAATAGGAAGGAGAACAGGCGGCTATATTGTGACTGATTCATATCTTAATTAATTTATTATTGCAAATTTACTTATAACTTGTGTAGTCTTTCTGCACAGTTAATTATTATATATATTATAGAGGAGGTTTCATACTTCCATTGTTCAATTTTTCATAAATCCATCATGCTAGCATCATTTATTACTCCCTCTGCTATATACTAAATATTATTTATTCGTTATCATTATAGAGAGAATCGTTATTTATATCCTCTCTTGTTGTAACTTTCATTATCCTATCCTTAATCTTCACAAGCGTGTTGTAAAAGAAATCTTTTTCCATGTAAACAAGCTGCTTAGATGAACCAAGTCTATTGAAATATTTTGTAATAAACTGACCTTTATATTCGAATCCTTTTCCCATTACATCAGGATTATCCTTTAAGAATTCCAAAATACCCAACATGGCTTCTCTGTGTCGGATAAGAGTGTATGATCCTAATGTTACGACTCGAAGTGTATAGTTTCTGAAAAGAATTTCAGTAAGTTCATACTTGTTGTTTCTACTATCATCTACTGTGGAATAAACGCCCCACCACAATGCTGATGCCGCATTACGTAAAAGTCCATTGCTTCCTAAAAACCAGTGGTCTAATACATAATCAACTGATGCTGTTTTATCTAACACTTTAGGCCATCTTTTCTGAGCATAGTTGAACAATGTAGTATGGGTAATGTATGCCCAAAAAGTTTCATTTGAAGCTAACAAAGGTGAAATGTCCTTATAAGCTTCATATATTGCAATGGCCGATTGGAAATCACCATCAGAAGTAGGAATAAGCTTGTCTTCTAAACCCTCTGGCGCATAAACATTGGCTAAACGCTTAACTTGAGTTTCATCAATAGCAAAACTATCACAGCTATATAATGGTAGTGACTCACCAGATTTAACTGCATCACGAAGAGTCTTCATATAACTTTCCTTGAATGTTTTCTGTAATTGTAACATAATTATTCCTCCGATGTTATTTGGTGAGACATAATGTTATTAAATAGCCTTGCATAAGGGTCTTTAAGAAGACGTTGAGCTAAACTTGGTATGCTAGACACATCTGCTAAATCATCAACAGATAAACCTTCCTCATTATTTAGACGATAATAAATGGTCTTAGCCCATGTAGTTTGATCATGAGCCTCAATATTGAAAAGCGCATAGGTTAGAGCGTTCAATACTAATGAAGAATGTATTATTTCTGCAGAACCTTTCACCTGCGGATTACAATACAACTGATATAATGAAGTAGGTAAGAGAATCTCTATCTTATTACCTGTTATATCGAAGAATACCTCTTCATGTAGAGAACTTTCACGTATCTGCATGAATGAGCCTGCAGCCTGTAGTTTATCATACTTAATGTCCGCATCATAGTGGAACTGAGGAAAAGCTACTAATATGTCGCCTGGTTCCATATTAAAAGAAAACCCCTCATAGTCATCATTGAACCCACTATTTGTGTAATTAGAGATAGGCTCTTTGACGGAAACAAAACAGTTGAAATTGATTCGACCGTTTATGTTATGTCTTGGAATTTGAATCTCAAATTTGTTTTCATCCGTTTTTTTACAACAGCGCAGCATGGTTCTGGCACACTCATACTCACATGAGAACTCTGCTTTCCCTTGCTTTATAAGGTTGTAGATATCAGAGTTGTCAAATTTTAGTTCGATTACGAATAAATAACTCTTTGCATCATTTGATAACTCTACTGATACTGAATCTTGTGGCAATAGAGGTGAGATGTCATCACTAATACCAAGGACTGGATATGGTAATGATATATTATTTAAGTTCATATGCGTCAAGTTTAACAGCGTGCTTCATGTTATCAGCAAACTGGATTTTTAATGTATTTTTCCCCTTAATGAAGTGAAGCCCTGAAATTGTATTATCATGTATAGTTCCAGGCATCGAACAACTTTTAATTGTTACAACATCATCAGATTGATCTCCACCTACAATCAAATCTATACGTCCATTTTCGAAATCATAATCAGAGTGAATCACAATGTTATGGACCACTTTACCATTTTCGATTAAAGCAAATGAACGATAGTTAACAGGAACTTCTGAAAGGAAAGTACCTTCAACGCCGTCTTCTTTTTCTGTGTACCGAGAATCTATTTTTCCAGGAGTAGTGCCACCTCCACCCGGAGTCTGTTTCTTGCGAGTTCCATGTCCGCTCAACTCTTTTCCTTTATCATCTTTCTCGTGTGTAGTTTGAGAATTCTCAATCATTACTTTTCCAGTTGAAGGCTTCTCTCTAGTAGGAGATTGAGTGACGTCTGATAAATCGGTTGAAATAGAATTTCCTTCGTCATCCTTTTGGTCGATAACTTCTCCAAGCAACGATTCATTTTCAAAATCGTCGTCATCATCAACAGCTGTTGGTATATATAGAAATTCTTCAAGACCTTGAATGTTTTGGATTTCTGCTTTACGGCTTGAAAACATTCGTTCCATTACTTTGATAATGTAGTTATCTACATCATCTATAGCAGCTCGCCCTTTGGGTTGGATTTTTCCATTTTCTCTCCAATTTGCAGACTTCCATTCGTTATGTGCAGGGTTTTCTGTTTTGCGTAAATACTCATTTCCTATTTCGTCATCACAAATAAATACTCCATAGAAGCCATTAGAACTCTGTGTTCTTCGTGCCTTTACAAGCATGAGTGGCTTGCGCATATAGAGAATTTTATCTGTTGCTTTCTTGGCCTTTACCGAATAAAAACGCACATGCCCAATTTCTGGTAATGTATCTTCAAACATAATATGATGGTTATCATTACCAGCATTCATGACTGCATCAAGATAAGGAATAGGATTGTAATTGGTTTCTCGGCGAACTATATCATGTTCCCCTGTGAAATACTGAGTCATTATCTCATGAAGGTTATCTTTGTTAATTTCAATAGAATTGATATTAACTTCTAATCTGCCTTCATAGATAGCCATCCAAAAGTTACGTAATACAGCTTCTACCATCTCTGTATTAATTGAATCTCTGTAAGAGGCATCTATTCCTAAAATATAGATATTTGTTCCTGGCTCATTTCTTCTAAATCTATTGGGAATATTATCTATTTCGGTTACAGGTTCTCCGTCATTGTTATCATAATATCCTACAGAGACGAACATTCCGTCTTCATTTTCCAATTCATGAGTACAAAGAGAAGAAACTCCTTCAAAAAAATGTTTGTCATCCTCTGTTTGTGTGGAAACTAAGATGGTACGCAAAGGCGATATATAAAAATAAGCAGCTTTACCAAACCCGAATGAACCTCCAGCTGATGCATCTTTTTTTGAAGAAACACCTGCTGCTCTAACAAAAGCATAGAAAGGTTTAGAAGTATCACCCTTTTCGTAGTCCATACCACGTGTGTTGTAGTCAGCTACCTTTATATAGCTTAAATCATCAAATTCGCCTAGAGAATCAAAATAATCAATAATTGGTTGATAAGTTGTTTTTGCATCATCGTTGTTATTGAAATGCTTAATACAACCCTGAGCATGTTTCTTTAATTGGAAAAAATTGGCATACTCTCTTGCACGAATACGACTGATAGTAAATTCCATTCTAACAGGTTGAGATTCGTCAAGAGGAACATCCAATGAATTCTGAATAGATTCACGAATGAGTGACGCATATGGCGTTTTCTTAAAGTTATCTTGCATCGGATCGTTAGGACCATCCTCACGACCACCCATTTGCGGTGCAAAATGCCATTTACAATTTAATTCCAAGTTGCTCATATTATTGATTTAATTATTTTCTTGCAAATCTACATTCTAATGATGCAGCTATTCTGCATTGTTACAAGTTTTTCTATTATATAGTGGTGGAGTTAATCTTCCATCAATCAATTTAGTCATAATCTCATTATGCCATCTCAATAAATCCATTACTTGAAACAGACATGCTCTAAATATGAATGGACGTTTAGTTTCTTGAACATACTCAGATATATGTAGATGAAGATTGTCAAGATTATGAGAACCATCTTGAAGAGTGTCAGTTAATGCACTTAAAAAACAAGTTATTGTTTTCGGCATTAATTCGCTTTTGGGATATATATTTATGGAGTCGCAATATTTATTCCTTAGCTTGTGTATATAATTATTACACCAATAATCCTTGAAATTATTCAGAGTGGAAACTTCCTCTGGGATAATATCGTTATTTCGACAGCTTTTAAAGATCTGCTCAATAACCTTTCTTAATGATGCAAATAAGTCTACTGCTTTATCGTATTTATTATCTCGTTCTTCATCCAAAAGGAACTGATGTAAATCAGATTCACATTGAGGACTTACCTTTCCTGCAATGTCAAGAAGACTTTTGTATTTCTTTTTAACCATAAATTCTACCGAATGAATATGATCTACATCACATACAATTTGATTGGTAAGTATTTCTATATCTCCTTTTTGAATAAGTCTATTATTGTCCTTAAAATAATCAATTTCTCCATTGTTACATAACTCTTGAAGCATAACCTTTCTAGCTGTGTACAAAAAGAAAGGAATATCTCTCTTGTTATTGAAAAGTTCTATAAAAGAAACCGTATGGATTAAACCGCTTATATCTTTGGGTTCAAGATAAGCAACTGGTGATTTACTAAAATTACCATCAACAATTATTGCATCAACTCGATCCTTATATGTCTCAATCTTATCTTTCAACTCTTCGGATGTTTGAACATAGGCTAATACCTCAATGTGCTTTACATCGAATAGTTGTCTAATGCTCTTGTCTTTTTCAAGCGTTATGCATTCATCGTCAGCCCATATTACACTATAAACATTCACACTCATAATCTTCAAATTTTGAATTATTTGACGTTAGATATATTGGCAATAGAATATTGAATGATAACCATTCAGAGTCATTGTCAATAGAAATTTTTCCATTAAAATGGTGTGCAATCTCATATATATGATTGCCTCCTAAACCATCTTGGAAAGAATTTATACCTACTACACCACGTGAGCAGAAATCTTTAAGAGTAAAATCATCTGGGAGAGGTGAACCATTATTTGATATACTTATCAATGCATACTCTTCATCATTAACGATGACTCCTTTTAATTCAACAAACACTTTATTTTCAGATGTATAATGTTTATTGAAACCGTGTTGGTGGGCATTGATGAAAATGCAATCCAACATAGTATAGAATAAATCCATATCAATCTTCACCTTTGTATCACTAGGTATAGAGCTTTTAATTGGAGACAACTCAAATGTATTAAACCCGAAATTTCCCCATTCATATAGATAGTTATATACAGAATCAAATAAAGGTTCAATTTTCAATGAAGGTTTAACCATAGAGAAATCAGCTCCTGTTGAATTGATTTGCCTCAAAGCAAATTTTACATTGTTATAGATGGATTCAACTGTTTCATTCTCTTCATCTGATCTCAAACTTCCTATACCTGCACTAATTTTTGTAAATGTTACACCCAGATTATGAACCAAGTCTGATGCTTTTCCGCTTAGAACTTCAAGTTCATCTAGCTTTGCTCTCAAACGATTTTGTTCTTCTCTGTAGAGACGTTTGATGATATTTTCCTGGCTAGTAATGTTGCTATACATAGGAATGGACAATTCATTAAAGTCAACTCTTTGAATTGTGGCTCCTGTTAATGCTCTTTCTCTAAAGTTTACAGCATTTGTAACTGCATATACAAAATATTCAAGCTTACACTTTGTGGTATCAACAAGAAAACAGGAAAAATTTGGTGTAACGAATAATGGTTCGTTGTCAGTCTTTATATAGAATTTGTCAGCTCTCATATTAAAGATAACGCATTTATCAGTTATCTTCACAAGATGTGTTCTCTCGTTGTTAAGATCAACGTTTTCTTCTACTGAATCTTGATTGATATCCACAATGTTTGTGCTCATGTTTTGAGGTATCAATTTTCTACCGAACAAATCTGAATATGTTCGTTCGCCTCTGATTCTTTCAGCTAAATCAGTAAATGGAACAACAACTTGTCCTGGGAGAATTTCCAAGTTTTCAGTTATATAGTTTGTTGGCGTTAGCTTGTAATTATTGGAAGCAATTTCCTCAAAGCTTGTTAATGCCATTCTTTGTATACCTTTGCAAAGTGTATTATCCCCTTGTTGGATTCTGCATAGCACTTTTTTATAATCCAAAATCTTTTTGAAACTTGAATTATTTAGTAAACAGTCGTCGGCACAAACAAATTTTACATGCTCGTCTATTTTCTGCTTATTAAGAATAATTATGGCAGTAGCAATACCAGATTGAGGTATAATACCTACTGGTAAGCTAATAATAGTATCAACATAATTGTGTTTACATAACGACTCGCGAAGGGTTCTATTATCACCTCTAAAGCAAGTACCCATTGATACTAACAATACTGCCTTCTGAAGATTCTCTGAACGTTCAAACTGAGAAAGGACAAAATCCTCTAAGGTGTTTACCTTATATTTATCCTTTACTTCATTTCTAAGACGTATACCCATTGGCAAGTCGGAAAGAAGAGTATCGCAATCGCTAGAGCGATTCCACTGTTCTATACAATCAGCACCTTCACACAAAGAATCAATGCCCAATAAAGCCTGAGCTCGAACATCTGATATTATTTTGGTGACATGGTTGATTTCTTGACCAAACAACAAAACGTTGTTAAGTTTATGAGATAAGAAAAAAGAACATAATCCAGCACAGGGATCATAGATTTTTCTAGGATCCATATCTGATACTAATTCTACCATAAGATTTGAAACTTCCTTTGGAGTAGAATACATGGAGGTTAAACGGCCTTGTCTTACTGTCAAAAACTCTATTATATATTCAATTATTTCAGAATATAAATCACCGATATACTCATTATTGTTAGAATAGAAATCAAAAACGATTTCAGCTGGTTGTCCTATAAAATAATCCTCGTTAACAGAACTCTTAATTTGGGATAACAAGTCGGATTGGTGGTTATCTGTTGAAATAATTGACTGAATGTGTCTTCTTTGGTTGCTAAAAATATTATTGGAATCTGATGACGTTATTGAAACCAAATGTCCCTCGTGATGAGCAACAAGAACATAAAGTAAAGGCATAATGCAATTACTATCATAAACACCTAATTTTCTTAGGCATTCATCCAAGTTGTTAAGAGTTCTATCTTTTATATTCTCTGTGATTCTTTTCATCTTATTCGATTTTAAATATTAAACCTTGTTTTATCGAGTGCAAATTTCGGAATGGTCTATGCATTCATTCTGCACAGATGAATATTTCTTTAGATTTTCTTCAATTTTTTCTCTAATTGAAGTTCTAAAATCTACTGGTGATATAACTTCAATGTCTGGAATGAAAGAAAAAATCTGCTGATAAAGCTCACGATTTGGTCTAACAAATATGTCAATGGTACACTTTTCATTATCCACAATCTTTTGTGAAGGATGAATAGGTTTACTAACGACATAAGGGAATCGTCCCTTTGTAAATTTGAGAATAATGTGTTCTTTTTTTACTTCATTTTTTGGTATTGATACACCTATTATGTCACTAAAGTAGGTTTTGAAATCAATGGTGTTATTAGGGATGAATTTTATTGGTGATTGTTTAAGCCTCATAATGCGGTCTAAAGCAATATTGGGAATTTTGTCAGTATTACTATCTAGCCCAATGAGAAACCATCTGTTATTATACTGTTTAACAAAATATGGATGAAGTATATAAACAATCGCTTTGTCTGAGTATGTTTTGTACTCAATCTCCAAAGGCTGGTGATTAATTGTAGAATCTATGATACTAGATAAATACTCCAAGCCTTTTAACTGCTCATTCTGACCAAATGAAACTAAATTGTCAGAATTGGACTTAACGCCAAATCTACATTCTAGACTCGAAATAACTTCTTCCAACCATGCATTGGCTGGTATACCTCGATATTTACCTAGCATTTCAATTGTAGAATGGAGCTTATGCAAATCTTCGTCGGTTAATTCACTTTTGAAAATGGAAAAATTTGGATCTGAATAGCGATAATAGCAACGTTTTCCCTCGAATTGCTCAGCAATAATCGGAGCGTCAAACATAAGACGCTCTCTCATCTTTTGGATATCAACTCTAAGTTGACGTAATTGTATCCCTTTACCTGTAAGATCTATTAGATTTTCATTTACTTCATCCAACAAATCATCAATCGTGTAATTTCGATGCTTGTTTTTAAAGCACCGATCTAGTATTCGATATCGGAACAAGGCGTTGTTATTTACTGGCATCGCTATTCAGATTTAAAAATTATACATCAGTTTGTTCCCTAAGTAGCTTTTTTACTTCCACTTCAAGGACTTTGGCTATTTTCATCAACATTTCAAGACTTGGTTGTGTGGTATTTGTACACCATTTAGAGACCATAGCCTGATCCTTTCCAAGTTGTTCTGCTAACCATTTATTGGTTCGCTTCTTTTCGGCTAAAACGACTTTAAGTCGATTGATGTCTTTTCCCATAACTCATTATCAATTATATATATGCAAAAATAGCGCTTTCTTTGAGAAAACGTAGCTAATTTATCTAATTTAACGCCAAATCAACTAAAATATTGTCTATTATAACAATTTCTTGCAGTTTCCAATGAAAGTATGCCTGTATAATGACTTTTTTAAGTCATACGGATTGGCTTTACATGTTGTGACTTGTGGCTTTGTCATTATTTAGCTGCAAAGGTATCTGTTCCGTCCTTATCCTTTCAAGGTCGGTGTGATACTCATTTCCTTTGAAATCTCCAGCCACCTGCGGCGGTAGTATTTCAAAGGAAAACCTTGTAAGAACAGCCGTAACACCTTTTATCGCACCAAAATTATTAACAAGCCCCAAGTGGGTCATTCTACGAAAGGGAGAAAATAACATTTTGGATATGGATATAGCAAGCAAATTTGTAGAATGGGAAGTGCCTGCATTGGCATCCCTTGAGAGTAGTAAGGTGTACCAGCTTCGTGAAAAACTGAATCGAGGAGAAAAACTGGAACGCAGTGAAAAGAATTGGTTGACTGAGGCAGTGAACCGCAATGCATATTTCAAGCAGAGCGTTCCGCTTCAAGGGTGGCGATTTTGTTTTGCCGATGCATTGCATCATTATTGGGTGAAGCAATATGGACAGATAGCCGAATATTTTGCAGTGGACAAGGCTGCATTGCGTAGCATCTTGTTTGGTAGAGTAGAGCAGATTGTGGAACTTAAATAGTGATGGTCATGTATGAATATGAAGAGCTTACAGAGATTATTGGTGCATATTGTTCTTTGATTGTGCCATACCGAGGTTACACCGAAGGAACTGTAGTTAGTGACTATGGAAATGAGTTGGTTGTTCGGCTTACCAATGGCAAGGAAATCGTTGCTTATAAAGATGAAGTAATTGTGTATGAGTGAATACTATATTACTCTTGTACGTTTCAACTAATAAATATAAATACTAAAGAATATGGAAAAAGTATATAAGGTAAAGACACGTTTTGTGTTTGAAGGTGTCTTTGAAGTCAAGGCATCGAGTAGAGTAGAAGCCCGTCAGATGGTACAGGATAATTGTGGCATGGTGCTACATAGTGGTATTCAGACCACACTGGAAGATGACGTGATTGACTGGAATTTTAGTTGCCATCCTGACAAGAAAATCGTTTCAGTAGTGAAGTAGGTTAGTGGCTATACTCAAATGAATCAAGTCCGGATTAAGTTCTGGACTTGATTTAACTCTTCGAGGTTTCCTTTTTTATGCCCACACATATAGGGTGTCCCTACCCTTTTATATCTTTCATTATTTACGCTCTCCATTTTGCGACCGGCACCGCTTTATAGTCGAAACAGTGTTTCTGCCTTTGGTCTTGGCTTCCTTTCTTCTTTTTTTATCATCGTAGGTACGAACGGCTACTAAGAGCTACGTGCTTGACACTTATTCATCTTTATCGGTTCTTCGGGTAGCCTTGGTATCCGACAAGTTCTGACCTTTCTTTGTGATCGGGCACTTCTACTTTTGCAGTCTCAATGGCTAAGCTGAACCATTGGTATCTTTATTTCCCTATCTTCTCTATGCCACTGCCAGGAGTGCTTTACATGCTATCGTGGACGGATAGCCTCCTTGACAAAACCACCTGCGATATTTCGGCTCTGCTTCACATCCAATTTTTGGGCGAAGTCACATCATTTTTCTCATTGCAAAGCTATACTGCAGCACAGCTTGGGCTGTTACGGGACATTGCATTCTGACCAATGGCGTAGCTGGCACAATCTTCCTTTTTTTTCTGATGCTCGGAATAAAAAGAGTATTGCACTGCTATCCTTGGTGCTGCCCTATGACTACAATATCTTCTCGCAATATAAAAATTGATTGTTTAACTTCTAAAAATTACAGATATGAAGAAGATTGAAAATTCGTTCGCAGTTACAGGTTTCGTTGGTAAGGATGCTGAAATCCGTCAGTTCACTACCGCAAGTGTTGCAAGATTCTCTTTGGCAGTTAGCCGCACAGAGAAAACAGGTGATGATACCACCAGAGTATCAGCTTTTATGGCCGTTGAGACTTGGCGCAAAAATGAGAGTGCCTCTTTCGACCTCTTGAAGAAAGGTCAGATGGTTACTTGCCGTGGATTCTTCAAGCCCGAAGAATGGTCCGATAAGGATGGTGTCAAGCATAACCGCATCATCATGGTAGCCACCTCATTCGGTCCTGCCGAGGAGAAAGAAGAACCTGCCGGACAGGAAGCAAAGACTTCAAAGGCCAAGAAATAGTTCTTGGTTTCTCCCATAGATAAAGCGGCTTTCGGGTCGCTTTTTTCTTGCTCGCTCTCGGTTACTGTTATATTGTTATTCGATTCTGTTATACCTATTCTTTGTCTTACTCTTATACATGCTGCTCTCAATATTTGTTCACGGCATGGCATTTCTCTGATTCCCGTCGTCAGCCGATTTCATGTCGTTGATGCCGTAAGTACATTTCTCTTTATCGTTGCAAAGGTATTTATCCTGGGATGTACTGCAAGGTCGGACGTAGTTTCCATGCAAATCTCCACCTTGCAGGTCGTATTTACATGGAAAACCTTGCTGTGATACTTCTCAGGATACCTTCTGGGGCAACATAAAGGCGAAACGATCTACTGGCGACAGATGACGGAATGAAAAAAAACTGCCTACGGGGAGAAATGTTTCTTATAAAGGCTCTTCTCCCCTGGCTCAAGAATCAAGAATAAATTATTAAACAGCAAGAGTATGACTACAATTTACGACAATGACCTACGCAGTTTATCAGACAATGAGTTGATTTACAATATTTCCAACAAGCAGGTGGAGAATGAGCAACCATCTTTCGAGGAGTTTATCAATTCGCTTTCACCATCCAAGAAAAAAATGGCTCTGAATGTGATTGAGCTTTTCAGAAGGAATGTGGAGAAAAAGAGTGAACAAGCAACTATCACTTGTTCAAATTCTATCTATAGTCTGATGAAGCCAAAGGTATATGGATTAGACCACGAAGAGTTTTGGGTTATCTATATGAATCAAGGTAGCAAGCCGATTAAGGTGGAACGTTTGAGCAAAGGTGGTTTGACGGCTACATTGGTAGATGTTCGCTTGATATTGAAGACTGCATTTCTCTGTAATGCTACATGTGCGGCTATTTGCCATAACCATCCAAGTGGTAACACACGCCCCAGTATGGATGATGACAATATGACTAACAAGATAAAGGAGGCTTTCAAGACTTGTAATATCCGTTTGTTAGACCACGTTATTGTGAGCGATGAGAGTTTCTACAGCTATGCCGACGAGGGCAGACTCTAAATATCAAGATTAGAATCAAGCGACTTTCGGGTCGCTTGATTCATTCATGCCCCGGCGGATCCATTTTTATGCTCCTTGTCTTCTTCTGAAGAATACTGTTATACTTGCTTCGCGTCTATTCTTTTATAGACTTTCACCCACACCGGAATATCTGAAATAGTTTGCGCATAAAGTCTCCACTATTGCATGTTTTCTACACTATGCTGCAAAGAGCCAAACAGAATCGTCTTTCATCCTTTGCCTATAGGGGCAATAGTGACTGCGTCATTATTCTGCCTCAATAGTCTGCTTTACGAAAGACCATTCTCTTGCGTTTGGCTTGGCTATTACGGATATTCCTGCCCACCCAAAGAATTGGACTGTTATATATTCTTTACGAGGATGTCCTTTTCTATATGGGCTCTATGATTACCAATGAATACCGTTAGGCATTGCGCTATTAGGTTCCAATAAAGGTTTATCAAGCCTTTCTGTTTTTTCACTGCAAAGGTATGTACGCTACATTCCTGCCAATGAACCATGGTGGTTATTTGTGATCCTTTCAGGCAAATAACGACGATGAACCCTTGGCTTGAGAATTTTCAGCGCACCTTTTGTGGCAGTGTAAAACGAAGGCTTTTTATTAAACCTTCCATTGTCTAACTTAATAATTTTTTACGCTATGCCAAACTGGTGTTCAACAGATTATCAGATAGTAGGGAAAAGAACAGAAGTTCAAAATCTCTACAACAAGTTCAAAAAAGTGATTGCAACAGACCGCAGTTACGAGAAAGATGGTACTACCTTTTTGCCAAATTCAAGTTGGCTTGGGTACGTTGTCAAAGACATTCTGGAGATTGACCCAGAAACGGAAGTAATTCCTTGCAGAGGTACAATCGAGTGGTTACAAGAGGAACTGGACATAGATGAAGCCAATGATACTGCTTCTTTCCAGCTTATGACCGAGACGGCTTGGTCCGACTGCCGAAAACTCTTCTTCACCTTGATGGATAAATATGATGTTCAGATATTCTTCATTGCTGAAGAGCTTGGATGCGGTATTTTCCAAGGCAATGATGAAGACGGACGTTACCTCACATCCCGTTACATTGTGGATGATTTCGATGAAGGTATGGAGTATTATTCCACCTTTGAAGAGGTAGCCGAGATTCTTGAAAAACTCACAGGTAAAGTCGTCTATGATTTTAAGCAAGCCGAAAAGCTGATTGAAGATTGTGAGTTGGATGAGAAGATTGCCATCCACGAGATTGAATATGTTTCTTTGAGTGATTTCTAATCCCTTTGCTTATCCATAAACAGAGAACCCCGATTGCTTAGGTAGTTGGGGCTTTCTGCTTTCAAAACGCAGATTACTTTTATAATTGTCCTTTGGACTGCTAACCGTAAGGTTTCCTCTTATAGGCTTTTATACTAGGCTTCGCTCTTTCCTCTTTTACATCCTTCTTGATTTCCTATTTATAGCTGATAAGACTATCATCTTGTTCACCAGAGCGATGGAATATTTCTCTGCAAAGTTATCGAGTGTCTTTGTCAAACGTCAAAACGCGCCATAGCTTGATGATTATAAATCTTCCTCTGTAGCTAAAGCTATAGAGCGTATTTTCTATCTCAGTTTTGCCTTATTGCTGCCACTCACTTTGCCGGCAGAAAAATAATCCCTCGTCAGGTTGAAAAGCTTGAATGTAAGGGAAATGAATCATTTAACTAATTCATTTTGAATATGGCAATAACAGATGAGAACATTTTGAAGCAGCTTAGGAAATTGAAGGTTTATTTCCTCAAATACTATCCGGTAAGGGTGAAGAAGAATATTGGTGCTGAGCAGATTGTAGCCCGTCAGTTGGTTTGGGACTTCAAGGATGGTAAAAGCTTTGAAGTGGTGGCGCAGAGGGCTGCCAATGAATTGAAGGCTCAGTTTGGTGACAAGGTCAGTGAGATTGTGTTTTGTTGCGTGCCGGCATCAAGCGCAGAGAAGAACGAAATCCGCTACAAGGCTTTTTCTGAAAGGGTTTGCGAACTTTCCGGTGCAATCAATGGATATCCACATATCAGTGTACAAGGCGAACGTTTGGCGGTGCATGAGCATAGCACCGAAAAGAGCATCACCAAGGTTCAAGTGGTGGATTTTGACGAACCATTCTTTGCTAACAAGTCTTGCTTAGTATTTGACGATGTAATAACAAGAGGTATCAGTTTTGGAACATTCGCTAATAAGTTAGAGGCTTTTGGAGCCAATGTCTTAGGCGGTTTCTTTTTAGGTAAAACAACATATAAAGTATCATAAGTATGGAGAAATTATTTTTGAATAAGAGTCAGTCTGTTGCATTCACAGGACATCGCGACATCGATGGAAACAAGCGACCGGAGTTAAGAGTTGCAGTTGATAATGCCCTCATAGAACTCTATCAATGTGGTTATCGGAATTTTATCAATGGCATGGCAATGGGGTTCGATTTATTGGCTGCATCTGCCGTGATAGCATTGAAACGTAGGTTTTCGGATATAAAGTTGATTGCCGTTGTGCCGTATCGTAATCAGAGTGAGAAATTCAGCGACTATGAGCATAAACGCTATCAATACGCTTTGCAGAATGCCGATGAAGTGATTGTGTTGCGTGAGAAATATAGCAATGGTTGTCTGTTGAGACGCAATGATTATATGTTGGCTCATGCTAGTGGATTGATTGCTTTCTATGATGGCAAGCACAAAGGCGGTACTTTCTACACCATCCGCAGGGCAAGTGAAAGCAGTATGCCAATAATCAATCTGTTTCGATAGTTAATAAATTATTCACATTAAAAATATACTGATATGGACAAAGAGTATTTGTTGGAAATAGTAGGAATCATTAAGAGTCAGTTATTAGGAACAACCCCTATCAATACCATTATGTCGTGGGGTGTTTCGGGGTTTATCGCAACCAATTTCAAGGATATGCCAACCTTGATGTTTCATGTGTCAGGTAGATTGTTCACCGGCTTTGTGTTGGTGGCTCTCAATGAAGGTGCGGACTATTACGAGATTTTTCTGAGAAATGAAGATGGTATTCGCCATCTTGCAACCGATGTTTGTTTTGAGGACTTCGGACGGCTTATAGATATAGCTGTGGAACGTGGTGAGAATCCTGCCGAATATGAAGCTTTTTGCCAGGAGCAATGGAAGAAACTTCTTATCGGTAATCTCTCATGATTGAACTTTTTCTTTATCTCCGATGGTAGGTACTTTATCTACTGTCGGAGGTAGGAAAGTAGTAAATACTTTTATAATTATTCATTTTTAATTCATTATAGTATTGTATATGAATACTTACTACTCATAGTAAGCACTAAATAACTTTAAATAGTGATAGATATATTCACTATTATACGTCTATACTAATTATTCATCGTATCTTTGTAACGCATTTAAAAAGTTTAATATAATGACAAAAATTATAGCCATACTTAACCATAAAGGTGGTGTTGGAAAAACCACCACTACCATCAATCTTGCAGCAGCTTTCCAACAGAAGAAAAAGCGTGTCATGGTCATCGATTTGGATGGTCAGGCAAACCTAACAGAATCTTTCGGCTATTCTATTGAAGAAGAGAAAACTGTTTATGGGGCACTCAAAGGAGAATATGGACTTCCTCTTGTAGAAACAGAGAGTGGCATCACCCTTGTTCCTTCTTGCCTGGATTTATCGGCTGCTGAATCAGAGCTTATCAATGAGCCGGGACGAGAAATGATTTTGCGAGGCTTGATAGCTAAAGTTCCTAACATTGACAAATTTGATTATGTTCTTATTGATTGTCCACCATCATTGGGTTTGCTTACGCTTAATGCTTTAACTGCATCTGATTACTTGATCATTCCGGTGCAGGCTCAGTTCTTGGCTATGCGTGGTATGGCTAAGATTATGAATGTGATTCAGATTGTGCAGGAGCGTTTGAATCCAAACTTGAAAGTAGGTGGCATTGTCGTTACCCAGTTTGATCAGAGAAAGACGTTGAACAAGAGTGTGAGTGAACTTATCAAGGATTCATTCTGCGATCAGGTCTTCAAGACATTCATTCGTGACAACGTGGCTTTGGCTGAAGCTCCTATCAAGGGACAGAATATCTATGAGTATAACAAGAATAGCAACGGAGCCAAAGACTATATGGAGTTGGCTAAGGAAGTGCTTAAACTAAAATAATTTGAATCATGAGTAAAGGTGATTTATTAAAAGACAGCATGAAGGGTGGATTGAATGGATTGATTTCATCCACCACTTCTGCAAAGGAAGAGAAAGCAACCTCCTCTTCTAAAGTGGTAGCTGCACCTGAAAAGGAATCTGCAGTACATTGTAACTTTATCATCAACAAGAGCATTCATAAACGTATGAAGTATCTTGCCATCGATCTGAACAAGTCTCTGAAAGACATTGTCAACGAAGCCATGGAAGAGTATTTGGAAAAACACGAACGATAATCCTCTAACCATCTGCTTATGCTAAAAATCCGTTGTGTAGTAGAACACATTACTTATCAGAATGCCGAGAACGGCTATTCGATTATGAAGGTCAATGTAAAGGGTTACAAAGACCTTGTTACCCTTGTGGGCAGTCTGCTGGATGTGCCTGTGGGGAGTGTGTTGCTGTGCGATGGCGATTGGAAAGTGGATAAGAAATACGGTAGTCAATTTGTTGTGCAATCCTGGGAAGAGGTGATGCCGGCTACCATCTATGGTATTGAGAAATACTTGGGTAGCGGATTGGTGAAAGGCATTGGCCCTAAATTTGCCAAACTGATTGTTTCAAAATTCGGATTGGAGACTATCGATGTGATTGAAACGGATATCGAGCGACTGCATGAGGTGGCCGGTATCGGCAAAGTTCGTGTGGAGAAGATTCGTGAAAGCTGGGAGAAGCAGAAGGACATTAAGAATGTGATGCTTTTCCTGCAAGGCTATGGGGTGAGCACGGCTTATGCTGCCAAGATTTATCGTCAGTATGGCAAGGAAAGCATTGAGAAAGTAAAAGGCAATCCTTATCGATTGGCAGATGATATTTGGGGCATCGGTTTTAAGACGGCTGATGGCATTGCGAATAAGATGGGTTACGAAAAGAACGATCTTCGCCGTTGTTGTAGTGGACTGCTTTATACGCTCAACCAACTCAGCAACGAGGGTCATGTGTATGCCGAGGAAGAACAGTTGGTCAAGGCTGCCATTACCTTGCTCGAAGCTGATGAAGAGAATATTCGTCAGGCCATGGCTGATATGATTCGGGAGGAGAAGTTGATGATGGAGCAAGAGGCTATTTATCTCCCTCCTTTTTATCACTCGGAATGTGGTACAGCCAAACGTCTTTTGACCCTGATGAATGCATCGGATAATGGCAAGCATCCTAAGTTTGACTTGAAAGCCATTGAAAAAGAAACCGGTATAGAATATGATGAAGTGCAGATTGCAGCGATTCGTCAAGCGGTAGATAGTAAAGTGATGGTGCTCACGGGTGGCCCTGGTACAGGCAAAACAACCACCACACAAGGTATCATTGCGGCTTTGAAAACTGCTGGCTTACAGATTCTATTGGCCGCTCCAACAGGTCGTGCTGCCAAGCGAATGAGTGAGGCTACAGGTATGGAAGCCAAGACCATTCATCGGTTACTGGAGTTCAATCCTGCCGATGGTTACAAGCGCAATGATGAGAACCCTTTGGAAGGTGATGCGTTGATAGTGGATGAATGTTCGATGATAGACATCATTCTGATGAACAACCTTATGAAGGCAATTCCACTGGGTATGCGTTTGGTGTTTGTGGGCGATATTGACCAGTTGCCCAGTGTGGGTGCAGGCAATGTGCTTCGTGATATTATTGATTCACAAAAGATACCCGTGATACGTTTGACACGCATCTTCCGTCAAGCCCAATCGAGTAGGATTGTGATGAGTGCCCATGCCATCAATCGTGGAGCATTTCCCGATTTGAGCAATGGCAAGGATACCGATTTCTTCTTTATCAAGAATGATGATGCAGAACAGGTAGCTACCAACATTGTACAGTTGGTAAAAAGCCGTCTGCCGAAGGCTTACAGTATGCCGACTAACAAGATACAGGTGCTGACTCCCATGCAACGGGGTGTGGTGGGTGCATCGAATTTGAATATTGTGTTGCAAGAGACTATCAATCCAAGCAAGATAGGCTTGAACCGTGGCGGTTATTCTTTCCGTCAAGGTGATCGTGTGATGCAGATACGCAATAATTACGATAAGAATGTGTTCAATGGCGACTTGGGGTATATTCAGGCGGTAGATATGGAAGAACGCACCTTGATGGTGGATTTTGACGGAACGCCGGTAGAGTATGAGGTGAGCGAGCTTGATGAGTTGACGCTGGCTTATGCGACCACCATTCATAAATCGCAAGGCTCAGAATATCCTATTGTAGTGATGCCCGTGCTGATGAATCATTATGTGATGCTGCAACGCAACCTTATTTATACAGGCATCACCAGAGCCAAGAAAATCTGTGTGCTGATAGGTTCCACCAAGGCGTTGGCTTATGCCATTCACAACATGACCGTTCTGAAACGCAACACCAAACTCAAGGAACGACTCAATCCTTTATTGGCTGTAGCAAAAGAGGATAAAGTGATTTCTTCGGAGAAAGATGGATTAGGTTATGAGATAGGAAAAGAGTCCCCTCTGGGCATGGTCGCCGAAGAGAAGACTCCGTATGGTGAATAACAGGGAAGCCTCCAAAATTAGATAGTAATGAACGCTCTATTGTTTCCTATCTAACTTCATAATGTGGACAGGTCGATCATTACCATGGTAAAGGTTGCTACAGTAGTTTTCCTTGCCCGTATCAATGAATCCACATTTCTCCATGACTCTGCCGGAAGCTGGATTATCAACGAAGAAATCCGCCCAAAGAGTCTGGAAGTTTTTTGTCGCATAGCAATACTTGATCATGGCTTGAAGACCCTCTGTACAATATCCCTTGTTCCAATGTGGTTTGCCCACCCAATAGCCAATCTCTGCATCATTCTCACTAATCTCGATATTGCTTTTGCCATGAGGATTGTAACCCATGCAGCCTATTGGCTCCTTTGTCTCTTTCAGAATAACGGCCCAGGTATAATCGTTCATGAAAACATCCTGAATGACCCTCAAACTGTCGTCAATGCTCGTATGGGATGGCCATCCTGCACGAGGTCCAACATCTGGATCAGAAGCATATTTGTAAAGTATCTCTGCATCGGTGCATCTCCATCTACGCATCAATAATCGTTCGGTTTCGATGATGACATCATGGTCTGCTTCAAGTTTTTCCCTCAGCTCTCTTTCGTATTGCTTGGCATCTGTGAATACAATACCATCCATACCCACTCGTCGGCCCCCTTTGATATTCTCTGCACGATCATCAACGAAGATGCACTCCTCAGGCTTCAGGTTGAACTTATTGAAGAGACGTTGGTATATTTCTGCTTCAGGCTTTATCACTTTTTCATCAGAAGAGACAACATAGCCATCGAGCAGCTTGAAGATGCCGAACTGAGCGATGGTGAGATATACCTTGCTGCACCAGTTCGTCAACCCATAGAGCTGATAGCCCTCAGCTTTTAGTTGGGTGAGCAGTTCGTACATTCCTTCAACTTCATTCGTCACAATCTCCGGGTAATGCTCATTGAAGATGCGTATCTCCGGCTCAAAATCTTTATTCTTGCTGATGATATCTTCAACGATTGCTTCAAATGGTTTTTCCTCACGGTCAAGTCGTTGCTGTACCTCTTCGTTGTAGAGTACAGGTGTAAAAGCCCGACACCTTTCTGCATCGGGAATATATTTACGAAAGAATGCCTCGAAGTCGTAATCCACGAGCACCTTTCCAAAGTCAAATATCAGATTCTTTATCATTTTTTCTTCTTATTCTAACCCGAACATTGTGTTAAGTATCTCGGTACAAGCTGCCGTCTTGATGATGTTCTTACGAACGGCAAGTACAGCTTCCTTTGACTCTGAATCCTCGTACAGGTTGACAAGGAAGTCAGCCTCTATGAGAATCTGGTAATCCAGGTCATCGCATACATGATAGGTGTGATGATGTGCTACGAGCCAACAGATGCGTTCTATCTGCTCTTCGGTATAGCCGCCAAGTCTCGTCAGAAGGTCACGAGCCACAGCAGGACCTTCTTGCTCTTGGAGTTTTCCGTTCTGATGACCATACTTTTGTTCACTTGCGCGAATTCCTATATCGTGCACCAGGGCAGCACTTTCGAGGATGAACTGCGTCTCTTCGTCGAGTCCTTCCTTTAAACCAATGAGCTTGGCATAGGCATGAACTTTTGTTGTATGCTGTATGCGCTTGGGATCACCCTTGTCATAGTGAATCATGGCAAGCGCAAGGTCTTGTATCTTATACATAATCTAAATATCTTTATTTGTCTTAGTCTTTATTGTAAAATAACGATAGTGAAAGTTATAACTATCCAAAAGAGAATAGTCAAGCAGTATCCGCTATTGCTAGCTGTTCCTCTTTTACTACCCGAAGCAGCTTTTGCCAAATCGAAAATACTGAAAGTGGTTCTTCTGTAAATCTGGTTATATATTGCTTTCTTTGGATGTAATATTCCCATTCCCTTTCTTCCATATCCTGGGATAAGAGCTTTCTTGACGGCTCTATTCAGTCGGCCTGTTGTACGTGCGCTGATACTTTTCTTCAGCGACGGGGTTCTCATTCCAAATTTCATATTGCTACTATTTTATGGTAATTCAATCTGGTTTGTTCCCGCACATAATGTTGCAACATAGTCGATAAACTGACTTTCTGATGATTGCTCATCATAAAGATAGAGTAGTGCATCGTCTTGAGCAGCCTTTGACTGACTAAGAAGACGCATAGCTGTTACTATCATGCCTTGACTATAGCCAAGGTCTTGCATCTGAGCAAGTAGTGCTGATTCTTTGGAGGTCATACAAGGTTGTTTGTTTTGAGGTAAATGAACAGAATTATTCCTAGTTGAATGAGGAATATACCCGGCACTCCATATTTGAACTTCTTATGCAAGGTCTTATGATGGAAGAGTTTGATACCCATCCATGCACCGATGCTTCCTCCCACAGCTGCCATGATGAGCAGTGTGGCTTCGGGAATGCGCCATTTGCTGTGTTTGGCTTTCCATTTGTCGATGCCATACATCATCAAGGTAATGACGTTGATGACTATCACATAGCCTATGATTATCTTTTCTATTGTACTCATTCTTCTATCGTTTCTATGTAAAAACTAACAGGACGAAAGCCATCATTGCAGGATATCATGGCTGATTTTGGGTTCTTCATCCAACCATCGTAGAAGTTTTCACCACCATGTGCCAACGTCATCACGAAAGAATGCATGGACTGCCAAGCACTCTCACAAAGACCCTCTGGCTTCTGGGCATCAATGGAGATAAAAGTTTGTCCTTCCTGCATATCGCAGGTATGTTCAATTGGGTTCTCGTATCGCGCCGACAGGTCTGTATGATTCACCTTTCTAATTACTGTAATCTTAATCTTTTTCATTGTCGTCTTCTTCATTTGAATGATTACGTTTCTTCAACCGGATCTTTTGTATGACCTCTGTTCAAATCTACACCTGCTTCGTTTAAGATGCGGAACAGGGAGCTTCTACTTTTGAATCCGCTTCGTTGCCAGATGTCGTCAATGGTATGGCCACTCTTGTACATGTTGACCACCATCTTGTTGCGTTCCAGTTTAAGCAAGGTTGCTGAAGTGTGTGCTTTGATTGGCTTTTTCAGCTTGCTTGTACTGCTGTTGGCTCTACGCATTGCTAAGGCTTCTTGTGGTAAGGTAGCCATCATATTAAGGATATCCGAGGAACGGGTGTCTTTGAACATTTCTCCTGTTGAATCTATCCTGTCACGGATGGATATCACTCGTACCATGTTCTTGCGGCAAAACTCCAGGAGAATGGATAGTTCTCTGGCTCCTCTCACGGCATTGCTGAATTTACCAACGACCAATTCGTCACTGGTGGTCAATGCTTCGATGAGTCGTTGCCATTCAGGACGAAGCTTCTCATGGATGTTCTGTTCTTCAATGATCTGTTCACAACCATTGTTCAACATCCACTGTTTGTCTTCTTCTAAAAACTTATAGTGTGGAGTATTCCACAGGTATCCTATTCGTGCCATACGCAGAGTATTATTTATTGCTTGCAAATTTACTGGATATTTCTCGTTGAAAATCATACTTGGCACTAAAGATGCTTAATTCAGCGATTTTTACCTCGTTTTTATGGTTCTGCCGACAGATAAATCAGCTTCGGGTGGCATTTCCAAACGGATTAGTTGCTTTTGTACGTGTCCTATTTTCGCTTAAACGGCTTTTTTTTGCGATTGGGCTGAAAATGGTTTGGATAACATCTGCAAATATCCTTTTATCGTACTCGATAATTATCAGCAAGTTACGACTCAAAAAAGCGTTTTCATACTTTTGAGTATGAAGGTTAAATAGCTCTATAACAATTTGTTAGAGTTGGTTTTGATGGAATTTTGCACTTAACTTTGCAGCGTTGTTCTTTGAGACATGAACAGACTTTAATGGCAAATTCAGACCGATGAAGCGATGTTATTCATCAGAAAATTGTTCAGAAGTTCAATTATGTCAATTATTCGGAATGACAGAGTAATAATTATCATACTAATGCATAGATATAATATGTTGATAGAAGATGGAATTGAATTGTTCAAGATCTCTGCGCCATTGATGGTGCCGGAAGTATTTGCCATGAGTAATCTACAGGACGTGGAGATTCATGAGGATGAAGGTATTCTGATGTATGAGCTTCCTCGTCCCATAGAGTTTGAGGATATGCTCAACTATCTGGAAGACCAGATGGAATTCATTCTGTTGTACTATCACAGAGCGTTAGAAGATATGAAGTTTGGATTGAGCTGTTGTGCTTATTCCAATCCGAAGTATGGTCACATGTTCAAGATCAATGCTGCCACCAATGTGGATGGTCTTTGTGAGCAGGTGTATGTGACCATCTATGATTCTTTGGACGATATGTATGGTGAGATTTTGAAGGAGTTGCATAACAAACGGACGATTGGCAAGTATCTCTATGAGAAGTCTGAGGCCAGTGTCATGGGTGATTTCTTTTGATATGAACAGAGTACTTTGGAAGAAGATGGCTGTCCTGATTGACCGTTACCGTACATGGATTACAGTTCAGGGTATTTATCGGGATGATTGGTTCCTGTTTGTATCAGGTGGACTTTTAAAAAGGTATGCCAATCCGGTATTCAATCTGATTGTAAAGTGGCCGAGAGGAAACAAGGTTCGTGGACAGGTTATAGGCATTTCTGAATATGAAATGGATCGTGCTATCCGAAAGTTGAGTAATGCTGACACAGGTTTTGCCCGTCGTATTAGATGTCTGGAACCAACTCCCGAGGATGTAGAAGCGATCGTTCTGGAAGCATCGTGGGGCTACGTTCAGCTGGAGTTAGAAGTATATGATAAAAATTTAAGAACCAATAAACAACCATTAAAAGATGATTTGGAATAGCTTACTATTGATTTTCCCTATCCTTATTCTCGTGGCAGCTTTACGTTGTTACAAGAAGGATGGCAGGTGGATGAATGCCTTTTATAGGCGTATGAGTTTTCATGATGTTGCCAGGAGATTATATGTGCAGTTGGTCATGCTTCTGCTTATCCTGTTTCAGTTCATACAGATTCAGACGCACATATCAGCCATCGATACTTTTATACCGTTAATCATCACGGCTCTGCTGATTCGCTTTTCCATGGCTGAGTTGGTGTTCTACGCTATCAAGAAACGTAAGGTGATGGTGTCAGTATGTTCACTGGTATTGGTTGGGCTCTTTATTCCTCACTGCTTTTCTATGGCTGTAGCACTCGGTATTTTACTGGTAGCTTCCATCTTCTATCCCTCTCGTGGAATTAGAAACATGGTGGAAAGTCTTGATGAGATTTTTTCTCTTACTTCCATACCGGGGCAGCTTGTCGCCAACTATTATTGAGCAACACAAAACTTTATATAAACAACATTTGAATTAAAACAAGTTGACCATGACTTCCCGGTTCCCTTGGGTCAGCGCAAACAAGTAGTATTAACATCCAAAACAATTGAAGATGAACAACAACTTATCTTACGAGGTCAGTCATGTCGTGATCACTCCACGCTTGATTGAATTCCTCAAGCAAAAGCCCAAGGGACGCTTTACTCGACTGGAGGCGTATTTCGACTTACTGAGTAGAGCCATGGTCAAGAAGCCATTCTCGGTATTGCCCAAGGCAGCATCAGCTGAGCTACTGGGTGAATTTGACACCACGGTAACAGAACTGGCTGGTGACTGGGCTTGGCAACGGGCTACTGTCCGTGACTTTCTGAGTGAATTATCCGCTATCGGTCAGTTGGCAAGGGCTGATTCTTACAAAACAATGACCATTACTTTCGAGGCATTGAAGTTTCGATGGCTTCAGGAGGAATTGGTTAAAGAGGAAGCTACGATTGAACTGCTGAAACAATCGGATAAGAAGAATGCAAAAGGTCACTCAACGCCTAAAGAGACTGGCTTATTTCCGGCAGATGCTGAAAGTGGCGATACTGGTAGTTTGGCTACTGGTAATGAGGACGCTGCACTGAATGATGAACCTATCTCTGAGCTGGAAAAATCGCAGCGCAAGGTTTGTCGTGAGCTCTATGAGGAAATCTTCTCTGAAATGAGCGAAACCATCAGAGAATGGGCATACACTCCCAAGGTGGAACATGCGCTGTTTAGAGCCTACTACAATCTCTGTGGCGCAGACCGTAAGCGTTGGCAGGAATACCTTGGTCGTATGCCGAAGGACAACACGCTCAGCTTGACGATTTATGGCAATGAGACGATGCGCACGACAGCGGACAAGGTCGAGTCGTACTTCATTCGTTTCGGCACAGAATTTCTAAAGGATGAAAATGAGTAACAAATAAACGCATAGTCACGCTCACAGGGGCGTTGTTGATACAGGATGACGGGTCACATCATTTTCCCTTAGTTTAGGTGGCATACCGCTTAACAAGGGCGTTTACGATAGACCCCAGGTCAGGCTGGTCGGGCTCGCCCGATTGTTCAGGAATGTATTAGAGTTGGTAGCCTAATACCCCATGGTGGCAAGCCACGATGGGAGGCTGACCAGCAAGACAGCAAGCTGTGAGATAGATATAACAATAGAAGATAATGGCAAAACAGGTATTTGATTTTAGACCGGGAAAGGGCTTTACGGTGGCTCAGAGCAACGAACATCAGCGTCGTTGGACGGAGAAAGGATGGCAGTCTGCCACACACTCCGGGAACTATGACCGCACACGTTCTGCGCTCAACTTTGAAGTGGTGCGTGGTGGCAAGGTTCAGCCTATTGACAAGAGCCACTCTATTCCTGAATTGATGGCCATGAACCTAAAAGCTCGTGGCATCAAAGACTCGAATGAAGGGATGAAAGAGCCATACTACCGAACGGTGGTGAATGTGATTATGGGTGGTGGTCGTGAGCGTATGCGTGAGCTGGCTTTCGGTGATCAGAAGGTGAACTTTGAGCGTGGTGCGGACAACAGTGGTATCACTCGCTGCAAGGATATTGAGCAATGGGCATCTGATATGTATCGCTTTGCTGCCGACAGATGGGGTGAGGAAAACATCGTGGCCTTTTATGTGCATCTCGATGAGCAAAATCCACATTGTCATCTTACGCTTCTGCCAATAGACAAGAACCAGAAGTTTGCTTTCAAGAAGTTATTTGCCGGCAAGGATAAATATGAGTTCAAGGCTCGCACGACCGCCATTCATGATGCATTGGCTAAAGTGAATGCCAAGTGGGGACTTGACCGTGGTGACAATATCGTGCTTACAGGTGCTCGCCATCGTTCTACCGAAGAGTACAGACGTTCGCTCAGCAGTCAATGTACGGCTTTGGAAAAAGAACTAGCTGTAAACACAGACCGTCTTCGTTTGCTTAACCAGGAGATTGTCATGGCTGAACGCCGTGTCAAGGGTCTTACTACGATGGTACAGAATCTGGAAGAGAAGAAGGCTTCCATCGAAGCTGAACAGAAGCGTCTTGCTGATGAACTTGCTCAAGGACGAGGAAATGCAGATGCTATTCGTGAACAGATTCGCAAACTGGATGTACAGCTTCAATCAGTCATCGATGGACTGGCAGACAAGAAAGCGAAGTTGGACGATGCTGTTCAGCAACGAGACAAGGTTTTGTCCGATGTAGAACAACTCAAAACCAACCGGGATGAGCTACGCCGTCAGGTTTATGCAGCTGCCGGTGAAATGGAAAACCAGATTCGTTTCCGATTGAAGGATGCGTTTGCGGATTCTGTGCTTTCTGACTTCCGTTCGGTATTGCCACAGATGACCTTTCGTGACATGGAAGCATTCAACAATACATTGCTGGCAGATATGGCTGCTAATGGCGAAGAGATAATGACTTGTGCCTTATATCTCTATACAGGTATGCTGGACAATGCAACCAACTTCGCCAAAGGTCATGGAGGCGGTGGCGGTGGTAGTGATTTGCCATGGGGCCGCAAAGAAGATGAAGATGACCGGTCATGGGCTTATCGTTGCATGATGCAGGCTCATCGTATGATGAAACCATCAGGAGGCAAACGAATGAAGAGATAATTTTTAAGAATGGACGGATGGTCAGAAGCAGAGGTTGACTGGTGTTTTTTTTACACCATATTCCTTTTCTTTTTTCAGACATGGTGGCGTTTTGTTTCACCAGTTCCTCTACGTCAGGCTTGATGTCCATTCTTTCAAACAGAACATAACATGAACACAAAATAGAATCGCATGTTGAAGAAATTTTTAGTACTATCGGCTGTCTGCTTGGCTCTCACTGCACAGGCAGCTGATGAGAAACCTCTCGTGGAGGATTCTCTGGTGAGTCAGCAGACTTCCATCAGTGAGACGATGCTTCGGTCATTGGAACCGACGTATCTGAGAAACGTAACACTCTCGTCGGGTTGGAAGGACAACTGGTTCATTGGAATCGGTGGCGGTGCTTCTGCATTTGCCGGTACACCACTCGGTTGTGAGGATTTATTTGGTCGCATCAAGCCTACGCTTCACCTGCAGGTGGGCAAATGGTTTACGCCAGCTATCGGTACACGGGTATCGTTCCGTGGCTTTGAGTTGAAAAACTCGGAGTTACAGGACACTCGCTACAAGCTGATGCACGCTGACCTGCTGGTGAATGTGGCTTCGTATTTTAATAAGGCTCGTGATGAGCCACGCTGGGACATTGTTCCCTATGCAGGTTTGGGGTTGATCCACAACGAGGACAGTGGGAACTGTCCTTTTGCATTCTCTTATGGTGTGGTGGGACGATATCGTCTTTCTCACAGATTGCATCTCACAATGGAGGTGAACGGTACTACTACATTTAAGGACTTTGATGGCTGTGGTGCTTCCCGTGAATTTGGTGACAATCTGGTGAGCCTGACCGCAGGTTTGTCTGTAACCCTTGGTAAGAGTGGATGGAAAAAAGTGGTGGATGCCAAACCCTACATTCAGCAGAATGATTGGTTGCTGGGATATTCGTTATCGATGGCAAACAAAAACAGACTGTTGGACGCTCGACACAAATCAGACTCAAGAGCTCTCGCAGAGATGCGCAAGATTCTGGAGATAGAAGGGTTATTGAAAAAATATGGCGACAAGCTGGAAAGCCTTTCTTCGGACGAGGAAGCCTCACAGACGGTTTCACTCTATCCTAAGAATGACTACAGTGGACTCAATTCGTTGATGGAGCGATTGAGAAAAGGTAAGTGGAATATGAATACCGGTAAGGACGGATTTCCAGGTGATTCCCTAAGTGAATCTACTAGGCAGTCGATGATGGCAATGATGTTGGCAGGTGATAGCGCACATACATCACCCTCCGATGAGCAGGCTTGGAATGCTTATCTGCTCGATATGAGCAATAACCGTTCTTGCATAGGTGCTCCTGTTTACTTCTTTTTCAAGATTGATACACACCAGTTGAGTGACCATAGACAGCTGATCAATCTCGATGAGATTGCTCGTGTGGCCAAAAAATATGACCTTCGTATCCGTGTGACGGGTGCAGCAGATAGTGCTACTGGCAGTAAAGAGCGCAACAGTGAGTTGAGCCGTAATCGTGCTCGATATATCTGTGAACAGTTGGTAGCGCGTGGTCTGAACGAAAAATATATTGCCAAAGTATCCATGGGTGGGGTTAGCGAACTTTCTCCCAACGATGGCAATCGGTTCACAAGGATAGAATTGTTCTTTGAACCAAAATAATGCTTTTTGTTATTTAATTTGGGGATAGTAGGCTGACCTGTGAAGGTCGGCCTATTTTGTCAAATAGATGTAGGCAACAATAGGTTTGAAAGAAATGTATTATATGCGTTGTTGTTCAGGTAATTAGCTCCTATTTTTTTGGTTATGCGCCGGAAAATTCGTATCTTTGTGTATGGTAAATAACTAAATATCAGACAGATGAAGAAGTTCCTATTCGTCCTTATGCTGGCTCTTTGCTCGGCATCCTCTTTCGCTCAGACACAGAGCAACAGTGATTCAACTTATGTTGCCACAGAACAGTGGGAATATAAATCGATATACATTAGAAACTCCCATAAGTTTGCAAAACAAGGTGAGGTTCATTTCGAAAACCATGATAAGACGCTGGATAAATATGGGCAACAAGGTTGGGAACTCGTTGCTGTCGCTCCACTAATAGCTTCAAATCTATCTTCTGGAAACGCTTATACCAGTTACTTATGTTATACCTTTAAGAGAAAGAAGATTGTCAGCAAGTAAGAAATCCATATTCAAAATGCTATATAGCCTCAGTTCGAATGCTATCGGATTGGGGCTTCATTTTGCAATTACTGTGGTATTACTTGCTATATAATAGCCTCAGTTCAGTGTATCGTCTTCGCTGGATTGAGGCTATTCTTTTTCCTTTGTACTTGCAGAATTCCAAGTATTCTTTGTGAAACTTGCGGTCGCCAGCTTCTATCTTTCGAAGCAATTTACTTTTAGGATACTTTCCATTACCCAAGATGCGGCCATAACCTACATTATAAGATAATGTGGCCAGAAGCAAGGAATCCACACCATATCCTCGAAATATAGCACAAAGTTTTTTTAGATCTGAACGCAATAAAGCATCAGCTTGTTTCTTTGTAAGAGACCAGTTAAGTTTCTCTCCTGGTTGTATGCAGTGCCCGTAGCCTATATATGGATAATCTTTCTTGGTATGAAGTCCCTCGTAGAATTTTATGCAAGCAACAGCCTTATCGAAATCAGACAAGGCATAAATGGATGAGGAATGTGATTGACGTAGGCTCTGAGCTTTTATCGGCGTAAAGCCAATTATGAATAGAAATAATAGGGTTATGTATTGCTTAGTTTTGTTTGTCATGTGTTTATAATAAAGACGGCAAGACTAATTCTACTCAATCTTGCCGTCATGTGTTTAGTTATGGATTATCTACCTCGATGGTAATGTTGCTCTTCAGCTACATTCTCAGTTTCTTGTTCACTATCGATTTCTGCTTGATATACCGTCATCTCCGTTAGCTTTTCATTTACTCCTTCAAGATTAGCATCCAAGCTGAAATCATGGTCGTATGGGAATTGATGAAGTACCGACATTCCTACGTTGGTAGCTGTTCCAACATCCATCGTATCCTTTTCTTGATTGTATTGAACATAGAGGACACTGCCATTATTCATTTCAAAGATGGGCATACGATTGGTTGCCATTTTGCTGAATTCTTCTGCCACCATAGCTTTGGCGATGTTCTTTACATCTTCGGTAGCATCACTGGGCAAACCATAACGATTGATAGCATCTCGTACTTCCTTTTCAGATACTTTACGCATAATATCATAAGTACCACCTACCTGGTTATTATTGACAACCGCATAATGGTTATCTTCAGCAATAACAGTATCTCCTGGATATTTAACGGCTTTGGCATAGGTTTTATCCATATCAATGCTATCGCCATTGTCGTATTCCCTTGCTTCTTTTAGAATAACGCTGGCATCCATTTTGTCCAAACGATTCGTATCATCAGACATTTGAAGATATTGAATGCTAGAGTAGAAGACAGGCTCTTTAGCAACAGATTCCTTGTTTTCATCCTTAACTTCCTCTTTGGGTGGAATAGGATCCAAACCTTGTCCTATACGTTCATTGATGGCATCAATGCGTTGTGTAATCATGGAGGATGCTCGTTTCACATCCAATAGAGTAGTTTTGAGAAACTCTGGAGATTCTTTCAGGCTTCCTAACCAAGATTTGAGGTATGCACAAGAGTCTTCTTTTACGTTTTTCTCCATACCATAACGACTGGCAATCAAGGCGGCACTAAGTTCAGCAACTAACTCCTCGCGAGAATATTCGGCAGATCCGAATCCATTTCCTTGCTTGAATCTGTTCAATCTTTCTTCCGTACCAGTGCTATGGGTCATTTCATGGAGAAGGTTACTGTAGAAACTTTCACCGTTGATAAATTGTGACTTTTCTGGTACTACTATCTCATCCTTGCTAATACTAAAATAAGCATTATCCTGATGCTTCGGATAGATTGGACATACCCATCCATTCTTTTCTATCATGGCATCAACAGCAGGGAAATCAATCATCTTACCATCTCCTTTTTTCTCTCCAGCATTGATTTTATTGACTTCTTCAAACTTTGCATAAAGCTCTGGACGAGCCTCTTTTAGATTGGTTTGGTCGAGATTGAATACATTATAAACTTGCATCCTAGGATAGACGGCTATGTTTTTCTTTTCCTCATTGGACATCTGCTTGTAATCATCGTACTTAATCTTCTCATGGCTATCCTTATCGATGCAGGTAAAGGTCGTAATGAACACGGGGAAACTTTTCTCACCTTTATTGATAGAGACCAATGGCAGTTTTTCACCATTCTCATCTACCATTGGCTTGCGAGCTCCTTGTTTATCTTTATCGAAATTGAGGGCAGCTACACGGTCGAAAGTGCAGAACACAGGGATTTTATAGCCATTCTTCTCACATTGAAGCATTAGCATCAGGGCATTCATACCATTATATTCACGCCCATTCATATTCTTCGGCCATTTCATTGAACCTTCAGTGAACCAAGGTTTCTTCCAGTCACCTTGCAGTGTCTCCATCTTCTCAATGAGCATATCGGCGAATCGTTCCAAGGCTCTGTCTTCAGCACTTGGACCATCGCTATTATAGAATTTCTTTCCGACCATAGTTATGCGTTTTGGTTCGTATTAGGAAAGGGCTGCTTCACCCATTCCGAGATTTCATTCACACGGCAAGAGAGGTTGAGCTTCTCTTGGTAACAGCCCAGTTCCAATTCTCCCTTAATTTCCACCTTGCCACTGGGAACAAGAGCTTTGCACTCATCATTCGAGAATCGGACAAAACGCACCCATGTAAACTCGAAAGTTTCTGCTACCTTTTCAGTACTGAAACCTGAGAAAATTTGATAGTTTCCACCATTCTTATCGGTCTTACGTTCAATCTGCTTGCCTAGAGTTCCCTTGAACTCCAAATCGCCAGTTACCGAATCGGTCTGTGAGGCTGGATTCAATGTAATCTGTTTGGCACTGAGATTTACGTACAAGTGTTCTGTGCGTTTCTTGAAATTCATCGTGCCCACAATTTCAACACGCTGACCGATGGTCAACTTGGCTGCTTCGTTTGTGTCATAGCCGTCTTTACCTACACTAATTTCTACTGAGATACCACTACCATTACGGTCTGTCACATCTACTTTCACTGTCATGGCTGTGAAGGGTTTACCATCTTTGCCTGTCTTCATCATCGCTGAGCGACTGATGATACCGTTTACTGTTGCTTCTGCTTTAATCATAGTTTGTCTATTTTATTGTTGTTTGTATGTTGTTTTTGATTTTCCTCACCTGGGTTATAATCAGGTGGCATTTCTATTGCTCTTCTTAGTTCGTAGTATGTCCATGCTCCTGATATGAGGATGATGACTAAGAATAGCTTAGCCACGAACTCATTAAAGAGCAGATAGACTCCAAAGTCCCAAAGGAAAACGGCAGTAGCTAATGCCGAAATACTTGCTAACTTTCTAGTTTTATGTGTCATAGTGTTTGTGTTATCTTCGAATTACTTCGTTTTGGTTTTCCGTTTGATTCTGTTGCTGCTCATAGTTTTGTGATACTTGACCAGCTACCACTATAGAGTTTACGATACCTGACAGTCTTTGTCGTTTTACATCATCACTCAGCTCGGTATTATTCAGCACCTGAGACAGCCTATTCAGTTCGTTAGGTGTCAATTCATGTATGAACTGCTGTTTGCCATTATTGATTTCCAAGACGGTTTTACCATCTTCTTTCAGAACCAAAGCACTATCTTTCATGCCAGGCAATAAGGAGGATAAGTCGATACGTTTATTAAGTGCCGCATCTGTGGCAGCCTGCATCTTCTCACTCTCAGATTTGTTATCTATCTGTACCGCCAATGCCATAAGCGAGGTAAACAAGGTCATAGCCATTTCTACAATTGGATCACCCATACCCATATGTTCACCCGAATCTTCTGACGATAGGATTTTCTTCATCCAATCATCGGGTGATAGAGTAGTGTCTATCTCAGAAGCGTTATTGGTTTTGTATTTTGCCAACAGGTCTTCGCCATTGGATAAGGCTTTCAATTGAATGTTTCCCTTTTCGGCAATCTCAGCCAAGTATGCAGCCGGATCTAAATCTCTTGTCGTTCCATCGGCTGCGATTTGTTTCACACTCAAATGAAGATGTTCCCCAGTGGTGCGTGTACCTGTATTACCAGTTACACCTAACTTCTGTCCTGCGTTCACTTCATCACCGGCTTTTACGTCAACACTACTCAAGTGTAGGTAGCTGAGCTGAACTTTATCACCATTCTCACGCTGATATTCCACCGTTACCGATTTACCTCCTGCAGTGTTGGCATTTTGATTTACAGCCACTACTTTTCCCTTATCTTCTGTTGCCAATATATCGTCCTGCTTGGTTCGGATATCAATACCTTTGTGCATCTGTTGCTTGGAAGAATCTGTAGGATCACTACGCATTCCGAACGGTGAAGTAACCAATATGAATTCATTACGTTTTAGAGGAAAGGAGTAATTACTATCAGTAGTATTCATTGATAATGAATTATTACTACCGTTAGTATTAGCTATATTACTATCTGTAGTTCGTGGGTTTTGTTCCACACCAATCTGCTTTCCTTGGGCTTTCATCTCCTCCATAACCATGCGGTCGTACTTTGCAAGGTTGTTACGTTCAATGATATTAATCAGGTTCGGAGCATACGTTCCAGCCGTAGCATATCCTGCTTTATCTAGCCCCTGTGCCCATCCTTTGTAGTTGTCAGGAGAAAGACTGAAACAGGCTGAATAGCGTTTGTTGTTTCTCAAAAATTGACTGTGGTGTTCATACGAATCACCCACACTGGCATAACTACAAAATTTCTCATTTGGTTTGTCATCTGTGTACAGTCCGTATTTTCCTCCATTGGCAATCCAGGAAGAAGTAGCTTTGATGCCAAAATGGTTGTTTTCATTTCGAGCCAACTGACTTTGTCCATTACTACTCTCCAAGATTCCCTGGGCTAGTGTTACGGAAGCGGGTATGCCATAGCGACGCATTTGCTCCATGGCATATTCCTTATATTGTTCTACGTATTGTTGATTTCTACTCATGATTATTCCATTTACATGTGACAGCCTATACGCATTTCCTCTTTCTCTTCAGGCTTGGCCTCCTGCTTTATTTCTTGTTTTGGATCTTCCTGCACGGATTGTTTCGGAGACTTCAACATATCACAGATAGCTACTCTATTTCCATCCCGAATCAACTTTGGTAGATATGTATCCAGCTGACCATAGCGGAATGAGGTTACATCTATCTGCTTTTGATTTTTAGAATCTTCGCCTTTTAGTCTTGGCAAGTCTAGAACCTTGGAAATAAGTTTGGCATCTTCGGCATAACTCTGATAGGTATCTCCAACTCTGAATAGCAACACAGCATCAGGATGCTTGGCTTTGAGTTCTATGTATTGCTTGAAGTTAGGGATTGAAATTATTTTGGTTTCTTCTTGTTCCCTGACGGCATTCTCTTGTTTTAGTTCAGGGTGAAGCACATCTGCAAAGAGCTTGGCAGCCAACTGATTTTTGTACAAGGCCATATCCTGGGCTATCCACATACGTTGCCATTGCTGTTGGGTAATCTCACGAGGCTTCAACTTTTCGGTTCCTTCAATAGTCGGCAAACAAAGCAATTTATCATCACGGGTTCGGAAGATGCTCACATGCGCAATCTTATCGGTATCTTCTTTGCTGACACCATTGTCAAAGAGGTCAAACTTCAAGTCTGGTTTATTCTGAGCCTTTACATAATACTTCATGGCCAGTTCCTGTCTGAGTTGTTGGCTTTCTTCAATCTGGTTTTGCTTAATGGTAGCGAAGAATTGATTTAAGTCGGTCTTCTCTGGATAGATGCTGAAACCATCTTCGTTCTGTGGCTTGAGGTACATAGCCCATCGGTTCTGGTCATCCTTCATCATCTGAATATGTTCGAAGATGGGTGACAAGGAACGGCTTACCGCTTCAGAAACATCCATCTTGGATTCTTCTTTCAAGTCCCAACCTTTAAGCTTCTCAATGGTTACTTGTTTGTTCTCAAAGTAGGTATCGTCGGGCTTATAGCCGAGAGCTCCATCATTATTGAAGAAGCGTACATATGTACTACCTCGTTTCAGCAACGCATTTTCAATGCGCTCTTTACTGAAGCCGGGCAAATCATTCTTGATAACTTTGGCATTGTTTTGGTTACGCTCAGCCTCTGACATCACTTCATCAGGAGTTAAGTAGAACGAGCGTTTCTCTCCGTTTGCTAATTGTACAACACCACCGGTAGCGGCGCACGCAGGCAGAACTACATCTGTAATTCCTGTCTTTGTGTCTTTGACCACCACAATTTCTTTACTCTTCTTATCGGGTATATCATGGAGTGCTTCTGCAATCACGTAGTTACCGTTTTTCACATTCCACTCCGAAGGCATGTACTCAGAAAGCACACTGGCAATTCGAGTGCCTTCACCTACTGCTTTAGTATAGGCTACTTCCACGATTTCTGGGTCATCGCTATCTGTCTTGGATAAGCCATAGTTCAGTTCTTTCTCATAATAGTCCAAGTCGAACTTTTGCTTGAACATCGAGCGTTCTTCGGGTGTGGCAAAGTTTCGGTCATCTATGCGCATACCGCCCTGACGAATGATGTCAATCATAATGGCGCATTCACGTGAATCAATTCTTGGAAGTTGCTTGGTTCGCTCCTCCATAATAATATCTTGATTCTCATCGGTGCGATATCTCACTGCCTCTCCTTTTTCTGCTTTATAAATGGTGTCAATAGCTGTATTTACATCGCTTTCAATGGCATCAATCAAACATTTGTTCTCTGCCAGTTCTCTCTGCCAAAATTCGATATTCTTCATGCTATCAGAAGAAAGTTTGGCTGGCAATCCAAATTCCTGCATCTTCACGCCAGCTGCCAGTTCTGCAATCAAGCTCTCGTACTTTTCTGCATTCTCGGAGGGTGATTGAGCCCCTTTCATCACCATGCCTTCACGAGCCAGTCGTTGCTGATGGCCGGTAGCCGTTACTACTTGACGCATCAACTCCTGTACATAGTCGGTGTAGTGCATGAAGTGTTTTTGGTCGGGCATATAGATACAATCCTTGGCAGAATCGTAACGTGGCATTCCACTTGGGTCTCTACGGATATTGACTAAATTGTCACGTATCTGTAAGGCGAAGTCATTGACGGCAATATGCAGTTTGGTTTCTTCGTTCTTGGTATGCAAACGGGATTCATTATCACCAACTTTCTCCAACATCTTTTGGTAGCGTTCTTTATCTACCATGGGCAAAGTAGTCTGATCCAAATTGAATAGGTTCACAATTTCTCGGTTATGAATGCCTTTGTACTGTTCCTTATCTTTTGAAAATAACTGTTTGTATTGTTCACGAGTGATGATGTCATCAGGGTTGTTGTGATTTACATACTCTGTCCAATTGTACCAATGAAATGGTGCTGATTGTTGTTTGGCCAATACGGCTGCACCATGGTTCTTGGCTTCATTAAAGGTGGTGTATAAAGCACTTTTGTAACCGCCTTGTTCACTATGCAATCCCAATGTAAGGGAATTGAATGCACTGACAGATACTCCTTTCGGATAAAATCTGGGAGCCATTCGCTGAGTGGTGTTCAGCCAATAACCACCGTTGGTCTTTGCAGCCTCCAGTGCATTTGTCAGCAAATCAACTTGTCGGTTGGCGGCGTTCTGTTCAGCTATAGTCTTTTCTTTCATGTTATGTTGTGTCTATGATTAGTCTATTTGAGTGTGACCATGCGGTCTCTGTCTTCGTTCTGTCCTTCCACAGTACGATAATTGTTTTGAGCCATCTGTGTCATCTGGTCATTCTTGGCTAGTATGGCATTGGCCAGTGTATTCAGAGGTAATGCACCTGCTTGATAAGCGGCTACTACGTTCTGAGGTAATTGAATGGTACAAGGAACTTTGTCGATATTGGCTATCAGACAACTTCCTTGAAGAGTTGGATTTTGGATTCTTGGATTCAATGCTTCATCGGCATAAGTTTTATAAACTGATTTCGTTACGTTATCACCATAGTCTCCGTGTCCTGTTAAGGCTTCCTTTCCTGCTTTGTTGATTAGGTTAGCACCACCAAGACCTATCAACGTCATTTTCAGAATTGGGTTCTTGATAAACATACCTGCCAGAATGCTGGCAATGGGTAAGAAGGTATCTTTCTTTCCAAATGTTTCTGTTTTTCCTGTAAACAGTCCGAGCAAAACATCTGGTAGCATAGAGATAACATAGCCCAGATTATGAGTTACATCTCCAATGCCATCTAATCCAATGTTGCTCAACAATCCTGACCAACCGTCTGTATTGCCAGTTGTCGATGCAGTTGTCGCTTGACTTTCTTGTTGCTTTTGCTCATAGGCTTCTTTTGCCGATGCTGGTTCTACATCCACCATCGCATTACTTTGCGTTTTTTCTTTCTTGGCTGCTTCTTGATTGGCTTTTACCTCTCGTTGTGCTGCCAAGTATTCTTCTTCATGTCCCGGAGCTACCACCATCGGAACATTGGCATATTCTTTCTTACGTTGATTCGTTACAGTAGATAAGTCTAACTCCCAAGGTTGTTTGGTAGCTGGTTTGAAGAGGTCTTCGTAGAAAGGTTTTTCTGTAGCTATTCCCATTTTCTTGTTAAGTGTTTGATTGACGGATAATACATACGGATTCTCCCAGGACTTGATTTGACTGCCTTTCTTACGAAAGTCTGCAAAGACATTGGCTTTACTTCCAAATACGCCTTGGCTTATACAGTCTTCTACTGTGATGGTCTTTGCACCTTTATCGTTTTTATTGCTTAAATAATCGATACCACTGAATGCTACTTCAAACCCGACAAACCGTCCTAAGCTGGCCCAAGAACCAACACCACCAGTGGATAGTGCATCAATACCAATGGAGCTGACCTTTGCCGTTCCTTTTTCAAGAATACTTGGGTTATAGGCCTTTTCACCACGTTCAGCAATATGATGGTCAAGTGCTGACCTTGACAGAATGGTTGATATGCCGAATAGACTGCCTTCTCCTGCTTTCCGAACAATGTACTCCACGGATGATTTGGGCATACGGTCTTTGACTAGTTTGTCTATCATCATCTGCTGCACTCGGTAATCCACATAGGCGTAGGCCATATCCATACCCAATTTCTCGCTCATGGCATCATATCTTTCTCGGCCTATTTCTTTTACGACTGCATTGCGCCATTCAGAGGATAATTTCAATAAGTCATTTTGAAAATCTTTATTCCCTGCTATCTGCTTTTGGCACATTTCAAGGTAGTCTTCTGTGGTCTTGCTGTTCCATTTGCCGGTGAGTTTTACATACTGCATGGAATCATCGGGCATGTTATTCATGCTATTGGCCATTGAACGCATGATTCCACCAAAGCTCATTTGATAATCTGCATATTCCTTTACCTGTTTGTTGCTCAAGTCCGATTGAACATTGCGCATCACAGGAGCAAACGAAGTATCGAAATACCGCTGTAAGCAGTATTCCACTTCTGCAAATCGTTTTGAATTCTTTATAGCCATACGTTAGATGCTTTGTTGTAGTAGTTGTTCTTTGGTTTGTTCAATGGCATTGTGATACATCTCCATCTGCTTGGGAAAGTATTCTTCCAACCATTCTTCTTTGTCTATCTGATTCAAGAGGAAACGGATAGCCTGTTCTCGTTCAATCTCGATAGCGGCTTCTCCGTCCTCGCTGTTGTTGAACCAACTTTTGGTCCACCATCTCAATCCTGCCTGGTCGGGATAGACACTTACGATTCTGGGTATATCAAAACTCTGGATGTCGATGTCTAATCCAGCCAAGGGGTCAATCAGTATTCCGTCGGATAAGGCTTGCTCTTCAGCTTTTTTTTTTCGAGCGAAGTCATTGTGGACAGAAATATCTGATGACGAAGTGCCATGTAGTTCAGAAAATCGCCGATAAGCAGATTCTGAACCTTACTCACCAGAGGCATGGATCTTCTTCCAATACCCAATGGATTGACCATCGAGGGTATGGATTCATAGAAATAGTCTTTCATGGCTGCTGCTGAGAACAAATGGCGCAAGGATTGTTCGGTGCGTTGCGGACAACTGTATAGACCTTCATGCAGGTCGTTCATATAGTTGGCAAAGAAGCGCATCATCAATTTCTCAATCTCATCCTTGTCCTTGTCATAATCGGTATGTACGTCCATATCGATGGCGACAAACTCAGGTTGCGCCTTTCCTTTCTCAGACCATGTCTTGGCATTTCCATAGAGCATGGTAATAAACTCTACCGGGTCAATCTCTTCGCCATCGTATTTCACTTCCATGTGAAGCAGATCCGAACTGACACCTACGGCCAGTCCTGCCTTAACCTGTTGCCCAAACTGCATGAACACATTGCTCATGTGAGAATAGGTCACTTCATATTTGCTGTATTTGATGACGACATAGAGCCCATACTGCTTTCTGTCGATACCAATACCTGAAACCACTCCGTCTGCTACGGCAGCCAAAAAGTAGTTATTGGTCTTAAAATCAATTCCATGATGGAAAAATGATTCTCCGGTCTTCGGATGTTTCTGCTTCCCATATCGCAAGGTCAGCTGTACATCTCTGTCTTTTTCTTCAAAAGGCATACAGTATCCACTGGTGGATAGCAGGTTCATGTCTTGTGTATAGTTCATATTCTACTCTTTTTAGTAATTATCTGCCTCGACGAACTGTCGGACTGGATGCTTCTTCGGTTTGTGCAACGGGATTTTGTTCCGGCTGTTGAGCGGTGGAACGTCCTTCTGTATTTTCGTTCTGCTGTGTCTGACCACCCATGATCTTATTCATATTGAAGTTGTTTCCGATGACCATCATACCTAAGATGGCACCGGCTATCTTACCCAGCCAACCAAACCTGCCGAAGCATAAGAAGGCTGCACCAATCAATCCGGCTAAGCCCAGTCCTGAGACTTTACCATTGCCGATATTCTTGAAGAAATCGCCAATCATACCTAGTCCGTTCCCACTGAACAGCCCTTGAAAGAAATTACCAAGGCCACCTGTTGAATTATTGGCTCCTGATAACATATTACCTGCGCTCTCAATGACTTGACCTGCTGATGTGACTGTCTTCTCGACACCATCAACGGTTGCTCCAACGACATTGCCTACCTTTTCGGCAGTTTCTTCACCAACCAAAACTTCTGTGGCGGTTTTCACTACAGGCTTGTCATTGGCAATACTTTCCCAAGCAAGGTATCCCATACCGCCACCTACAACAGCCGTTTTAGTAGCTGCACCAGCACCTTGCAAGGTTCTTCCGGGGTGGACAATCGGATAGGTAACAAATCGTCCTACTTTTCTGACGGCTTGGTTCCTGGCTGCTGATGCTATTGAACTCCATATTCCCATATTTTTATCTGTTTTTGTGTTACATTAAAATCCACGATGCCCATTACGTTTCCAACGTTCCATCGCTTCTCTCACTATTTTCTTTTTATCGGCAGGGTCTCTTGGGCCATCATGTATCTCATCCCATATATCCGTCATAGAGGTATATTTTACGGCTCTAGTCAGTCGTTTGAGCTTCTTATTCATGGTCTTGAGTTTCGGTCGAATGGCAAATACGATCTCCATCCGTTCCTTCTCTGTCATCTTATTATTACTCAAACATACCTGCCGAATATCATTGACAATCTCTACACTGTTCAGAATCAATTCCCGATAGATGGCATTCCGTCTCGAAGAAAGGGCAACCGCCAGTGCGTTGCTCGGTGCATTGCTCAACTGGTCGGAAAACTCGCCAAGGTTCACTGCCATGCGGTCAATCTCATGATAGAAACCATAGATTTCTGCGGCATAGGTGACTATGGAACGGAAGCAATTGAGGTAATTATTGAACTTCTTTTGAATGTCCGTTGTACCTTCAACTTCCTCTTTGAGCCACAAATGACCGGTTGTCTCCAACAGCATTGCTCTCTTTTGGGATTTCAGTTCATCCTCTGCCTTTTGAGTATAGACAGAAATCATCCCGGTCAGAGTGGGGTCAACCTGAGCATGAGATTTTATTCCCAGTGTACATATGAATAGGAACATCATTAGTTTCTTCATGCTCATTCTTAGTATTGTGAAACAACTCTTGCAGACCTGCGCCAACGTTCGATAGCCATTGCTGCCACTTCACTATTGTCTCGGTCAATCATGCCTGCCGTTGCATTATTCCAGACATCGGTCATGGTGTAATAACGAACACTGAGATAGAGCTTCCGTAGCATTTTATTGAAAGAGGATAGTCTATCTTCCAATGCCCATAGCATTTGAGAACGTTCAGCCCCGGTCAGCATATTCATTTCTCCACCCGTTGAGATACCTTCTCGTAGCAAGGTGAAAACAGAAATCAGTTCTGTGGCCGTTTCTATATACAGGTTGTTCATCGATATGGAAGCCACAAGACCTTGCGGATTATTTTCAATGACCTTCTTCATTTGACCCAGGGTGATGAAGATATGAACACCATCATGGTAGAGCGATGTTCCTGCCTTGAGGGTAGAAGCATAGCCGTTTACTGTTTTCAGATAACCACTGTATTTGCCTTCCCATTCCTTTATCTTGTTATACTCGGCAGCCATGGTGTTTTGCAGGATAGCGGTATGGGTTTGTCCTTTGGTTTGGCTTTGAATCTGTTTGTTGATAAGTTCGTTACCTTCTGCCAACGCCAACCATTCTCCCGGATTCATCACCACCCATTCGGCTCGGATAGGTAGTACAGAAAGACATAGCAGTCCCACTGCCAATATTCTTTTATCGATTCGCAATTTCATAGATTCCCTTTCTTCTTCGGTTTAGTTCAACTCTTTCTCTGACCAATGACGCCAAGTCCAAATCATTCTTCACGCCGATGATGTCTAACTTGGGTGTACTGCGGTCGCCAGAATAGATGGTTATTGTTTTCAACCCACAGATTTGCTGCATGAGTGTTCTATGCCCATTGAAATCGACAATGCGATACAACTCCAGATATTCACTCTTGCGGGTAAACACTCCATGATTCATGATGAGCTGCTCCTCGTTGATTCTACACTCAATCCGTCTGAGATAGATAAAGGTGTAGAGCAATCGGACGGCTAACAGCCCTGCAATAATCAGACATAGATTTGCCAATGGCATTTCATCCATACCACCGGCAATGAAAGCTACCGAGGTGATGATGAGCATGGGCAATTCATTGATGACAAACTGCATCCAGTGAGGCTGCAGAATGATGGTTCTGTATCGTTGTATCGGTGGTTGAGCCATGGTCTATCTTCTAAAGTGATGTTTATGTTCTTCGCTGTCTTCTTCGGATTTTTCTTTTTTCTGTTTGTCTTCGAAGTCATCTTTTATCTCTCTGTATTCACCATCAGTCCCGTCAATGGCAGTTTCAATTATGTCCTCATTGGAGTACATTTTCTTATCCAGCAGCTGATCATTCCAATCTTTATATCGTTCATCACAGGGACTATAGACAATCTGACCGGGTCTTTCACGATATTCATTGGCGGCTTTGGTCAATTCTTCACGATATTTATCAAACTGACTTTGTGCATTCTCCTTGATAGTTTTCAAGTCTTCTTCGCACAACCTATAGCCACTAGTGGTTGCTACGTGATACTCTTCTGAAAGGGTCTCATATTTGCCATAGATGAATGAGATGGGATAAGGAAGATAGTCGGTATCTCCAGAGAAAATATCATCTGGATTACGTAACGTTTTCATGTAGTCCGTTATGGCTGGACGCTCTCCAACAGATTCAATGCCGAGTTTCTTCAAGGCTTCCTCGAAACGAAAATCATGCAAATCTATCTCTTGGTTATTCTTACTGTTCTGTACATCCACCACAACCAATTTCCCATTCTCACCGATATGTGAGTAAAAGGATTTATCGGCTCTTGTCAAAGCGAAATTGATGGCAAAGGTTCTGCCGGCAAGGTCTCTGTCAAAGCCGATATAATGCTTGGCATGATTGGTCTCTGCAAACATCCCCTTAAACTGATGAATACTTGGATTGCCGCCTGTACTTACAAAGACTGCATTTTCCAAATCGTGGAGCTCTTGTTCGAATTCACGAATCTCTTCATCTCCTCTGTACGAACTTTTACTTTGCATGTCTTCATAGCCACCAATGGTATCTTCCAACTGCTCTTTCTGAATCTGATAGTATGCCATTGCATCAAATGCACTCTCAAACCAATAAACATGTTTGGCTTGATCCAAAGGCTCACAAGACAGATTGGCTATCCACATTCCTTCGGTTGCGTTGGTTCCTGCTGCCATACCTTTATAGATGGTCTTTCCTTGTGCATTGGTTCTGCTTCGTTCTTCCAGTCCCACAAATGTTCCAAGATTATTGGGCTTCTGCATCGGAAAAGAGAGGTTGGCATATTCCTTACCATAGCTTCCTTTTCGGATGGCAATGAAGAAGTTATTGTGAAAATCTCGTTGGGTATCAAGGCTAATACCTCTGTTCTTGAAATAAGGGTAGAATGCCTTTTGGGAATCCCAATCATTCAGCCGAAAATCCAGTCGCTGATAGTCATTGATATTAAACACTCGTTGGGAACGTTCTCTCTCGGCTATGATTGAAGGTCGTTCTGGTATCGGATTGTTCAGCAGTCTATTGCAGACCAAGTTGACCAACCTGTCAGCATTCATGCCCGGTGTATAGTCACTGAACAAATGTGGATGCTCCTTGATGAAGCTGATAACATTATAATTCTTCAGTTCAGGTGGCTGGAAACAACAAAGGCCATTTCCTGTGACAATATACTTATCGCCACGGACACGTTTACCATTGCTATCCATACGGACATATGATGGGTAACGCAAGCCATCACGCCTGTTGAGCTGATAGCCTGCATCTACCAATAAGTCCTGTATGTTGATGCGACTCTTAAAATCGTCGTAGGTTAATTCTGCCATAGGCTGTCTATTTAGTGTTCGAATACTTCCATGACTTTGGTTTCAGCAATGTTGGCCATGGTAAATTCTTCCATGCTTTTGTCCATTACGGTATTCACATTGCTAAGGGCTACTTCCAAGTTGGCAGCCTGTACCAGATAGGTTACATTCGTGCGTTTCTCGGAACCGGTCTCTTCATCCAAGGTGATAAAGGACAGTTTTACCTTGAACCATTTGTCATCCTCTTCATCATCGCTGAAGAAGACTTCTTTATAAGGTGCGGGATTGATATTCTTGATTTCGATACCACCACGCACTCGTGTTTTAAGTTCTTTCAAAGATCTGCTTTCTGCTTCACCGAAACTCATGGCATCTGTGGTGTATATTTCGTTGGCCTTCTTTTCGGTGCCGTCTTCCATCTGTTTGAGATAGCACACTGTCACCTCAAACCAATAAGCTGTTTTTGCTCTCATGTTCTATTTTAGTTTTAGTGTAATTACGCAGATACTATGAAATGTATATACTATCTGTAGTAATACTATTAAAGTAGTATCTGCACAATATCTGTTTGTTACGTCTGTTATTACATACCATGATGCAACTCTCTGTGCATCATTTCAGTGTTTGCTGCCGCTTCAAAGTTACGGGCTGCAACATCCATCGGTGTATCTACGCCAGGCTTGAAATACGCTCTTGGCTCCGGGCCATGATGGTGTTCCATATAGACTTCAGGAGCTGATCCATGATGATGAAACCCTCTGCCCAGTTCACCCAAGACAGTCGCTCCGGCAAGTAAGGCAGCTCCGATTTTTACTCCTAATCCAACACCATCCCCATCCCCACGGCCTTTCATCTCTACTTCTGGAAAGACTTTGGAGAAGAGTTTCATGCGGTGGTAGTCATCAATGGCCATGAACTTGTCATACTGCTTTTGCGTTATCTCATGGCTGACGACCTGTCCGTCAATGATGGCGGTCATGCTATATTTCCCCTCGGTCTGTTGGCCTTCCTTTTCTTTATTTGCGGTTTGCTCGGTGGGTCTATTGGTAATAGGCTCGACACGAATTTCATCCACTGATACTTCACGACCATGCCGGCCTTCACGATACCATCCTTTGTTTTCATCTATATACTGTAAGTCGTTTCCATTCATCTGTACACCGCCTTCCTGTAATGGGGCTAATTCGGGATGAATGTTTTGCTGTTGTTCTTGATCGACGAGCTGGTTCTGTTCGTCATCCATCATCTGTCCTTGCTGCTGTTCTTGGCCAAGTCCCAACTGCTGATTTATTTCTGCTTTCGCTTTTTCGCTCAATGGAATATTGATGCTTTCCTTGCTATTGAGAACATCCATGGTGATACTCCCTGCAAAGTCTTCTTTCAAGATAGCATAAAGGGTTTCCAGCCTCTGTTCAAGCGGTACTTCCTTCAATGAATTACTTGTGAGAAGCTTTAGTTCTTCAGGTTTTAAGTCATATTGGAGGTCGGCAGGAGAACTGGCTGACTGAACAGTCAATGTTTTGGTTGTCGGGTCAATAATCAAACCATGAGAGGTCAAGACTTCTTGCCATTTCTCATTGGTGAAATAGACAGGTGATGTAATGACATCTTTATAAGGTTCTGCTGGCTGTGTGGTTCTTGGACGAGCTTGAATTGGTTGGATTACGGTCTGTAGATCCTGTAGAACGTCTTGCTTAACGGAGGGTTGTTGTCCTTTCCAATAAAAGCCGTAACCACCGCTCTGAAGTTCTCCTGGTTTCATGCGTCCATCAGGACGATTTGGAACCATAGGCGCACCTGCTGGGTAATAGAGTCCTCCATTGATTCGTCTCAGATGAAAACCATCTTGTTGGCGAGGTGTCCATCCCAAGAATGGAACAGGGCCATGCATTCCCATAGCTCTCCAGCCTTGGCGGAAAGATGGCATGGGATTACGACCATATTCACCTACACCAATACGATAGCCGTGCAAGCCCATGGCTACTCTGCCATTGGCATTGCGAGCATGAACAAAGTTCTTGGGCATATCGAAGTCATTAGCTACAAGATTCGTGAAAGTGTTATAGGCTTTCTTGTTGGCCGAATTGGTTCCCCAGTCGGTTAGTGCCTGTAACTGTCTCTCGCTGATAGGATAGTTGAGTACAGGGTAATCATGTCCCTGAACAACCAATTGGAAGCCATTGCTGCTGGCATGGATATGCGCTTGCATACCATTTCTCAGTAGGATGTCCTGAAGCTCAGGTTGTAGATCCAACGAACGTGGGTTTGTATTTTTTCTGATTGACATAGTCTTAGGAATGATTAGGCATCACCATCTTCCATTGCTGTCTCCAGTTGTGCCTGCTTGAATTCAACGAACTCGGCTGCACTGTCATGGTTGATGGCTTTGCCACGGCTTTCACAATAGTTTTTGTAATCTTCTTTCCATTCCTTTGAATGGTGGTTGACGTAATCCAGCCAACCATACTCGCCGTTCTGCATTTTCTCGACGAGCTCTTCTTCTGTGTAGAATTTCTCTTTTGCCATGTGTCGTTACATTTTGTGTGTTACTTGTTGTTTGCGTGATTCGCTCTTCTTGTTGAGCTCACTCCACATCTCATCGGTATATTCCTCTTCGGGAGTATAGTCCAGGTTGCCATTCTCATCCATAGTCCAACAGCCGTAGATGCCGAAGTTATATTTCTCCCATTCCTTCTTGGGCTGTGAACGCCATTGCAGTTCATCCCCCTTAGAAACACGGACACCTGTAAGGTCATCCAAATCGATTCCCATGGTTACAGGTTCATCATCAATGCTCACTGTAAGTGGCTTGCCATTGCTAAGGCATGAAAGTTCTGCATTGCTCAAATGGAAATGGTCGCAGATGAGCTGCAGGTTTCGTCCGATGACGGGAGTAGGAACGGAGAGTACTTGTCCTGTCTCAAAATCAACCTGATGGAAGGCCATTACTTCACGACCTTCTGAGGTGGTCATAGGTTCAATAATGGCATGGCCAGCTTCCAAAAGTTTCTGCTTGTCTTCTGGAAACTGGGATAAGTCGGTTTCGATTAACTGAGGAATGAAGATTACATCCACCTTATCCTCTTCGTTTCTCATCAGGCAGAAGCGAGTACGGCAAGTAATGACTTCTCCTTGGTCATTGGTCACTTTTACTGGCAATACAGGAGAACGTCTGCCAGCAAAGATTCCTTTCAAGGCATGTTCCGGTAGGTCTGTAATCATTTCTTCGGTTAAACCAAACTGTTGGAGAATCCCATAGGGCATCTCCTGTTCTGAAAATGTTGTTTCACTCATATATTTTTGTGTTTGCGTTATAATCTGGGCACAAAATTATAGTGGTAAATTGTTGTGAACGATTTAGTAAGACAGAACAGGCTTAGTTTTCAGAATAATTAATCGAAACAGAATTATTATACTTTGTAATCATACTCAAAACTATTGTTTGGGTATCTCTTTTTAATGGAAAAATTAGTAAAGTGTTGCTTTTCAAAGTAGATAGAGATTATAATACTGCTGATAGCTTCGTTTTGAGTATGAAAACTGAATTTGATGACTTAATGGATGTTTAATTTTGGCTGTTTCTTGATGATATAGATATGATTTCAAGAATGGATGGTAAGGAGAGTGTACTTTTGCAGGTATGAAAGCGAAAGTATCCTTTTTTATACTGGCCTTACAGTGTTCACTTTGCAAGGCTCAGTTTCATACGGTGAGCAATGGCTCTAACCTTTATAAAATAGAAACAGTAGCCGAAGTACCTGGTGGTAAATTGGCTACTGATATTGTTGAACCCTCTAATGAGAGGGAAGTTTGTAATGCTGTGTCTGACAACGATGGCGTTCGTGAGCAGTTGATAGCTCAATACATCAGTGTGTCTTATCCTTTGAAGAAGATACGTTTGAATTCCAACTATGGTGTTCGTAAAGACCCATTCACAGGAAAGCCAACCAAGCATAATGGAGTTGACTTACAAGCAAAAGACGATGAAGTCTATAGTATGATGCAGGGAAGAGTGAAGAAAGTCGGCAAAGACAAGCGTTCGGGTAATTATGTAGTGCTTGAATATGGAAACTATACAGTTTCTTATTGCCATCTCTCCAAAGCATTGGTTCGGAAAGGTGACAGTGTGAATGCAGGTGATGTTGTCGGTATATCTGGTTCTACAGGTCGTAGTACCGGTGAACATCTTCATTTGACCTGCAAGTACAAGGGAAAGTACGTCAATCCTTCAATCTTGCTGGATTACATAAAGGAGACTCAGGCTGAATGTTTGGCACAGCTGAAGTCCATTGTCGTGTAGTGCAATTAAAACAACTTATTGTCCGACCCATGCGATCTGTTCCATGCGTCATAATCAGAGTACGTAGAAGTATCACCCCAGAAGATTGACTTTCTTTTACGTCTCTTTTTCTTTTTATCGCCACTACCAAACATCTTAGAAAAGATGTAGATTCCAAGTATGATAAGTATTAATCCGTCCATATTATTAGCATTGAATTTATATGCAAATATACTCATTTTTAGCGAGATAGCCAAATTTGTAAGCAGGTTTATGGATTGATACAGAGAGATTTATACGAAGTGTTGCTTTCAAAATTTTCGATGGCTAATTATCTTTTGAAATATAATAATGATACCAATCTATAGAATTATATAGCATGTCAAACAATAATTAATCAGTAACCTTATATTGGTTATTTTAAAGAGTAGTTAAAAAACGATTTTGGTCTTGTTTTACTTTGCCTATTTCCAAATATTGCTGTCCGATAAAAGTTTTATAAAATAAAAAAATAAAGGGCTGAATTCATATGAGTTCAGCCCTAATTATGTTACTTTATTTTACCACAAACAAAATCACCACAATATGGGTAAAAGTACACATTTTAGCGGACAGCCGCTCTATAGTCAGATAATAAGTTTGCTTGACAAGACAAAAATTCTAAAAATCAGTAATGAACTCGGTGGAGAACGCTACATAAAGCGGTTTGATTGTTGGACACATACCGTTGTCATGCTCTATGCTGTCATTATGCGTTTTGATTCTTTGCGTGAAATAACAGCCTCCCTTCAGGCTGAAGCTCGTAAGTTGAATCATCTTGGAATTTCTATGATGACATCACGAAGCACATTATCCGACGCAAACAAAAGGCGTCCTGAAGCTGTCTTTGAATCTATATATCGTAATCTATATGCAAAATACCATCATCAGCTTTCTTCGGACAGCAGGTCTCACAATGAGCCAAAATGGATGAGTCGTCTGCAGATAATAGATTCTACGACTATCTCATTATTCTCCAATATATTATTTAAAGGCGTTGGGCGTCACCCTAAAACAGGCAAGAAGAAAGGAGGAATAAAAGTCCACACTGTAATACATGCCAATGAGTGTATACCTTCGGATATTAAGTTCACCTCTGCTGCAACGAACGATTCCTTCATGTTAAATCCAGTATCATTAAACAAAGGAGACATTATGGCTATGGACCGTGCCTATATAGATTATGTCAAGCTTGAGCAAATGACACAGAAAGGAGTTATATATGTAACTAAGATGAAGAGGAACCTTAAATATCATATTCTGAATGATATAATATATCAGACTCCTGATGGATTTATGGAAATAATAATCCAACATGTGTATTTCTCTAAAGAGCAAAGGAATGGAGAAACTCTTATACATAAAGCTCGTATTATAACATACGTTGACCTGAAAAAGCATAAACTGATACATCTTCTAACAAATGATATGGAATCTGATCCAGCAGAGATTGTAGAAATATACCGCAAAAGATGGGAAATAGAGCTACTTTTTTATGGATAGCTGCACCTTATGTAAAGTCGTTCATTTTTCATTGTTGATTTATAGATAGTTCCAACGATTACTTTACTGTTCGACTTTACATAAATAGTATCATCTTAGTCTTTTCAACCATTCGAGCAGGTTTTTATCATTTTCCCAGAGCTTCATGCCATTGCTTTTTGGATTGATGTCCACGTAAGCATTTTCGAGAGCTTCTCGTTTTTGCTTGCTGTCTGCTCTTGCATAGATGTCTGTTGTCTGTATTGAACTATGTCCAAGTATATCTTTAATATAGACAAGGTTTACGCCGCTTTGAAGAAGGTGCATTGCTTTGCTGTGCCTGAGGGAATGGCAGCTTATTTTGTCGAGGATAAGTTCCGGATGTGCCATTCTGGCCATTTGTATATATGACTGCATGATATATGTAACACCTGCCCGTGTTAGTTTTTCTCCTCGGCTATTATAGAACAATGGATGCTTCTTGTTTTCTGATTTTTGTGAGTGACATTCTTCCAAATAGTTTCTTAGGATGTCTGTTTGTTCATCCATGAGCGGTACTATTCGACTCTTACGCCCTTTTCCGGTCAGTCGGATAGTATAAGGTCTACTTTCTATCCTTATACATTCGACAGTCAGGTCTATGATTTCTTGCACCCGGGCCCCTGTATCGTACATCAACGCAAGCAAGGCCAGGTTGCGCCGACCTTTACCCGTAGTAGTGTCTGGTTGTTCAAGAAGCAATTTGATGGCATCGACAGTTAAATAGTTGATTGTTCGCTTCTCTGTCTTCAGAGCTTTGATGCTCCCTATTTGCTGCCAGGTGGACAGGCGACCAATATCCTCATATTGGAGGTATTGAGTAAATGAGCAAATCGCTGCCAAACGGTAGTTTCTGGTTGCATTGCTGCATTTCCTTTCGTCTTTTATCCATTGCAGGAAGTTGATTATATTTTCCTTATTCAAACACTCCAACGTGAGTTTTTCTACAGGAACACACTTCTTATTTCTCATAAAGGTAATAAACTGGATAAAAGTGTCTGTATAAGATTTGATCGTGTTGGGACTCACATTTCGGTGATGCGGAAGATATTCGGACAAGAAACGACTGATATGTTTGGCAAAGTCTGTATTAGTCTTCATAAAGTACTCCTTTCCTTAGTTTAGGGTATACAAATGCGTTTATAGGTGCTGTTTGCCCTGCAAGTTCCGGGTACATATCCATTGTTAGCCTAACGTACTGCTCCGTAGCAGAGATAGCCTTGTGACCCAGGCAAGTCGATAAGATTGGCATACTGGTATACAAGTCTGTTCCGTTGTGAGCCATGCGTTCCAAAGCATGCACCGCAAAAGTATGTCTTAAGTCGTGTACCCGAGGCCCCTGATGATTTCCGATATGTGGTATTCCGCATTCTTTCAATATACGTCTGAACCAAGTATATACACACCCGGCTCTTGAAGGTGTGCCATCCGGTTTGACGAACAGAAAAGAGTCAGGCGTAGCCACATCTTTTATAGGCATTCTGTCACGATACGATATATATTGGTCAAGAACAATTTTCATAGTTTCTCCTATCGGGATTATACGCTCACAGCCATTCTTGCTTTTGCGGACAATGATGTACCCCTGTGCCAGGCAGACGTCCTTATTCTTAATGGACAAAGCCTCTGAAACTCTTGCCCCAGTACTGTATAAAAGTCGGATAAGAGCCGGGATAAATATTATGGAGCATGTCATGTGGCGGTCGTACAGACGCAACTCTTCCGTTTTAATCATGATAGCTTTTATCTGTTCATGCGTGAAGATATAAGGGGTAAAACCTTTCTTGGAACTCCGGTATTGTGGTAATGAGGGGATGTAGCACTCATGCCCCTGACGGCACATAAAACGTGTAAACTGATTCCATACGGAGTACTTTGTATAGAGAGTGCTACCGGCATCATTATTTCTTGTCTTTCTCCATTGCTCAATGATTTGGCTTGTGACAACGGCATCTGTAATCCCTTGACAGATATAGAACTTATCGATTTCCAGCAAAATCCATTTTGTGCGCAGTGTATTTATACCGGAGGCATTTTTCAGTTCGACAAAGTCGTTCATATAAGAGGCAAGAGAGCTCTTATAGATAAATGATTCACTCATAAAAGGCTCCTCCTTTCTGTACATAGAAGTCTGCGTTGACCGGCTGTACCGGTAGGGCGCACATCTGTAAGGAGTTTATGTCTATTTTGAGGTAAGTCATGGTAGAAGAAGTAAACCTGTGACCAAGGGATTCCGAGATAACAGGGAAACTGACTCCGTTCTCAAGCATAGTGCTAGCCAGACTGTGTCGCATGGAGTGTGCCCCATGATGACGATATTTTATAGATACACCGGCTTTGGAGATGATATTGTTGATAGCACTGCAAACCATCGACCCGTTCGAATTCACGTACGGAGCACGTGTTGAGAGAAAAATGTGATCAGAATCGGATTCCACACGTCCATATTTAAGATAATCGATAATGGCATTGCCCACATCTGCTAACAGTGGGAGTTCAATGGATTCTTTAGTCTTATATTGAATCAGTTTGATGATGCATTTTTCCCAATCGATATTGAAAAATCTTAAGTTGGCTATATCAGAACCCCTAAGTCCTAACCGGGTCGCAAGTAAAAGCATGGCATAGTCCCGTTTGCCACTCCCTCCGGCATGATCAACAGAAGATTCTATTTTTGCCACCTCTTCAGACGTATAATAAGAGGGTATCCTTTCTTTTTTGATCCACCTGTAATTCCTTAGAATCGATTCCTTATCCTTAGAGATGATATGTTGGTCAAACCAGAAGCGGAAAAGAACACGCAGGCTGCTAACGATGTTGATTTTATTATTCTCCGTATTGGATATAAACTTGATAATATGATATTCTGTTATGCTATTAGGTGTCTGCACGCCTTGTGTATAGAGGTATTTCAGAAAAATACTCAAATACAGTTCATAGCAATTAATCGTAACTTGACTGCGACGAAGGGTGCGAAGATGGACTATCAACTTTTTCATCTCTTCCCCCAATGAACCTTCCAACGTATGCCGCACACATTCAGTAGTGTTTTTGCGAATGTATCCCAGATTCAGATAATCATCCAAAACTTGTATACTCCTGATTTTCTCCCGGTCTTCATGGCGGAGGTCTTCCTTGGACACCTTCTCCGAAATATACCGAAGGCCGACTTCCGGAGTGTAAATGGAGATAGACTGCTCTTTCATAAATCGCAAAATACCGTTTCGCCAAAGCGAGCGGTACTTACTAATACGCGAAACGGTGTAGCAAGCATTGGTGAAGTAGTGAACACAACTGTCAATCAATCCGTTAATTTCTTTTTCCTTCATAAACTATATTTTTAAGTTGAACATACTGTTAACCAAAATATAATTATGGAAAGTGATTATGGAAAGTGATTATGGAAAGTGAATAGTTGAAAAGTTGATGGATTAAGGGGAGGAAGAGGTTGTAATGGTGCATACTTTACATAAGGTGTAGCTATCCATAAAATAGATTATGTAAAACTTTACATAATCTATTTAAACAGATGAAGCAGAATTTTCCTCTTAGATATTTCTATGGAGAAAGTGCTAATGCTATAAAAATACAAATTTGGATAACATTGATCGCTAATTTGCTTTTGATGGTTATGAAAAAGAGACTGACACGTTCATGGAGCTTTTCTGGACTAGCAACAATGGTCAGAATTACTCTTATGTATTATGTCGATTTCTATAGTCTGTTCAATCACCCAGAAAAAGACTGGGAAATAAGTCTTAAAGAGGCTTCAAGCATATTTTTAGAACCTTCTTTATTTCACTGAGGGGGCTTGTCACCATAAAATAAGTACTCGACTACAGTTAGACTGTAGCCGAGCTATAATTATTTATTTACACCGAAAGTTTATCGGACAGCAATAATTTCCAAAAGCATATTTTCTAGTTATTAGTTAGAACTTCATCTTATAACATATAAAATTATATAATTGCGTTATTTTTACGCGAAAATATTTATATGCTTCAAAATAACGCAGTATATTTGCACTCGTTAATCGATAAAAGAATCATTTATGTACACTTACAAATATCCACATCCTGCCGTGACCACTGATAGCGTTATTTTTGGTTTTGATGGTACAAGCATTAACATCCTGTTAATTGAGCGTGGTATAGAGCCTTTCAAAGGAACATGGGCTTTGCCTGGTGGATTCCTTAATATGGATGAAACCGTAGAAGAGGGTGCAAATAGAGAATTACGTGAGGAAACAAATATCAAGGATGTCTATCTTGAACAATTTCATGTGTTCAGCTCTGTTAACCGAGACCCTCGTGAACGAGTCTTGACAGTAGCTTTTTTTGCTCTTGTGAGTAAGAATGATTTTGATGTAATTGCCGGTGATGATGCAGCTCGCGCAAAATGGTTTCAATGGAATCAGTTACCTACCCTTGCTTTTGACCATGCGGATATTATCAGAATGGCAAGGGGAAAGTTGCAGGAGAAACTTCGAATCACTCCTATTGCATTCAAATTATTGGGTAATGAATTTAAGATGGATGAGCTACAGCGTATTTATGAACTTATTCATGAGAAAAAATATGACCGACGTAACTTCCTTCGAAAAATGGAGTCCTCTGGCTTCCTAATCAAGAAGGAGGTTAACGATGGCCGAAGCTGTTGCATGGAGGCTTCTGACGTGCAGGCTGATATACCTATACAAAGAGCGTTATATGTTTATTCCTTCGATGAAGAAGCATTTGCTAAAGCTAATGCCTCAAAGGAATGGCGCAAATATCCATTTGACTTCTAGTAATCCATATTTTCACCCAGATAATAACAGATAATCTATTAAGCGTATGTTAGGTGCAATTATTGGCGATATAGTAGGTAGCCGCTACGAGTTTGATGCTACGAACGATTATAATTTTGAACTATTTTCTGATAAGAATAGCTTCACAGATGATACCATCTGTACCATTGCTATAGCTGATGCCGTTCTCAAGAATCGCGACTATGGAGAAAGTCTTCATGACTGGTGCAGACGCTATATGAAGCCGAAAGGAGGATTTGGTGGTCGTTTTCGCAAATGGGTGGAGAGTGATAATCCGCAACCTTATGGAAGTTTCGGGAATGGAAGTGCTATGAGAGTAAGTCCCATTGGTATGTATTTCAGAGATGACAAAGAAGTGATCGAACAGGCCAGGCTGTCAGCAACTTGCACCCATAATCATCCAATGGGAATCAAAGGGGCACAGGCCGTAGCTTGGGCAATTCATTGCGCCATTAATTCGAGTGATGGTTTGGTTACTCCCAAAGCACTTCAAACTGACATTATGGACATTACCCTCAGCGCTGCCAGTGATAATGGTTTTGCTAGTTTTGTGGATTTGGACGACTACAAAAACCAATTCGACGAGACCTGTCAGGGGACTATCCCGCCTGCCTTGCAAATAATCTATGAAAGCAATAGCTTTGAGGAAGCTATTCGCAAAGCGGTCAGCCTTGGTGCAGATGCTGATACCTTGGGAGCTATTGTGGGAAGCATAGCCGAGCACCTTTGGGGCATTCCGGAATGGATGAAACAGAAGGCCATGAGCTACCTGACTGAAGAAATGAAGGAGGTGGTCATTGCATTCTACAAAGCTTGCGATGATCAGCCTGATTATAAGCCTAAAAGTAAGCAGCTGAAGCAACAGGAAGTGGTGATGCTCTGGAAGTTGGGCTATGGACACATGGGCAAGTTTTTGAATGGAGAGAATCCTATACCATCAAAAGACACTAAGGCTACCAAGGAGAGTTGGAATATACAACCTATGCCAACCGATAATATTTCAGAAATTGATATAAACTTCTCAATGAAGGATTCAGATATGGCTATCCTTCGTCAGGGACACATTCCAGAAGCACAGGAGGATCATTGGTTTATGTATTGTGATGACAAATATATTCGTTACTACCGCAGCTGGACAGGTCAGTGTGCTTTCGAGGCTCATTATGTATATGCCAACGGTAACTACACTATTGATAGACTTGTGGTCAATAGAGTCTTGAGCGAGTTTGGTGTAAATGGAGACATACCAGCTAAAACGCTCTTCCTCTATCTGCTCTATTCAGAGATTACCGGTCCAAGTCAGAAAGCATGGAAGGCTTATTATGAATCTTGGAAAGAACGTGCCATTAAAGACCTGGAACTCAATGAGGAAGAAGAGAAAAGGAATAAAGCGGTGAAAGAGGCTATCGATCTATGTGCTAAAATGGAAAGAGCTGAAATATATGCTTCGGTTGAACGGGATGAGAAAGGTCGTGTTACTCCCGAGAAGATAGACTCTCTGGAGAAAAACGAGGTATTTGTGTTCGGCAGCAACAAAAACGGTCATCACATAGGCGGGGCAGCCAAGGCAGCTGTAAAGCATTTTGGAGCTGTTTGGGGGCAAGGTGACGGACTGCAAGGTCAAAGCTGTGCCATATCATCCATGGAAGGACCAGTGGAAATGGCTAAGAACATCAACCGTTTTATCGAGTTCGCCAAAGAGCATCAGGAACTCCGATTTCTCGTAACTCCAATCGGATGTGGAATTGCTGGCTACAAGCCAGAACAAGTGGCTCCTCTCTTCAAAAAGGCGATACTTTTGCAAAATGTTACTTTACCAAAATCCTTTTGGGAGTATTATTGCATGACTGAAGCAAACTGATAATAATGTTAATCAATTAAATTCAACAATAAAATGAAAGATTATATCGTATCAATCCAAGAAGTTTTGGCTGGTCGGAACGATGATTTCGACAAGGCTGCACAAGCTAATAGAGTAAAGTTTGTTAGACAGAAAGACAATCGTAATGTGATGTACATCCATGGAGAAAAGTTTGATAAATTTTCTATATATAGTCTTTACAAACATGATAGACAAAACTTTTTGTACTACACGGGCGAGCAAGCTAAACCTATCTACAGTAATGTAGATTACATAGTTGTATTTTTAGGCGAAAATTCAACGACAGCCCGACTCGTAGGTGTATTCAAGAATAATGGACCTGAACCAACAGGAAAGCAATACGAAGAGTGTTCTCCATATAACTATGATTTCTCAGAAGCAGAAGGTTTCGAAATGCTTAACGAAAAGGTAATCATAGATTGGGGCTCAGCAGCCGTGAGTTGGCATCAATACTACAACAATATCAAGCCTGTTATTCGTATCGAAGCGGGGCTTGAAGATGAGCAGGGCTTACCTATATTCTCTTCTTATGCAAATGTGAATGTAACACTGGCGCAACTTAAGCAAATCGTTGAGAAGAATCTAGGCGACTGGAGATTGGCATTAAAGTCGGTCAACTGTATCTATATCATTACCGATCATAAAAATGGCAAGCATTATATCGGTTCGACATATAATCTTGCTGGTGGTATGTGGGAACGATGGAATGGATATGCTACGACAAATCATAACGAGAATAAATCTTTGAAATTAGCAATGGAAGCTGACCCTAATTGTGAAGAAAACTTCAGCTGGGCAATTCTTGAAACACTTTCGTTAAACATAGCCCCACACGATGCCATAGCACGTGAGAATCTTTATAAGGAGAAGTTTATGACACGCGAATTTGGATATAATGATAACTAAATATGACTTGTTCAGAAGATACAGAGAATATCTTATAGGATGAGATTTAGTTTAAACCCATAAAAAATCAAATTATGTACAAATATAAACCAACAAATGTTGTCCATGAGCGTGCCTTTGAAGGTTACGATGGCCTCCAATTACCACGTTCGCCACGTACCTACCTAGACGGATTCGCTTCGGAGTTTAGTGACATAGACAGGAGAACAAAACTTTATCACTTCGGTTTTCTTGCCACTCGTGGTGTGGATTTCTATCAAGATTTGCGTGACAACATTGACGAGAAGATGGCTGACCCTCGTTATCATGGTTACGAGGATGCTGCTAGAAATGCCTTTGTTGGCTACCTTGAAGAATTGTGTGGAGAGGATGACAGATACAACCATCAGTCCTTCGAAGCTTTGTACCATTTATTGGTAACTGAGCTAAAGGTACGTTACTACGAGTATGAGGATTGTGATTCACATGAGAAGTGTTATGCTTTCAAATAGTCTGTTAGTAGTTATTAGCAGGTGAAAACTTCTATTCTCATAGGGCTCAGCCGTCATCGGATTGGTGTGGATGGTGCAGGCGTAACTACGCTTGTAGCTTTTCACGGTTGTCCTTTAAACTGTAAGTATTGCCTAAATCCACAAGCACTTTCACCAAAAGGTGTATGGAAAAGATTCTCTCCTGAGGAATTATTCAATGAAATCAAGAAAGATGATTTGTATTTTTGTGCGACGGGTGGCGGCGTTACTTTTGGTGGTGGTGAACCCCTTCTGTCGTATAAGGATATTCTTCTCTTCAAGAAGATTTGCACAGACAATGGCAAGCACTGGAAGATAAACATCGAATCCTCATTGAATGTGCAAGAAACATATGTGAATGCAACGGAAGTCATCATAGACAATTGGATTGTGGACATCAAAGATATGAACCCTGAAATATACAGGGCTTATACTGGACGCAGTAATGATTTGGTGATTAAGAACCTACAGCATCTTATTAATAAGAAAGCTAAAATCACAGTTAGAGTTCCTCTGATTCCTAAGTTCAACACTGAATCGGATGTAGAAAACAATATAAAAGCCCTTCACAAGTTGGGTGTTACAGATATAGAACGATTTACATATACAATAAAAAAGCATTAATCATGGAGAAAGGCAAAAGAATATGCAGAACACTAAAGGAACTACGTAAGCGCATTGCTGATGCGAACGATATTCCTTATGAGATTGAAGAATGTCCACATAAGGGTGATTGCCCTGGGACTTGTCCCAAATGTGAGTCTGAGGTTCACTACCTTATGGATGCCATTGACAAACGAGATATAGAAGGAAAGCCTGTGATTGTGGAAGGCTTGATGAGTGAGGAGGAATTACGTAAGGTCTTCGCTATAGATCCGACCGCTGATCACAATCCTGGAGACTATGAAACTGCTGGTCTACCAGTTCCAGAACCAGAAACTCAATGCTTTCATGAGATGGGTTTAATTGCCGAACCTTTGATGGGTGAACCAACACCATACCATTTCTATGAATTTGCTTCAACTATAACAAATATGTTATTGGCCAAGATTGAAGGTAATTTTATATTCTCACCTGCAGGTCTCAGTTGCATTTTGGAAATGCTTCGAGATGGAATGGATGAACAAAGCAGCCTCTATAATGAGGTCAGCAAACTTATCATGTACACCAATAGCTTAATCGATACCACCAATGATGAGAACTTCAAATTGGAACATGCGTCTAGTATCTGGTACAATAAGCAATTAGGTGTCATTAAAGAGGAGTACATTGATAATATTGAAGATAGTTACGATGCCAAAGCTTACAACGCTGATTTTTCACAAAAGATTAAGACCAAGTTGTGGATAGATAAATGGGTATCGGATAATACAAATAAGATGATTAATAAACTCGACACAGAACTGAGCGAGGATGCGCTAATGGTTCTACTAGATGCTATCTACATGAATGGAAAATGGAGTAGCCCTTTCGAGATAGATCAAACAGAAGTAGATACCTTCCATAATTCTGATGGAACTGAATGTGATGTAGCTATGATGTTTCAGGAGATAGAGGAAGCAGAATATGAGGAAACGGATGAATACCAAGTTATCAAACTGCCATATAAGAATAGTGAATACAGTATGGTAGTAGTCCTTCCAAAAGAGAAAAGTTCCATCGAGACTGTTATGGCCACTACTGACTGGTTGGATTTTGATTCAGATGGTGATGATGTTCAGCTATCTATGCCTCGTTTTGATTTTGACAACACTTTATCATTTAAGGATATTCTGTCAGAGCTTGGCCTTAAAGATATGTTTGAAACTGAGGATTCCTTGCCTAATATCACGGATTTGCCTGCCCATATCAGTCAAATAAAGCAACAATGCGTTATAAATGTTGAAGAAGAAGGTACAGAGGCAGCGGCCGTAACAATGGCAGAATATGAAGTAGGCTGCTGTCCTGACGATGATATGCAACCAATAATCACAATGATGCTGAATAGGCCTTTTGGCTTTGCAATCAAAAGAGAGACAGGACAATTGTTATTTATGGGAGTCGTAAAAAATATGAATGGAACAATAATATGATTGAAACACTAAGGCTTGCAAATCGCTTATTCCAATGCAAACTTGATAGTTATATGGATGGAATTTATCTTTCCAATCAAGTTGCAGGGATAATTGCGAAACATAAGGAGACGAGACCATTCCAGCTTAATGTCATTGAGGCTGCATGTCATGGATCGTTCAAGGAAACAGGTCACAGCCTTGTACTTGCCAATATGCTCAAACATCCGTATATACAAATGTCCTTTTTGGAAACATTTCTAAGTATTAGCCCGGGTCATTTGAAAGTTACGGCTGAAAAAGACCGTGTTGATGTAGCACTAAAAGGAAAAGACATATTCGTCATTGTTGAAAATAAGGTAAATGGTGCCGAAGAAAAAAAGAATCAGGTATATAGGTATGTTCACAAAATCGGCATGGAAAAATATGGATATAAAATGAACCAAATTTTTGTTGTCTATCTAAATCCAACAAGCCATACAATTCCGACAGACGAATCTTTATGCGATGAGAACAAGGAGAATAATGTATTTGAAGACATTGGAGATGACCATTATACAGTTCTTTCGTATAAATATGACATAACTGAATGGCTTCGTAAAATAACCATTGACAATGAGCCACATGTATCCAGTGCATTAGACCAATATATAGATTTTTTAGAACAGAAGTTTCACACTTCACCATTAGATAAAAATATGAACAACGAAATTAAAAATTTAATAATAAAAGAGCTTCACATAGAAGATAAATCATTTGAAGAACAAATGAATGCCCTCGAAAATCAGCGAACAAAAGCGGAAGAATTAATGAATGCAATTGCCACAGTAAGAGATGAGATAAAGATGAAACATTCACATGAAACAATATTGGAGTGGCAAAAACAATTGGAGTTATTGCTCGGCGTAAAATTTAATAATGACAAGCATTCTTTTGGAATTAAACTTATAAACGATGTTTGGCTGGGAATCTGGGATGGTTCAGATTCTGAAAAAAAAGCTCCATATTGGGGCTTCCAATATGCTTCATATAGAGTCAATAGTATGTCAGATCTTGATAAAGATTTTGAGAAAATCCTCAAGAATGCAGAGATAGACCTTACCAAAATTCACAAAGAAAAAGGATGGATTGCTTGGTGTCACACACAGAACGGTATCGAAAGATTTTCAGCTCTCTATCGTGCTGTTAAAGATGCTGGATTTTTGGATTCAAACGATTAAGAGAAATTGGTAATAATCATTTTTGTGACACTGTCCATAAAATTGTGTAAATGAAAAACTACAGGTATTGTTACTTGTAGTTTTTTTTATTTATTAAATTTGAAAAATGTAAATTTTATGGAGATTCCCAAAGAATTATTGAGCAAGGAGTTC
>NZ_JAMBQG010000025.1:0-83973 GCF_023369805.1 Parabacteroides leei
CACTTAGACCTAAAACATCAACCCAAGTATTAGTATCTTTCACATAAGCGTATGTATTAAATCCGCCCGCCAGCCCAATCGGGTCAGAAGAAATATATATCCCCATTTCAGGCGAGTAGTATCTGAAACGATTGTAATACAATCCCGTTTCTTCATCTGCATATTGCCCCTGAAACTTGAAAGGACAATCATTCAAAGAGCATCCATCAAATGTGGTCACTATCCCACAAATATTCAATGTACAATCCCAAGTTTTGTTTCCTTGTTCATCGTACATCTGAATGGGAGTACCCAAATAGTCGGACACAATGGAATATTGCTTACCTTCCTGTATCTTTGCTGTTGGCACAAACGTGCCAGCCTCGAATACCCAGGTGGTAATATCCTCTGTCGGTTCTTTGAGCAAAGAACCTTCCTCCTCATTTGATTGCCTATCGGTGACTTTGTAGCTCCACTCATGTATGGGCACATTCCCGTCCCATACCCAACGTGTGACCTTTCCGAAATACTGCTTAGCCGTGCGTCGTCCCAACGCATCATACCGGAACTCCACCGGTCTTCCGTCCGGACGTATAACTTTCTTCAGCATCCCGTTGGAACTCCACTCGTAAAGCCACCCCGTTCCCGTTGCTAGGCAACGGATACCCTGTTCCTTCTCCATGCGCTTGCGGTCGAACCTTACACCCGTTTCCAGCAACTGCTTGAACTCACGGAAAATGAGGTTCCCCTCGTCATCGTAGTGATAGAAACAATCCGGGTCCTCCAAAAGTTTTCCACCGGCACCGTATTTGCGGTCTTTCTTGTCCGGTGTCTCAAAGAGGTTGCCCACGAAGTCCGGTGTCCGGTAAATCACATCCGTTTCCGAACCTTGCATAGTTTCCTGCCGGATAAGGAAATCGAAACGGTCGTAGTCGTACCGTGTGACGGTGCCCGTCAGCTCATTCTCCTTGGAGAGCAGGCGGTTGGCGATGCCCCATTGGTAGCGGTAGGCACCTTTCTCCATGCCTCCCGACCGTACCGACTTGTGTACCTCCCTGCCGAAACAGTCGCGTTCCGTCCTGACAGTCACACCGCCGGAAAAGGTGCGCTGCACCTCCAGCCCGGTATTGTCACGTACCCATGACGCTTGCCAGCTCTCGCCCGCCTGCATGGTCTGCAAGTTGCCTTCCCGGTCGTACGTATGACGGATGTCCGCTCCCAGGCTGCTGGTGATGCGGGTACAGTTGCCCTCGCTGTCGTACGTGCGGTTGACGGTATATTCTCCCTGTTTCTCTTCAATAATCTGTCCCGTCTTCCTGTCACGGGTGAACTCCAGCAGGTTCTCGCTGTTTTCCGCCTTGACAAGCATACCGTCCTTGTCATACGCGTAGAGGGATACCTCGCCGTCGTACTGTTCTTCCTTCAGGATGTTGTCCAGCCCGTCATACAAGTATTCCGTCCATTTGTCCCCGGGGCGGTTTACCCGTGTGACACGTCCGGCACCGTCGCGCTCATACTCGCGGCGCAGCCCGTCGAAACCGATTTCCGTAACGACTTGTCCCAGCCCGTCCAGCTCGAAGAAATAGTTGTCGCCCGCCTCGTTGCCGATGCGCCGGAGCTGCAACTCGCTGTTGTAGCCGAATGTAATCCGGTGGCGCTCCTGTTCACGGCTTTTCAATACCCCCAATGCCCCATAGGTGAACTTCACCTCACGGATGTTGTCCGTGGCATGTACCATGTTTCCCATGGCGTCGTACTCGAACCGGTGCACGTTGCCGTCCGGTTCTTCCAGCCGTATCAGGTTGTCCGCCCGGTCATAGGCGTACCGGGTGGCATTGCCTTTGACATCCACTGCCTGTATAAGCCTGCCCCTGCCATCGTATTCCCACCTGCGGAACAAGCCGTTGGGGAACCGTAGCAGTTCGAGGTCGTAGCGGTCGTTGAAGGTGAGGGTATAGACGCGTCCCTGCCCATCGGTAATGGTATGCAATACGCCTCCCTCGTAAGTGTATTTCACGGTCTCCCCGCTGAGGGTGGTGCGGCTGACGACACGGCCCATCCCGTCGTAATCCCAAGAAAGTTGTTTCCCTCCCGGCGTGCAGAGCAGGACCAGGTTGCGGTTTCCGTCGTAGCTCAGGAACGTATCCTCGCCGTTCTCGTCCGTTATCCGGACGGGTTGACCGGACTCGTTGTAGGAAGTCTTGCGGGTATAACCTTCGGGGTTGACCGTGACCTCCAGTTCCTGATATCCGTTGTACTGCTGGCGCGTGATTCCCCCATTGGCATCCACTATCTTGTAGATGAGCTTGTCCTCCCCGTAATGGTATTCGGTTTCGGCACCCTCTCCGTTACGGATATGGGTGTAGCCTTTGCCGTAACGGATGAAGTACTCCATGACGCCGCCGTCCCCCCATGTATGCACACAACGGACGTTCTCACCTTTGCCCTCGTATTCCCAATGGAAGGCCATGCCTCCCTGGTTGGTCAACTGTACCAGCAGGTGCCCGTCGGTATAGACAAAATGCTTGCTGACATCCAGCGCGTCGGTGGTCTCCACCATGTCGCCCCGGTCGTCATAACGATAGCGGACAAGCCTGGTCTCCTCACCGTCCTGTCTCATGGACACACAGCATACCCGTCCCAATCCGTCGGTTTCCACTTTCAAGCGTTCCCCCCGAGAAGATACGATTTCCGCCAGTTTTCCAGCCGGAGCGTATTCGAAACGGATGCGGAACCCGTCTTTGGTGGATATGTCCGACACCATGCGGTAGCCGGAGCGGTTCTCCGGTCCGTCGAACCGATATTGTAGTCCCCGGATGTCGGTCAGCAGATAACCCTGCCCGTCAAGCGCCCAGTGCAATTGTTCCTTGCGGTCAAAATAGGAGTCTCCCGGTTCCAGCACGGGCAGGAAAGACTCCCGTCCGTCGGCATGGCGGAAGAGGAAAGCCCCTTCTTCCAGCCGCCGGATGCCCAGGTTGTAACTGTGGTGCCAGTTGTAACCCAACGGGCCATCCACGGCGGCATCGCTGTAATAAGTGCGTTCCCAAACGATGGGGATGGGGCCGGGCAGCTCGAAATCCACGTTGGTGTGGTACACCCTGCCTGTTGCCGCATCGATCGGCTCGCCGAATGTCTTACATTTGATGGGCTGGAGAATGTCCGCCAGCCGGTTCTTTCCTTTCTTTCTCAGTCTGTCAATCAGGTCCTGGAACTTGTCGCCCAGTTTCTTCCACATTTTTCCCAGCCCCTTGAGCCCGAACTTCATTGCCAGCGCGAACATGTCGATGGTGGGCGGTCCGCCCACGAGCACCGGCTTGCCTACGGAAGTGATGGTGGAGAGCATGGATGTGGGTGCCAGCAACGCCTTGCTCACCTTCTTGGGCTTCCCCTTGCGGGGAATGGTCGGGATGCCGACCAGGTTGCAGGAGAGCGCCGGATGTGTCAGCGTGGAGCAGGGGGCACCGTCCGCCAGCACGGTCGCGCTGCCCATCCACATTTCCGACTCGGACATGCCGCTGACCAGCGGTGCCGGGTGCAGGACGAATGCAGGCAGGTGCACGATGCCTATGCCCGCCTGCGCAATCCATTGGTTATGCACCTTCACCGTGGGCGCCATCCCCTTGAGAATGCTGCACGCCACTCCCGCCACCCCTTCGGTAACGGGCGGCATGGCGGCAGCGATGCCTGCCATGAGGTCCGCCATGAGGTCATATACTTTCCCCACATGCGGCACGGGCATGACGGGTGACGGCGGTGTGACCGTAGGGTGCATGTCTATCCCTATGGCAAGGTCGCCGAACTTGGCTACGGGCATGCCCGGCATGGATGGGAGCAGTCCGCCCAGTCCTGCCTGGAGCTTGTCCAGGGCAGCCTTTGAGTCGGCGAAAAGGTCGGAGAATCCCCGTCTGGTGCTGTTGTTGTCAACGGCATCAGCTATATTTTTCAACACATCTGACATAGTGAGAACGGTTTAGAAAAGTAAAGAAAGGAAACAGCCGGAGAGGTTAACCGGAGTTGTCCGGCTGTTTCAGAAAAGGGATTGCTTATGCATCCTGTGCATAATCGCTGTTCCAGTCATTCTCGTCATCCCCCTTGGTGCCTTCCAGCTTGATGACAAAACTCTTTGCCGGGAAGTAAGGAGTCAGGTGAATGTCGAGGAAAATGCGGTCTTTCTGCTTCGGGTCACGCTCGAAGCGGAGAATCTTGAACTTTTCAATCAGGCGTCCGGGACCCTGGATGCTGTCCAGGAACTTGCTGATTTGTCCGCGCAAATCCCTCTCTGCCTTGCTGTTCCAGTTCTCGAAGGCGCGTCGGTTGAGGAAGTCCATCAATACCTTGGTCACCCAGTCGAACACACGTACCACCGAATAGGTCTGCAAGCCCAGGTTATCGCCGTTGAACAACGTCTTGGCGGAGAACGCCATCACCTTGCCGTATTCCTTCACCATGGGAATCAGGCCAATCTTCTCCAGTTCGGAAATCTCGCTCTTCTTCAGGTTGAAAGCCACTCCGTCCACCTCGCTCATGGAACCGTATTTCTTGCCGGCGGTGACCTGTGCCATCACCGTCTTGTACACGCTGCCCGCCAGTGCTGCGGAAGGCGGAATCAGCAAGTCCTCCGTCTCGCCCAGTTCGGCATAACGTCCACGTCCGACCAGGTAGTTGCAGGCCATACATACGTTGGACTTGTACACATCGCCTCCCGACAGGTTGGAGTCGAAGAACATTTCGATGACATCGTCCGGTTTTTCAAGGTCGGCGAAGTCGGTATAAATCATCACCTTGTTGTCATGCGCTATCTTCGCCCATTTCTCAATCACCTTGTTGGAACCCAGGTAGCCGGGGATGACCAGCAAGGAATAGTTGGTACGCAGGTCCAGACGGTCGTAGTTGGCACGCAGCTCGTCCGCAATGGCATCGATGAAGAAAGAGTTGTCCAGGTCGGTGAGCTGCTCCATGGAAGCATTGACAATGGAAATGTTCTTAATTTTGTCGGAGTCCGTATTCTTGTAGAAAAGCATGACCGTACGGTATGACTTCTCCAATTGTTTCACCTCTTCCACCGCCTTCAGCTGGTTCTGGGAAAGCAGGTCGGAGACGGCCGCCGATTTCTTCTGACACAGTTCGATCATTTCGCTGATGGACTTGTTGCCTTGCAGCATGTCCACCCACATTTCGAGCCGTTTCTCCAGCTCCTTGCGTTCAGATGCCCGTTCGGGGTCTGTAAGGAAAATGTTACGGCGCGCCTTGCGCTCCGGATTCAGGTTCTGTATGCCGTCCACAGAGGACTCCAGGACATTGAAACCACCAAACTTAGCCAGGACCTGTAGCTCCGCGTTCAGGTTTCTGGGCTGTGCCGCAGCCTGCTGTTGTTGTACGGCTGCCTCCCTGTGTGTGTTCTGTTCACTCATAGCTGTTGTCATTCATTTGCAGGGTTAGACTTCTCGTTTTTCTTTAAATCGTCCAGCATGGCAGAAAGCGAATTGACGAATGCCTCGCGTGTCGCCGGATTTTCCAATACCCGTTGCAGCACCTTGTTGGAGCGCAACGACTTCTCCATCCTGTCGGCGAACTGCTTTTCCGTATTCAGTCCTGACAGGAAATGACTTTGCTCCGTCATTTTCTTGACAGAAAAGTCCCCCACATTGTGAAAACGGAAGTTTTCCTCCACGGGAGCACCTTCCGCATCGGTGAACTCAATATCTATCTCCGGTAAGAAATGCGCGAAGACCTGGTCGATATTGGTCAGCCCCGTGATTACTTCGGGAGCCACCGGTTCGTCTTTAGTCAACTGCTCCACCAATAATGTCCGGTTTTGTGGAATTTCCGCAATGCCTTCGGAGGCGTCAATCTTCACTTCGTTTCCGCCGATTCCGTAATTTCCAAGATCCATAAATTCGATATTTAAGTTTAAACTATATGTTGATTAAATTCTCTTTCAGTTGAAAATGCCCCCTTTTCTTCTGGCTTTTGCCTGCCGCATGGAGGGGTTCTCCACCAGTTCCTTCCAGTCCTCGCCCAGCCATTCGTGAAGCTGGCGTTCCAGCACCTCGATGTCAATCGGCGCACGCACCTGCCTGCCCGTATGGAGCGCCAGGTGTGCCGCGTAGGTGAAGGTGGAGCTCCGTCTGATGTCTTCGGAAAGATAGCTTCCTCCCGCCAATGCCAGCAGAAAATATTCGAACGCCTGTTCCAGCTTTCCCTCCTCGTACCGCAGGAAACCGCACATCCGGTAGCCCTCCATGACATAATAGGGGTCCTTCCGTTCGACAGCTTTCCCGGCTATCCCCTCGTATAAAGCCACCGCCTCCTCGCGTTTTTTTTCGGCCGTCAGGATTGCCGCCTTCATGGAAACAGCCATCTTCCAGTAGCTGTATCCCGCCGCCTCGCCATCCTTCATCGCCTTTTCCGCCTCGCGGATGGTCTTGTCACTGTATTTCATGCTGCTTTTGTATTCGCGGATAGCATAGCAGGCTTCGGAAGCAATGAAGAGAGCGGATATCCGAATATTCGCATCCTTCAGTTCCCCGGCGATATCCAGGAGCTTCCTTATTTCCTTTTCCAGCGGTTTCAAATCCTGTTTCCGCGTGCAGTCCATGACCGCCGTCACCTGCTGTTTGAACCGGTTTTCGGGCGCAATCAAGTCGTTGCCGGCATCCGCCCGTGCCATCCGGTTATGCAATGCCGCCGCCATTTCAAAGCGTGGGCGTATGTGGACCACCTCCGGCGATTCGTCCAAAGCGACACTCCTGTTCTTTTTCAAATCAATGGTTGTCAGACGGATGCCCTGCGGGACACCCTCTTTCAGTACCTGTCCGAACCATTCCGTCCTGGGAAACTCCCCGGATTGTTCCGGAGGAAAATAGATGCAGAAGAAGGCATTCTCCAAACGGGATATGCACTCCTTGAAGCGCAACATCTCCTTCCACAGGTTTGCCGCCGTGGGCTCGGCCGACGTGTCGGGGCGGTACTCCGTCTTGAGCAGCCCGTCGTGCCGCAACGCCTTGAGCATGTCATCCTTCTCTTCCGCCTGCTCTTCAAACCACCCGGCATATTCCTGCCAGAGTTGTGCGGCATATTCGTCGTCATCGCCTCTGTAGGGCGTGTCGAAACGGAAAAATATGTCATCGAACTGTCCTACAGGGGAACGCTCTATCTCCAGGAACTTGTCCACCAGGTCCACATCGTTCCTTCCGACAATCCATATCGCCAGTTTCCAGTCTTTCTTTCCGGCTATGTCCGCCCAGTAATCGACCGCCTTGTAGTATTCCTGTATTACAGATGCTGATGCTCCCATATCCAATCCGTTTATGAATTAATTTTCACAATGCCTCCCGTTACGGTCATGTTTGCCGTTCCCTCCACGGTGAGGTTCGTGCCTTTCATGGTTCCGGTCTGTGTATTCAAGTCATATTCCTTTGTCGCCTCCAGCTTGATGTTGGTGGCACTGCCGTTGATGATGTTTTTTTCGCTGCTGAACACCATACTTTCGTTGCCCGAAACCAATGTAATGTTTTTCTTTCCTTCGATGGAAATCGTTTCCGCCTGCATACCTATGGACTTTTCGTCCATTACGATAACGGACTTGTCCTCGTTGGTGATGACTACGCTCTTTTTCGCCATAATCGTAATGGCGTCCTTCCCGTCCAGCAGGATCAGTTGTTTTCCCGTCTGGTCGGTGATGACAATGCTTCCCGTCTCATCGTCGAAAACGATGGCGCTTCCGCTGCGCGTGATAATGCTCTTGGTCTTGTTGTTCTTGTCCCCTCCCTTTCCTGAAGCGGAATGGAACATGGCTCCGGTCACATAGGGGCGGTCCGGATTGCCGTGTTCGTACCCCACCATGACCTGGTCACCGACTTCGGGAACAAACACCCATCCGCGGTTTTTGGATACGGCGTCGCTTACTCCCGCATTGGGGCTCTGCACCCTGACCCAGTTGGTTGTTTTCCCGTTTTTCTGCCAGTCGAAACTCACTTTCACCCGTCCCTGTTCCTTTTCGTCGTCATTTTTCTTCACCGTCGCAAGCTCGGGCAGTGCCAGCGGGAGTTTTGCGTCGGGGACAGGGATGTTTACCGTTCCGTCAGGAATCCCGGCAAAGGTGTTGGCATAATGCCCGTCACGGCGCACCTCGTGCGTGATTTCGGTGATGCGGAATTTTCCCAGAGGCGGCAGGTTCATGTCACCGGGGAAAGAGACCTCAATGACTTCGCCTATCCGGATCCGGCATGTCTTTCCTATGCCCCTTATGTTCAACAAATTGGCACCGGACTCATTTTTGAGGACCTTCATCTGCCCGTCCAGTCCCGCCTTGTCGGCGATGTGCGGATTGGCGGCGGCAGTCGTCTTGGCCCCATACGCCTTTTCGGAACAGTCATGCGCAATGGACTGGAGGTCATTCATGCCATCGGGTTTGGCGGGCGTGTCTGCATTATGTTGTTTGTTCTCCTGCGCTACATAATCGTATCTTGCAGATTTGCCCGGCACCAGATTTGCCACCAGACGTACCTCTTCCAGGTCCACATCGTACATGATCTTTTCCGTGTTGTCCTTGTCGGGTTTGCCGAAATAGACTTTTTTCCCGTCGTAATAGAACCACTCGCCGTATTGGGCGGAGAGCCGGTTCATAAAGTCGAAGACGCTCTCGTTGTACTGCGCCATGTAAGGGATTTTGGCGGAGTATTTGGGATTGGAAGCCAGCGGGACCTTCCCGTATTCCTGTGTCGCCTCCTTTATGATGGCGGAGAGGGTCTGGTCCATCCACGAGTCAAGCGTCCCGTTGTTCTCATACAATATCGTGGGGCTTGCTCCGTGAATGGCCACTCCGCCCGCCTCACCCATGCTTCCGACCATTTCCACCTGTGTGACAACCCCTTCGAAGTCATAACTTTCGCCCGTCTGCTTGTGGGCGAACGAGATGCTGACAGTCTCCCCGACGTAATTGATGAATTTTTCAGGTGTCTGCTTGAACGTATTGCCGGGCGAGAGGTAATTCACAATTACAGTAAAGGCGTGATGCCGGTTAAACCGCTGATGAAGCCGCAGTGAAACGAACTTCTGTTCCTCTCCTTTCACTGTCACCTTGGTAGTTACCAAATTCAGAAAACTTGCTCCCATACTATCTTTTGCTATGAAAATTAATTAATCAATCCGACCAGTCGGTATGTTTTTTGGTGCCGAAATAACCGGAATTGGTATATTCCGGCACCTTAAAAACTTTGATTAGAAAACAACCGTTAGTTGTTTTCCGGCCAATCCTGTACAAATGTAGCCTCGTCCATCTTCACTGTCTGTGCGGAAATGGCGAACTTGATTGTCATCGGATAGGGGTTGGCCACATTCAGTGCCTCCTCGTATTCCACCACGTAACCGTTCTCAAATACCAATTCCTTCATCTTGGCATCCTCATCCGCTTTCTTGAAGACGATGTTTCCGTTTACGGGCTGATACTGTTTGAACATCTTGTCCAACACAATGGTGTCCGGAGTAGATTCAACCTCCACATAGATTTTACCACCATAGATGTCAGATGCCGGACGGCCTTTGGGATCCACATCGCGATTGAACTTGACATCCCATCTCAATACATCAAACTCTCTTGAGTCTGAAAACTTAAATGACGCTTTAAATGCCATATTCTCAAAGTTTTAAAGTTTGTAAAAAAAAAGTTGATTACGGAATTTCCGGCTACCGGCGGTTCGGCGCCTCCCCGCCTTTGGCTTTCAATTTCCGGGGGCTAATATATGGAGCTTTCTGAAAATTACAAAAGTTTTTCGGGAAATTTTTTGCGATATTTTTTGGTTTTTTCAAAAATTATGTTCGTTAACATAAAAAAATCTGCCCTGAAAAGTGGTGGACTTATTTTTTTGCCTTATATTTGCAATGTTCTCCTGCGCAATTTTTAAATCTTATTGATTATGGATACAGGAGTTGGTTTCATTAATCTTGATGATTCTGTAAAAATTGCGCTTAACATAGCACTTGCAGTGGCTCGTGAAAATGCGAACGAGTGTTACACTCCCTCGCATTTGTTGAAAGCTCTACTTCATAAAGATGTAGGGCTAAGAGATTTTATAATAAGTATAGGTAAGGATTTGGGGTATCTGGAGGAATGGGCGGATGTCCATATCGAACAATGTCCGAAATCCACCCGGTTCGCCGAAATCAAGCCGTCGGAGAAGATCGACGCCGTTTTCCGTGCCGCCGACGACGCTCGGATACAGATGGGGCTGTTTGACATCAATCCCATCTGCGTGTTGCTGGCACTGACGAAACCGGGCATCGCCTTTTCCAGTGACCAGCTCAGGTCTTTCCCTATCCTGGAGAAAGATATCCATTCCATATATACAGGCAACGAATCGGCGGGAGTCTCCGGCAACGTGCCGGAGAGTTTCATTCAAAGCTCCGTTTCCTCTTCCACTTCCTTTCTTGCCAAGTATTGCGTGGACCTTACCGCCACCGCGGCAGACAGGCTTTACCCGACCATCAACCGTGACCGGGAGAACCGCATGGTCATGGAGGTGCTGGGCAGCCGCAGTAAATCGAACGTGCTGATTGTCGGTGATGCCGGGGTGGGGAAAACAGCCCTTGTGTACGGGCTTGCATGGAATATAGTCAACCATAAGGTGCCTTCGTTCCTGGAGGGAGCCCGTGTGTTTGAGCTTGACAATGCCTCGCTCATAGCAGGCGCCACCTACAAGGGGGAGATAGAGGACCGTTTGAAAAACATCGTGAAAGAGTTGCGCGGCATTGACAACGCCATCCTGTTCATTGACGAGATTCATATCCTGCTGGACAGCCGGCAGGGCAATTCCGGTGCCGGCAATGTGCTGAAGCCCGAATTGTCGCACGGCGACCTGACCGTTATCGGTGCCACCACCATTGACGAATACCGTAAGATTATAGAGCCTGACCATGCGTTCAACCGCCGTTTTGAGGTGGTGCAGGTCAATGAGCCGGACTTGAAGTCCGCCATACAGATGCTGCATTCCGTCCGGCAATCATACGTGGAGTACCACCGGGTGGGAATCAGCGACGATGCCGTGGCGGAGTGCGTTCGCCTTGCCAAGCGGTATGTGAAAGACCGCCGTTTGCCCGACTCCGCCATCGGCCTGCTGGACATGACACTTTCGGCCATCAAGATGGTCAATGAAACAGGAAAGAAGGATACAGAAGCCTTGCTTGCCCGACTGGACGAGATAGAAAAGGAGGAAAAAACTCCTCAAGAAAAGGCGGAAGAGTTGAAAACGCTGCTTTTCCTGATGCACAACAAATTAAGCCCCATCCTTTTGGGCGTGGTTTCCGATGAGGCGGATATCCATGAATTGCAGGAGTATGAAGAGCTGGCGGCTTACCTGCGGAGCGCACTGGCCGCCATTCTGTCATTTGCGGAAAAGAGCATAGAGGAGGTAGGAATTTATGAGGTTGCCGCCGTTGTCGCCAGCAAGACGGGTATTCCTATCGGTAAGATACAGTCGCAGGAGAAGGAACGCCTGCTCAACATGGAAGACTACCTGCGCCGTCGGGTTGTCGGTCAAGACCAGGCGCTGAAAACACTGACCGATGCCATTCTTGAATCCCGCAGCGGTATGAACAAGCCGGGCCAGCCCATCGGCTCCTTCTTCCTGCTGGGGCCTACCGGCACCGGCAAGACCGAACTTGCCAAGGCACTGGCGGAGGCGCTGTTCAACGATGAAAAGTCCATGATCCGTTTTGATATGTCCGAATTCAAGGAGGAGCACTCCGCCGCCCTGCTTTACGGGGCGCCTCCGGGATATGTGGGCTATGAGGAGGGCGGTATGCTGGTGAATAAAATCCGCCAGCAACCCTACGCGGTGGTCCTCTTTGACGAGATAGAGAAAGCGCATCCGTCCGTCTATGATATTTTCCTGCAAATCATGGATGAAGGGAAACTGCATGACCGTCTGGGCAAGGAAGGGGACTTCTCCAACTCCATCGTGCTGTTCACCTCCAATGTGGGCAGCGAATGGCTGACGAAGCAGTTGGAATCGGGCAATGTGCCGGCTACCACCCAGATTATGGAGGTGATGGGGCAGTATTTCCGTCCGGAGTTCCTGGCGCGTCTGTCGGAAATCGTTCCGTTCTCTCCTATCCGCGAAGACATCCTGTTGAAGATATTCGATATACAGTTCAACAGTGTCAGGAAACTGCTGGACAAGCAAGGTATCGGTATTACCATCAGTGACGATGCCCGTAAAATGCTTGCCCACAAAGGATTCACTCCCAAATACGGCGCCCGCCAGGTTGCCGGGGTTATCCGCAACTACCTGCGCAGACCGATTTCGCGGCTTATCATCAATGAAGAGCTGTGCAAAGGAAAAAATCTGGAGGTGGGTCTGGACGAACAGAATGAATTAACCTGGAATATTCACCAATAATCAAGTACAGTATGTTTGGATATACAGTATTCTTAAAGATCGGCAATCTTGCCGCTTCCTCACTGGTCGATATGTATAAGGACAGTTACCAGCTTATCGGCTGTGAGTTCGGGTTCGCCCAGGGGATAGACATCAAAGGACAGGCCCAGACCGAAGTGAAAGGCGGTACGTTCTATGTGACTTACCCCCATCTTCCCAACCGTGACATGATCCAGTGGATGCTGGATGCCCGCAAGTATCAGAACGGAGCCATCGTGGTCCATGACAACCAGGGTTCCACGCTCGAAAAGATACTTTTTGAGAAAGCGACCTGTGTGGATATGGAAATCAGCTATATCCGGCAGGGGAAGAGCTATATCGCAACCAAGCTGACCGTGCAGGCTCAGAAGCTGACGTTCGGGTCGGAGGAATTTGAAAATCAGTGGGTATTTTAAAAAACAACAATGCTATGGGACTCTTTAGTTTTCCGCAAGTGGACAGCAATGTGAATGTCATATTCAGTGTTGACGGTGACGAGTATGCAGTGGAACAGTTCAAAATCGGTTTTCACCAGCCTGTCGATGGCATAAAGAACCAGCCGGAAGGGGAAGTGCGCGGCGGACGCATCATGATAACCATTTCGCAAACAGTGAAGAACAACATCTACGGATGGGCCGTGAAACCGTGGATGAAAAAGAGCGGGGCGGTGCTGTTCAAGACCGGTACGTCCGGGGTGATATTTGAGGTGGCGTTCACGAATGCATATTGCGTCAACTTGAAACGGGTTATTGAATCTTTGGGACAAGGCTTGTCAACTACCTTGATTTTGTCTCCTGAAAGTGTAAGCGTGAATGGTATTGAATTTGATAATCGGTGGGTGAAATAGTTATGCAAGGAAGAAATGAATCAAATATTATTTCGTTGGATTTATATACCAATTTATTAAGTTCTGGTGACTTATATGAAGGATATGTTGAGAATTGCGGTTATGCATTTTATGAAAATATCCCTGTATCTACTAGTATTAATAAAACTACGCTTATCTATGATTCATATAATGTATGTAAATTAGATATTTCTCCTAAAGCATATAGAGCTAGTTCTAAAATTTGTAACACACATTTAGAACAATATGATGATTCATGGTTTACTCCTGAAAATGTTCTAAAAGCAACTTCTGCTTTGTCTTTATCAATTATGGTAGATGATGTTACAGGAATAGGAGTTGCGGATGATATTTTACTTCCATTTGTTTGGGCTGGTGGTTGTTTGTGTTATATTGCCGCTGTTATATATTACAAAAATGTAGGTAATGGAAATTCTCATTATCCAGGACCATGGTCTGAAACCCAAATACCTAAAACGCACTATACGATGAGAGAACCTATTGCAATGCCAAATCCTGATAATTTTTCGAATGGAGGAGGTAATTATTTTTTGCCAGGATTAGCTTATGCAATACAGGATTATTATCAAGTAACTTCTGTAGATACTGTTAAAAATACTTTTATAGAACATTCTGTTGAGCATAATTATAGATATAATGAACAACAAAAGTTTAAAAGTGAATATTTTTATTTTAACCCTAAGCCACAAAAAGTTGTAAAGCCTTCGATTATTAATAAATTCAAAATAGCTAGGATAATAGAACAATTATATTCAAAAACATTAGTATTGCCTAAAGATAATACTAATGTTGTGCGAAAAGAACATGTTGAACCGATATTTCAAAAGAAAAAATCTGAATGAAAAATAGTATATTATATAATGATTTAAGTAATATGTTTGTCGTGATTCTGATTTCTTTAAATTTATTGTATCCATATACTTTTACAGGAGTTTGGTATCGCACATTTTTATTACTAGGTGCTATTGCCAGTTTTTATACATATCAAAAATTGAAACAAGCAAAGAATGATAGTTGGATTTTCCGTTCTTTATCAAGATTGAATTATATGTTTTTACTGGTGATGTTTCTCTGTTTTTTTATAGTGTTTTTAAATAAGGATATATTGTATAATGTGTACATATTTCCTTTTTACTTAATCTTGATAGGTATGTATTTAGGATTCATAATAACACGTATTTTTATTCTTAAGTTAAGTTGATTAGAGATATGGCGCAGTATAAGGTATTAATTATTTATATCATTTCTAATGGTTTGTCAAAAAAATCATTTGAGGATGAATTGGGAAAATACGGGCTGGAGCGATTGGGAGAGCAAGACATCTTCGCACTTCCCTTAGACGAATACCGCACGAAGGTACAAGCATTCAAAGCCTACCTGCGAGCCTATTCGCGCAAGCATCTGGACAGTCAGGACACAGTATTGTTCGTGGAGTCACGCATGAATCCGGAACGGACCCTGACTGCCATGCTGCAAACTAATCTGATGAGTGAGGACGAATAAAAGATTACGGATATTATGAGTGCACAATCGTATATCAAACTTTGGACCGCCGAGCCCTCGGAACATGATGAGGTGCAGGCTTACGACCTGTTGAGTTATGAATATGACTTCCGGAAGCCGACGACCCCATGCGGGCAAGCGGTCGGAAAGACCACCGGGGGACAGATGCAGGTAAGCATAGCCGGATTTCCCTCGAAGGAATTGCTGGAATGGATGTTCAATTCACGCATCCTGAAAAGCGGGGAGGTGATGAACACCTCGGGAAAGCTGGGGACACCGAAGGAAACCATCCGGTTCAAGGGAGCCCAATGTCTGGATTTCCATGTGCATTCGACCGTGAAAGAGAGTTGTACCTCGCTGCTTATCCATTTCGGGGAAATGGAAGCCGGCGATTCGTGTCACCTAAATTTGAAATGAGATTATGAACTGGTTTGCTGCCTTGTTTAAACGGAAAGAGCCCGGAACGGTGAATGACCGTTATGCGATGAAGCTGTCCGTATGTCACGAGACATACACGGTAGAAGAATTTGACCTGCAATTCAAACGGAATACTAACCGTGACGGATTGCCGGAAGGTGAGGCATACGGCGGTTTCGTTACCTGTACCCTTACTGGTATGCCGGGTGACGGCCTGCTGCGGTGGGGTGCCTACAGCCAACCATGCGAGGACGGTGACCTGCGGGTTTACCGGAAAGACAAACCGGACCAGGAAGCCGTATTCGTCCTGCGTTTCGTGGAAGGGAACTGCATCCGTTTGCAGCGTAAGGTTGACCGTATGAACCAAAAAAGCAGCATCATACTCCTGTTTGCCGCAAGGATATTGCAATTCAGTGACGACGAATTTGAGAATAACGAATGGCGCTGACAAGTATGGAAACGAAATTTTGCAAACTGCCTCTGGATTTTGGAGCCTTGCTCAGCGAGGATGTGGAAAACAGCCGCCTCGCGTCCTGTACGGAAATAGAGTCCATCGACCAGTTCATCGAGATGCTGATTGACACGGCTCCCGGGGAGCACGCCTTTGACAAGGAGTTCGGCTGCGAGATTTTTTATCTTGATTTTGAGAGTATCATTTCGCATACCCGCTGGGAAGGGCAGTTTTCCGATTATATCACCCAAGCCATCACCCGGTACGAGAAGCGTCTTACGAATGTGAACGTCCGGGTCATTATCGACGATACCACCCGGCAGGACAATGTGTTCGAGGCTTCGACCATAAAAAAGCGCGTACAGGTATATGTCTATGGCAATCTGGTGCATACCGGAGAGAAGCGTTGCTTTTACTATGTGATTTATTTAGGACCCATTTCAACCCGATGACAAGCGTATGAGTATGGAGAAATATAACAAGGAGCAGATCAGGAACCGTATGCTGAAATACGCGGCGGCGTTCTGGGGAATCAAAAAAGCGGAAAATTTTGACCCTGTCGTCAAGCTGATGCTGGAGGCGCTGTCCAACGAGCTGTATATGCTGGGGGAAGACTTTACGGCCATCGAGACGCGGCTGCTGGAAAAAACCGCCCGCATTCTGACACCGGACATACTGACCTCGGCACTTCCCGCACATGGTGTCGTGCATGCCTCTCCCATCGAACCCGGCTACCTGATTACGAAAGAGTCGGGCATGTATTATGAGAATGACCTGCTGACCCAGAAACTGTCCGCCGGAAGCATTTCCTTTTATCCGGCCTGTGACACCCTGCTGCACAAAGCCGATGTGAAATACATGGTGTGTGACGATATACTCTATCAGGTGGACCATACCCTGTCGAAAACCATGATTGCCCGTACGGAAACAAGGACGCCCGCACGCACGGTGTGGCTCGGCCTGGCGGTGGACGACTCGCTGACAGACCTGGAAAACATATCTTTCTATCTTGACTTCCCCAACCTTACCGAAAGCTATGAATACCTGTTCCTGCTTCCGTGCACGGAATGGTCCGCCGGTGGAAACCCCATCCGGATGGAGCCGGGCATCTATGAGAAAAGCCGGTTGCCGGAGGAATCCACCCGTGCCTTCTTCCGGAACTATGATGTGATGTCCGTCATAGACAAGGAGGTGATGGAACTCTACAACAAGCATTTCCTGCGGGTTTCGCAACCGGTCCCCCTCGATGAGGTTGACAAGGAGCCCCTGCCGAAAGCCTTGTCTTCCTGTTTCGGGGAGCGTGTGCGGGAAAAGATGCAGGAAAAGCTGGTGTGGGTGAAAATCGTATTCCCCGCCCATTTCACTCCGGAAATCCTGGAGGAGCTTCATGCGGGCATCAACATCGTGCCTGTGGAAAACAAGCTGCTGCACGAACAGACCACCTCCCTCGAAGACACGTTCAGGGTGATTCCCCTGCGTACCGGCAATTACGAGTCCCTGCTGTCCGTGCACAGCGTGAAGGATTCGGACGGAAAGAGCTATCATGAGCTCCAGTATCCGGTACCCGGCTCCACGGAGAGTTACGACACTTATTCCATCCGCAAGGGAGGCTGCGAGCGTTTTGACTCCCGCTCCGCCAAGGAACTGCTCGGCTATCTGCTGGACCTGCTGGATGACGAGACCCACGCCTTCCATGCCGTTTCGAGTGTCAAGCTGCAAGCGCTCGCCAGCCAGATGGAGCAACTGACGGCACAACTGAAACAGGCGACCGACAACATGAACGAATACAGGGAGACACCCTATTACCTGATGATCGACCAAATGTCCGGCAAAGGGCAGGTCACCGTGAAATACTGGACCACCCACTGCGAGACAGGCAACCAAATACAGGCCGGTGTGGAGCTGTCGCCATACGCCACCACCTATCTGGACCCGAAGACACTCGCGCTTGTCAGTACCACCTACGGCGGGAAGCAAGCCCCCAAGAACCGGGAACTGATCGATATCTACAAATACGGGATCATTTCACACGGGCGTGTGCTGACGCAAAACGACATAGCCAGCTTCTGCAAGAAAGAGCTTGGCGAGCTTCTGTTGCGGACAGAAATCCGCAACGGGGTGGAAATCAGCCCGGTGCCCACCGAAGGGCTGATACGCACCAAAGAAGTGCATCTGGTCCTGGGAACGAAGCTGGACGGACCGTCGCAGGAAAAACAGATGAAGGACAGCCTGCACACCAGACTGTCCGCCTGCTCGCCGGACACATTCAATTACCGCATATTCATCGAATACAATAACGCATAAACATAGAACTTATGGACCCTGTCACCCAACATCTGATTTCATCGTACCTGCTGATGCCCGTGCTGACTGTGATTTTCGGGATTGCAGCCTATTTTATCGCACGGAAAAACAAACTGCTCAACAATAAGAAACTGATTGTCTATCTGCTGCTGTGCGGCATTGTACTTGCCCTGCCCGGCCTGTCGGGATTCATGGACTACAACTTCATGCCCTACATCTATGTCCTGCTTGCCATCCTGTACTGGACCGCCGGGTATTACAACCGGTTCCTGCTGCGGAAAGTGTTCGCCTCGGGAAAGGAGACACCCTCTTTCGGTATCCGGTGCCTGCTGACGGTTACGGTCGTGCTGCTGGGCGCGGGACTCTTCTCCGTAGTGTTCAACCTCTGCAACGAACTCCAGTACGGCATCTGGGCCTCCACCTGCCTGCTGCCTTTCGCCTTTCCGCTCCTGTACTCCCAGACGGTAAACAGCTATTTTGACATACCCCTTGAAATATACAAGGTCTGGAAGTATTCGGAAGAGTATGATTCGGACTCCTTGTACATCAACCGTGAGCGGAGCATCGTGGTGGATGTGGAAATATTCCGCAAGGTGGACGATTCCGCCGCGGAGCGTATTACCGGCAAGGCGTCCGAAGATGTCATCTTCGGGCATTGGTTCCAGCGCATGATTGACGACTGCAACCTCAAATCGCCGTCCTCCCCGATTGTCTATCAGAATGACGGCGGCGCCTATTACGAATGGGTGTTCTATACCAAATCCTCCTTTTTCAAGAGAAGGTTCTATATAGACCCGGACGTCACGCTTGCCGAGAACCGGCTGAAAAGCCATGATGTGATCATAGCCAAGCGCGTGGCGAACGAAATAGTGAATTACAAGGAATGTTAAAAAAACAGACATGATGAATACAGGAAAACAGAAACCGGGAAAGAGATATCCGCTGGTAAACTGGGCGGACGGAATGCCGGTCAACAAGAAGCATTTTATCCAGCTGGAGGACCATTTCACGGACCGGCTGTGCGAATACCAGTCATTCCAGCTGAACCGTGCCAATTACGGGCTGCTCCCCTTCAGGAAAGGAGAAGCCGTTTCCGGTGATTTCAGCATCACGGAACTTGTCACGGGCACTCTGGAAGTCCGTTTGAAACGCTGCCTCGCCCTTACCGCCGGCGGTTACCTGATAGACTATGACGCGGGGGGAGACGACGAGCTGACCGCCAGTTTCCATATCGCCATTGACGAGACGGAGGATAAGGACCAGCGGTGGGATGTCATTCTGATGGCAGACCCTTTCGAGCGTCTGCCTTCGGGCGTCCCGGACGAAAAGGAGACCAGCCCCCGCCAGCCTGACGCGCTGCCTGACTACGCGTTGAGCGTCGTTCCGACGGGGCAGATTGACGGCAACAACCTGGGAAGGCACTTCCTGGTAATCGGCCGCCTGCGCAAAAACGGGAACCGCTGCGAGGTGGACGGGAACTTCATCCCTCCCTGTACCAGCATGTCCAGCCATCCGGACCTGAAAAACTACTATCTGAAATTCGGGCAGCTGGTCGATTCCATCGAGAAAGCCTCGTCGGATATTCTCGCCAAGGTGGAAAACGCGGAGAAGCAGACCCCGCTTGCCGTGAACATCGGCATGCTGTGCCGCCATGTCATGCTGTTCATATCCGACATCTATTTCTCCTACCGTAACGAAGGGCAGTACTATCCGCCCCTCCGTTTCCTGAACGTATTCTCCACGCTGGCACACCGCCTGTATGTCTGCCTGGGATTTATGAACAAGGAGGAGAAGGAGGACCTGCTGAAATATTTCAACGAGTGGAACGGCATCAATCCCGGCGCTTACGAGGGGCTGTTGAGGGAAAACAGCGGCCTGTTGTACAACCACCAGAACATCCGTCCGCTGATGATAACCGCGGAGCGTTTCCTGTACCAGTTCAATGACCTGTGGACCACGCTCAGCCGGCTGGAATACATCGGCAAACACAAGGAAAACATCGTGGTTGCCGAACGCTCCAGACAACCGAAGGAGACGAACGAGTCACGCTGGAACATATTGGACTGATCATTCATACAAGAACAACCATGGCAGAAGAGACAGACAAAATCGTATGTTTTGAGGAACGCCCCCATCTGTTCAACCAGCCGGATACCGACTTCAAGGCGGAAGTGGTGGCCAGCGGGCTGAAGGAGGGCGGGTATGACGCGGAACGCACCCTTATCTCCAGGCGGGGCGACATGCGTCGCGGCTTCTCGAAGGACATCCAGGAAATACGCTCGGAATACTCCCATTACGACCTGACAGATTATCTGTATCTCCACGTGAACAGGCGCAGCATTTACGACGCCCTTCCGGAAGGCATCTTCCATAAGAATCTCCATCAGTCGGGGAAAGTGTCGAAAGAACAGGTACTGGATGAAATCCGCATCCACCGCGAGGAGGAATTCTTCGCCCGGCGTTTTTTCAAGCCTTTTGAAATCTCGCTGGACCATCTGCTGGTCGCCTTCCAGAACAAGGAGCGCCGTATCGACGAGATGAACGTGCACGCCGACTTTGTGAGCATCTTCTCCGGACAGTGGCCGGTGCTCAAGCTGCTTCCGCTCCATCTGGCGGTCATGCTGGTCCATCTGCTGCCCTATCTGGAACAGATTACCGCCAGCCTTGCGAAGACGGGCGAGTGCATGAGCATCCTGACCGGGGTGCCTGTCCGCCTGAAGAGAGGCGACAAATGCGTGACAGAGGCACCTCCCGGTCTTGTCCCCCGGTTAGGCCGGTGCCTTTTGGGCGACACGATGGTGGCGGGGAACCGTTTTGCCGACGGCACATACCGGCTGCTGCTGGAAATCGGCCCCCTGTCCGCCCGGAAAATGGAGACCTTTTTCCCGGGAGCCGCCAACAACCGGATATTGAACGCCCTCATGGAGCTGTTCCTGCCATCGGACAAGGAGATACAAGTCCGCTATATCATCCAACAGGAGGACGCCCGTTTCCGGCTGGGGACACCGGACGGACAGTGCGCGTATCTGGGAATCAGTACTTATTTATAAAGAAACAAAACATCATCCGACATGAAACCGAAAAATAACACCGAAGTGAGAAAGGCCTATCTGAGGTTCTCCGGCTACCTGACAAGCTGTATCGTGCTTGCGGTAACCATCTTTGCCTGTTTCCTCAAAACCTCCGGCACGGAGGTGAAACGGATTACGGAGCAGACGCTGGAATACGACCATGTCTATGCCAGGGAGCTCGCCTTGGCAAACAGCGTGGATTCCGTGTACCAATACATGAAACTGATGAACACCTCCCCGAAAATCAACGACGTGCTTTTGCAAAGTGTGGTCAGCACACGCAAGATGAACCTGCTGAAGGATATCCAGGGCATGGATGCCAGGGATTGCAGGCTTTACAGCCGGCTGCTGGGAAATATCAACATATTCCTCGGGGTGAAGGATTCCATCCGCCTGTTGAACATTCAGGAGGAGATGGTAAAAAAAGACCTGATGCAGTGCATCCAGGACAACTGGAAGACACGGCGCAGCCTGAGTGTGGGACCCAATAACAAACAATGAGAACGCTATGATGGACAATAACAGAAAAACACTGAACAAACGGGAAATCCTTATGGGACACGCATACGTATTCCTGTTTTTTTTCCTGACAACCGTGGCGTGCTGCCTTGCCATCTTCATGTGGAATTCGGACTTCAGGATGTTCGAGCAGAAGGAGTTTGTGAAAATCAAGATGAACCGTATCAAGGACTTCCAGCAGGAACAGGCCGAAAGCCAGATGCCCGTGGACTCCCTGTTCCGGAAGATAGAGGCTTTCCAGCCCGGCGTGTATGCCCAATACGAGGAGGACGACATCCACTACCTGATAAACAACCTGCGGAACACCTACGAAAGGAACAGCTGGGACAAACGGTACAAGCTGTTCATGCATATCGCCGATTTTTATGCCATGTGGCTGTCGGACAAGAAACAGCTGTGGAGCATCGAACAAAACATACGCCTGTTCAAAGCCAATCTGGAGGAGTGCGAGATAGGCTTGCGGAAGAAAGAGGAAGACCTGCGCTCGGGAACTAAAAACAAATGACGCCATGGGAAAGATTCGTACCAGAAAGATTCTGTTTGTAGTTGCAGCGATGCTGCTGTGTGTGCTTGTCGCCGTGCTGATCCGGCTGTTTTTTTCCAACCGTATCGTACGGATGACCCTGACGCCCATCGAGGTGGAAGTCGGGGAAGCCGTTCATTATGCGGACAGCACCCGCAACGCGGGTTCCTGGCTGTGGGAGTTCGGCAACGGGGATGTCTCGCATGAACGGAGCGGCCAGTACGTGTTCAAGGAACCGGGGCGTTACCAGGTCCGCCTTCAGGTGGACCATTCGCTGGAGAAGAAGCAAATCGTCAAGGTGAACAGACGGGCCAATAATTACGGAAGCGACCAGCTGGTCAAGATAGAGGCGCCGGCGACCGCCTTCCAGGGTGAAATCATTTCATTCAAGGGGTACGGACCGTCGAGGGAATGGCGCTGGCAGTTCGGCGAATCGGGCATTGTGGATTCACGGGAGCAGAATCCGCTCTATGCCTACTCCGAGCCGGGCAGGTACGAGGTGCTGCTGACCACGGAAGAGACCCAGTATCCGGTCCGGCACACCATTGAGGTTCTTCCGCAGTATGCGGAGAACGACTCGACGGACGTGCTTGTCGTTATCGGCAACGACATCCGCGAGCATTTGCAGGCCATCGTGGACGGAAAGCCGTTCAATGTCCATTACAATTATATCCTCAAGAAGTATCTCTGCGGAAATCCGGACATTGCGGTGACGGTCAACAATAACAAAAAGAATGACTTCTACTCCTATTGCCAGGGTTTGAAAATCATTGCCCGTCGGAAGACCCTCATTGACGAGGTGTTTGTGGATATGGGTGACAACCTGAACAATGAATGCGTGATGCAACTGATGGTGACGCAGCACGAACGTTTTTCCGAATCAAAAAAGTAATGTGAGGCATGAAAAAGAACTGTTTGTCAATCCTGTTGAAAAGAGGATGGATTTGCGGAAGCATTATCTGTCTGGCGGCCTGCGGACCGGTACACCGTTTTACACGCGTGAAGAATGTCCCCCGCGAATATGTACGGAACTATTCCGTCGAAGGCGTGAAAGTCCCCCGCAGCCTGTCGCTGTTCAAGCATGACCCGTGGATTGTCTTTGCCAACGAGCCGGGGACAACCTACCTGAGCCCGAGCGGGAAGAATGAAATGCGCCCCGTGAACTATATGGATGCGTTTCTGGTCATCAAGCGCAAAGGCGACTGGCTTCAGGTAATCCAGTATGACCCCGCTATCCTGAAAAACGGAAGACTGAAAGAGTGGAAGCAGGCCCGGTATTGCGGATGGATCAACCGGGACAACCTGTTGCTGACCCGAAGCGGTGTGACCGACATAGCTACGGGCTTCAAGAACAAGCAGGTGGTGATGCCGGCCGACAGCGCGGCACTGGCTGAACCGGAAACGTATTTCGTCCATGATTCCGTAAAACTGTTCAAAGATACCGACCTGACACAGGAAGCGGGCAGAATCCCGTTCTACGGCATTGTGTATCCTTATCAGGCATCGGCGGACAAAGAATGCGTGCTTGTGGCGGACCGGCCCAAACTCGACGCCGACAGTATCGGGGGGATGCCTGTCGGGTGGATAGACCGGCGGCTGCTGACCGAAATAGGGCAGCAACTGCATGTGGATATCGCCTCGCTGCCCGACAGCGCACTGCTGTTTAAGGACAGCGAACGAAAGGATACCCTGACGCTGGCATCCGATGATATGCGGCAGGTACGGGAGTTTGCCGGGCGGCATCCCGTTATCCGGTACAGTCCGGTGTTGTCTTACCGGCACAATGATATGGCGTTCTGTTTCAGAACGCATGTGCCGATGCCGGTCATTGACAAACGGGAAAGCTATGTGCTGAACGTGAACGGCCATCCGATTTATTACGGAACCTTCAAGAACAAGATAGAAAAGGACCTGCAAAAAATAAACCTCGTGTTTGTCCTGGAAGGAAAGGATAAGGCCATCGAACAGTTTCCTGCCGTGGTGAATGCCATCCAAGGGTTGCAGTCCCAGCTGGCGAACGATGAGAGTTTCTCCTTCAAGTTCGGCGCCGTGCTCACTTTCAACGAGCCGGACAGCCAAGAAGATCCCATCTGCAAACTGACTCCCGACTATATGGAATTTCTGGACTTTTTGTCGGACAAGGCACGGAATGCGGAAAAACTGAAACCTGTGTACGGTAGATTCGGCAGTTGGTCGGGTGTCCGCACAGGGGTGGAACTGTTCAACAAATGCCGGGACGAGAGCAATGTCCTGGTGGTGGTAGGTGACAAGGGGTTCAACAGCGAATGGGCGGATTCCACTCTGGTGGACCGACTGGTGGAAAACAACTGCCGGTTGCTGGGATTCCAGCTTTACGGAGGAGAACCGGACAACTTCAACAATTTCGTGCTGCAAATCGGGAACATGATAGACTGCTCGGCTCCACGCATCAGCCGGAAGAAACGGGAACTGATTGTGTATCCCGAACAGCTGCGGAACGGAAACGAATATGCGGAGGTGAACCACAATACGTATTGCCTGGACTTTCCGAACCGGAGCATGACACTGGGATGGCTTGTCTTTCCGCAGAAAAACGAGTCGCTGGAGCTGGAGGGGCTGACTACCGCCGTGGACTCCATGCTGTTGCAGGTGAAGTTTGACAATACGCTGTTGGGCAACAGCCTGACAAGGGCGTTTGAGGAGGTGGGAACCCACCGGTATAAACTTGACTCGACGCTGGTGGACTACTATCATATCCGCAGGTCAGGCGTGCAACCGATATTGTCTGTCCTGCCGGGTATCGAACCGGGATGGAAACTGCCGGCAGAGCCTGTCGTATTGCCCGACTCGCTTTCGTCCGTAACGGACTATTACCTGCTCGTCAATGAAGAGGAGTTCAAGCGGCTGAGAAAGTATGTGGAAGTGCCCGCCAAACTGGTCCTGGACTATAAATATGAGGCGGTCAGAAAGAAAAAGCAGGCGAAGACGGATATCTGCAACTGTCCGGACGATTATCTGCCGGCAGATACAGAGGAGGCTACCATACGTGTGAAGACGGACAGCCTGAACATACCGGAATATGCCCCGACGCGCCGTGTGAGAAGGCAACTGGTAAGGCATCTGCTTTCGGAACGCAACAGGGACAAGTACTGCAAGACGGGAAGAAGGGATTTCCTGAACATGCCTCTGTCGGAAGCGTTGCAACGGTTCACGTCGTGTCCTGTGGATTATCCGTTCTTCGAGGTTTACCGGGTCAAGGACTTGCGGAAAAAGGAGATGATTACGGATGTGGAACTGGACGGGCTGATTGAGTATTTCAAGGAAAAGAAAAAACTGCTGGATGAGGCTGCCGGCAAGGCGTTCCGGTCCAACGGACAGACTTATTATTGGATTAGTCGTGATTTATTACCATAGTTGCTTACTTGAAATTTTATTATCATGATTTATCAAGCTATATTGAAAATTCGTGGCAAAGAAATTCCGATACTTTATTACAATTATCGCTGCCATATCCAACACCATGATGATTCGAACCTGAGAAGAATTATTCAGTTGCATATACAAGTTTGTGAAGAAATCGGAAACAGGGAGAATCTGCCGGTCGAGGGGGATTTGATTACGCTTGCGTTTGAATGCAGCGGAGACGAGGCGTTTTTTTATGACTGGCTGAATGGAGGAACGATGCAGGACGGGGAAATCCATTTTATCTATAATGAGGTGGAGGTTGCGGATATTTTGCGGTTCTGGGATTGCTATTGCGTGAAAATAGAGGAATACATGAGTGTCGGGAACGCTCCGATGATGATGGTGGTGTATTTGTCGCCGGGGATTATCAAGAGGAATAATCTGGAGGTGAGGGAGAAGGTTTGGAAGGTGTCGGATGTTTCTAATGGAAATTCCTCTTCTATACAAGAAGAAAATGATTATATATCAGAAAAATCTTCATCTTCTGTAACAATTTTTACACTTTCTGTTATACATGTGAAACCTCCGTTTAAATTGAAAAGGAAATTCCAAAATAATCCTCATTATGAAAAAGAAATGAGGAGACAACTAAAAATGCAAGAAGATGGGATTAATAAACTGACAGTTTTTGAATGGTTAACTAATCGAAAGACATTTAAAGAAAAAGGACGTTTGTCTAGTCAAACTGCTCAAAATGATGCTCGAGATGCATATAAAAGACGTAAAATGTTTGATTATATGTTGTTATCAGCTGAAAATTTTAAATATGATGAAATTACAAAGAAAGTTGAAGATGAATTAAGTTCATTAGCAGCTTTGCATAATCCAGATCAAATTGCGGGTGGAAATTTTGATGATGTGACTGAAATGGGAGATAAAAGAATAAATTCATCTATTGGTTCTCAATGGGGTACTAAAGACAAGGGACGAGCCCAAAATTTAGAAGATGAATTACTAAAGGTATTAGAAGGTCCTCCTAAAATAGATGAAGAACAACAGAAATATATAAAGATGAATGTTATTTTTGCAGAAGATTTAGAAATCATAAAATAATAAAGTTATGTATGAAATGTTTTTATTTAATAGTGTTAATTCAAAGATAACACAGAATGTGAATGAAGAATTCATTTTGAAATATAGTGACTATAGCTGTGAACAATTAAATTCTTTGTGGAAAGAGGTAGGATTGGGTAGCTATTATAATGGACTTTTTAAAATTATAGAACCTGATGATTTAAAAGATATAATAAATCAATGTTATATAATGGATGATGATGAATCCTTATTGCCTTTTATGTGTACTGCTTTCGGTGATGTTTTTGCTTATGTTAAGAATAAAAGATTTGGGAACTATGTAGTATTTTTAAATATTAGATATGGGACATCTTTGATTATTCCTGACAATTTTGTAGCTATTTTTAATAAGGTAATTCCCAATCAAAGTTTTTTAAAAGGATGGTTTGATTTAGAGAACTATGCCTTTGTAAAAGAAAAAATTGGCGAAATAGATTTTGATGAATGTTATGGATATTTCCCTACATTATCAATGGGGGGCAATGAAAGTATAGATAATATTAGCATTGTAAAAATGATTCCTTATATTGATATGAATGTTCAAATGATAGATGTATTCGAACGAGCTGATAAATTCTAACTTGAAATAAAAATATATTTTATATGAGCGAAAAGCAAAATATAAATCATTTTACTTTGTCATTCGTGTTCCTTTTATCTATTAGGCATAATTATGACTATGCAATGGATTATATGGAAAACGTAGCTCGGAACTTCACCAAGAAGTATCCCAGCTACCTTATCCATAAAAAAAGCGAAGAGAAAATAAAAGCTTTTTTGACTGATATGGTCAAAGCTAAAGTGGGAACCTTTGCCAATGCAGAGGCAAAGAACGTAGCTGTGACCGAAGTACGGGAGATAGCGGACTTGATAGCAGAATATGAGGGGATAGAAGGAGAACGAAATAGTTCTTCACCTTTCGGCAATCATCCTACGGACGCTCCTTCTTTGGGTAGTACCGGAGTGGAACTTGCCATGAGCATGGATAACGGGGCTTCGGATATCCGTCCTGTCAATGTAGCCAAACCTACAGGTGCATCGGGAAAACCCAAGATAATGAAACGAAGTGTTATCCGTGTAACCGTGGAATTGGAAGTACTGATGGAAACCAAACAATACCTGCATTTCTTGCAGGAGCTGCCGGAGTTGTTCAGCCTGCATGAATTCCCGAACCTACGTTGCAGAGTAACATGGAAACAGAAACGGGTGAGCTATCAGGAATCTCCATTGCCCATTGAAGTGAAGGTTGTGGAAGACCGTAAATATCAGCGGTGGTTTGTGACCTTTACGGTATTGATGGTGCTGTGTTTCATCGGAATTATCACCCTGTTCTTTTCCATTCCGAACCTGTATAAGCAGGACATTCACTTTTTGCGGAATGATACGATTCATCAGGAGTTCTCCATTTCTAATAGCCGAATAGACTTGAAGAATGTTAATTTGATGAATAATGGTGGAAAGGATACGCTTGTTATCAAGGATAAAAAAGTAATCATTGCCAAATAAAAAATGATGGAAAATTTGATTCTGATACATAGTGTAAAAAACGTGTTGTCTCATAGCGGATGTCCAGAAGATTTGCTGGAGAGTTATTTGCAATTCTTACAAACCGGAGGGCAACAGGTGCAAATCGTCAGAGGCGAAGTTACTATGATGTTCCAAAAGGAGATGCAATACCGTAAACGAAGGAATGAGGAGATGAAAGGAACCGTCACGTTTAGTAATAAGGAAAAACATAATACCGGAAACTCAGATATGGGAGTGTTTATCGGGATGGAGTTTATCCAATGCTGCTTCGGACATGGGATTCCTGCACGGGTGTTGGATGTGCGGAGGGTGCGTGGAGAGGTTGTGGAGATTGTAGTGAAATTTGGATGATAACATTGTAAATGTTAATATGGGAAAAGGTGACAGTAGAACAAAGAAAGGAAAGCGATTTATGCGTTCTCCACGGAAGTATTCTCAAAAAAAACAATTAAATACTGGAAAGATGGAAAATAAGAGTGAATGTGGTATATATGAAGAGTTCTTAAAGAATTTTGATTCTGTAAATTATAAGAATAAGGACTCATCTATAATTAATAATGAATTTCAAAAAGTAATAAGTGAACTTTGTGAAAAAGATATGATTAATGTTGCTTTGCAAGCAGAATTAGATCGACAAGTTTTTTTAATAAGAAAGTCTTTTGAGTTTCAAGATGATGAAACAAAGGGGACAATTAAAGGATTATCGTGGCAAATGGCAGGAACACAAGATATGGCAAATGGAGACAAAATACCTTTTTATTGGCCTGATGTTAGAAATCTTACTAAAGAAAACTTCGAGTTCTTTGAGCAGCGTTATAAAAAAACGAATAATCTCTATGCAAAAACCGAATATGGTTTGATGGTATATTTCGGACAAAAAACAGACTGGTCGAAAAATAACAGTTTCAAGTTTCAGTTATGCAACGAATTAATCTCCTTAGCTCAAGAATATTATGGTGAAGCTCAAAAAGGAGAATATTTCAAATTGGGATATGTTCTTAATCGTTTGGAATTGGCTTTACAAATTGCAATAAATAGTAAGTTTGAAGATTGTCAAAAGGCAATCATTGAACAAGTTTTTGATATACAGCAATATTGGAGTGTAAATGATAACACAAAACATGTTCCTTTAAATTATTCAAGGTTCATGTTAGAGCATTATAGCATTTGTAAAAAATACATAGACTTTGAAAAAGTTATAGAGCGTAATAAATATGCTATCAGCTTGATAGAAAAAGATAATCTTTATATGGCTGCAGATGCTATTGAATTTACGGATAAGTTAAAACAAAAAATAAATCTTTCGATAGAAGATTCTTTAAGACAGAGAGCTGAGGTATATGAACAGATTGCCAAGAGCAGGCAGGAAGATATAGCTTCAATGCATTTTATAAAATTAGCTTTGGATATTTATCTTAAAATAAAGGACGATGGAAAAATAAAAGAGATGGAAGAGTTATACTCTGAAAAGAGAAATACTTTCCAATTGACAGAAACTTCCATTCCAATTCCAGATGATTATATAAAAACAATTGATGAAGCTGTAAAACGGACTATAGAAACTTGTTCTGTAGATGAGTTGTTAGATCAATTTGCAGGGACTCCTTGGTATGAAACAGATGATTCTATCCAAGCCTTATCTGATGCTGTGGACAATGGACTTATAGGTACCCTTCCTTTGTCATGCTTTGACAGATATGGCAACACCGTTAAAACATACACACCGGCAGAAGGAAAATTTTGGTCCACATATAGTTTCTTCTTCAATTTTGGTACATTAAAAATGTTCAAACTATTTATGTTAGCCATTGAATCTCAAAAGTTATCATACGATTTAGTTTTAACCTATTTGGAAAAGACATGGTTAAATGAACCTGTTGAGAGAAACTATAATGGTAAGAAAGTTCGTGTTGTTCCTTTAGATACTGTCAAGCCTGGATTAAAGAGGATATTTGATGAACTTAAACAAACAGATGAAAATTATATTCCTGATTATGTTACTATTGTAGATAGCTTAACACTTAAGATAGAAGGTCTTTTGAGATTTTTTATTGAGAAACTTAAAATACCCACTTTTGCCAAGAGACGTTCAAAAGATGGAGATGTCATAATGGAAAAACTTTTTGATGATATTATTGCAGATCTTAAGGGAACTCCAGAGAAACCTTCTAGTTTTGTCAAAGATCATCTTACCATGCTCAAGTATGTAATGTCAGAGAAAATAGGCTGGAATTTGAGAAATGAAGTAGCACATTCTTTACTTCAAATCGAAGATTATTCGTTAGACAAAATTGTTGTCTTGTTCTGCTTAATTCTTAAATTGAGCAAATATGTGTTTATAGAACAACGTGAAAGTTAAAATCGCAAAAGGAATAAAGTGCAATTTATTAATACGGATTAACTGATTTAATATTTTGATTATGGACGATGATTTAAGAAAAGAAATATCAGATTTTTTCTTGACAGATAGCTCTGACTATTTAGCACGATACAGGGCTTTAATAAATGTGTTTACAAATATAAGTACACGTAGCAAAATATTGGTGGATTTATTATTTTCTTTTGAGTGTAGTTTGAAATCTCTGATTTTTTTGAGAAGTAATTATGATGAAAAATCAACGTATAAAATTATTCGGACTCACAATTTAAGCAATCTCTTGTCAAAAATAGACACAGCTAAATTTCAAGATATTGCTAGTTTTATCCTTGATGAAAATTTAGATGATATATCCGTGGGGGTTCGTTATACTCTTGAAGCCAATATTAAATTCAGAGAAAACGGCTCATTGGGGAGTAAATATTATGAGACAATAGCGTCATATCATTGGATAGATAAAGTTTATCAAGAGGCTAAGAAATTGAATGAGTTTGTACGTAACGAAAGCATTTCTATGTTTGGACTTATAACCATAATTAATATTCAAGATATTGATATTAATAAATTGATTGATCGAGAAAATCGCATCAGGGATATTAATAAACCTTAGAAATATCCTAATATCATTGTCATAAAGAAAGGTATACTAACATCTGAAAAGAAGAACAACAGTACTTAAAGGAGAATAATCTTTTCAGATGTTATGTTTATTTTGAATTAGATAGATTTTACTTGTGTGAGGCATCATCTTTCAACCCCAACCTTTCACATAATTCCGGATTACTTTTGATCCGGTTCATTTCCTCATTGATAATTGCTTGAGCATCCAATTTAATCTGGTCGTAGTTGCGCTGTATCTGCTGCATCATGATATCGTTACCCTCCTTGTCCTTGAACTCGTTGATGACAGGGATTTTCCGGTAAGCCTTTTCCTCCTCGCTGACTTTGGCATGATCCACAATGATTTCAGCATGGAATATTTTCTGGTCTATCTTTTCACCAAAATTGTCGGAAACGGCTCCGACAAATGTGCCCTGGGACAGGTTGGCAATCTTGGAAGCCGGGATGAGCGAGTCAAGCTGTGTGCTGATGGAAGTGGATACATCCTGGCGGTTGATGGAAACGGACTGCCGCTGCTGGAGCACTTTGCCGAAACGTTCGGAAAGCGTCTTCGCGGTTTCTCCAACCACTTGGCCGCTGAAAATATTGCCTACCGTATTTTGGATGACCTTCGACTCTTTTTCACCGTAATCGCGGTTCAACTGACTGAAATCCTGAAAGCCGAGACAGACCGCCACCTTGTTGCTTCGGGCGGTAGCGATGAGGTTGTCCAATCCACGGAAATAGATGGTCGGCAGCTCGTCTATGATGACAGTGCTCTTAAGCTGTCCTTTCTTGTTGATAAGTTTGACGATGCGGGAATTGTATAACCCGAGTGCCGCCGAGTAGATGTTCTGCCTGTCCGGATTGTTGCCCACGCAAAGCAGCTTGGGCTCTTTCGGGTTGTTTATGTCCAACGAAAAATCGTTACCTGTCATCACCCAATACAACTGTGGGGAAATCATGCGCGTAAGGGGGATTTTTGCCGAAGCGATCTGGCCTTGGAGCTGGTCCTGGGCGCCCCCTTTCCAGGCATCCATGAAGGGGGAAAGGTAGTTTTCCAGCTCCGGATACGAGGTCAGGATGGTAAACAAATCCGAATAAGGCTTGTTGAGCAGCTCTACCGCGTGCGGAAAGGAACAATAAATGCCGTTTTTGTAAATCTTTAGGTACCAGATGATTGCAGCAAGCAAAATAATGGGTGACTCCACGAAGAAATCGCCCTGCTTTTCAATCCAGGTGCGATTGAGGTTGAGCATTATCGTGTAACTCGCCTCATACGCATCGGAGATATCCGTCATGAATTCCGGATTGATGGGATTGCAGCGGTGTGACCTGCGCGGATCGTCGAAATTGATGACATAGAACCGGGGCTTGACCTTGTACTTGTCCATGTTGTTCAACAATGTGTTGTAAGCGATGGTGGAGAGGTCGTCGAACTTGTAATCGTAGATGTAACAACTGTATCCTTTGGAAATCATCTGGCGTATGTAATTGTTTACCACGGCATACGACTTGCCCGAACCGGGCGTGCCCAGCACGATGGTGGCACGGAAGGGATTTACCACGTTGATCCATCCGTCATGCTGTTTTCCCTGAAAGCGGAAACTGGTGGGTAGGTTGACGGAATACTCGTTCTCCAACAACCGGGTTTCCTGCCGGAAGGATTCGTTTTCGATATTGAACACATCATCCATCAGGTTATGTCTGTAAAGCCGGCTCATCCACAACCCCGCCATCAGCAGGCCGAGGTAACCTGCGGTAAGTGTTATGACGTACAGTATGGTGCTTGTCATGTGGGGCAAGGACAGGTCAAGTAGCCACCAGTTCAGAAAAAACAGCACGCATCCGGCTACCAGCGCCGCGTAGATTTTGGGCCAGGTGATTTTTTCACCCTTGACTCCATGTGTACCCAGGCAGGATATTGCCAGTAAGGTCACAGCCAGCAGCTTGGTCCAGAGGATGCAGTTGAAAATGCCGGTCGTGTTGTTGAAATTCACCAGAATCCGGTCTGTCACCTCCAGGTTCAGGTTCCATGCGGTGATACTCGGATAGCAGTACACATAGACGTGCACCACCAAAAGAAAAATACTCACTGCCCTGCCAAATTCCATGATTTTGGCAAGTGCCCTCAAATCGTCTTCCTGTTGCATAGGGATGGGGATAAATGGGTTTTGAAAATTGTCTTCCGTTTAAATGCCGCGCGACTTGCGTTTGGCTTTCTTCTTTTTCTTCATACGGCGTGCGAAAGCCTCCTCCTCGTAATCCCTCGGGTTGGTTTCCAGGGAGAGAATACCTGCCGCCTGTTCGAGCGCGCTTTCCGGACCCGCCTTGTGCCGGTGATGCTGCCAGAGTTCCGTTGCCGTATGTCCGTTCCGGTCGTTTTCGGGGATGCCGTCCAGCCACCTGAAATAGTCGTTGAACACGTTTGCGGAAAACTCCTTGCCCATGCGTGAGCCGTTGAACACCTCCCTGCGGTCGTGGTCAATGAAGGTGACGCCGTAGATTCGTCCCTGCTCATTCTCACGGAACACCACGCCGATACGTTTCTGTCCGAGCAGTTCCACAAACCGTTGCCGTGAGTCAGCCTGTTGCAAGGCGCGGGCAATGTTCGCTTGTATGGAGGGAGCCCATTTCCCTTCCTTGAGCGCCTTCAGGTTGAGAAGCATCCGTTTTTCCAGCTGTTCGTTGCCAAAGCGTTTTCCAAAGCGGGAGCTCTTGAACGGAGGGCTGACCACCTTGCCGGCATCATCCGTGGCCGCATAGACAATGCCAGTGTAAGGCACGCCGTGGTATTCTCCCCTGACCTGTTTCGCCTCGATATTGAAGGTGGAAAGCAGGGCGCTATACTCCCCGAAGGTCTGGAAACGGTAGCTTTCCAGCACCGCCTTGAGGGTGTTGCCAATCTGATGGCGGACATCCCCCAGGGAAGCATCCACTTTTTTCAGTTCCGCTTTCGGATTCCGTTCCTCCGTGTCCGCACCGTTGCGCAGGCCGAAGTCCGCTTCCAGCTCCCGGCAGGCGGTCATGGAACGGCGGTGCTCGTAGGAGTCACTGATTTTTTTCCCTTGTTCGTCCACACAGACACTGACAATATGGATATGGGCATTGTGGGTATCACCATGTTTGTAGGCGATATAAGGCTGGTCTCCATAACCCATCTTCCGCATATATAGGTCAGCCAGTACCGCCAGTTGGTCGTCGGTCAGCCTGTCTTCCGGTGCCGGGGAGAGCGAGATATGCAGGACGGGCTTCTCCGTGTTGCGGTTTGCCAGCAGGTAGTTCTCGAAAGAGAGCAATGCCAGGCGCATGTCTTCGCTTGGCAATCCCAGCCGGTCGGAAATCATGCGGTTCCCCGAAAGAATCCCCGCCGCTCCGGTCGCCACCTTGTTATGGTTGTAGGCCAGTGCCCCGTACAGACTGGCGCCATGACTTATCTTTGCAACCATTTCCGCTCGTATTCCTGGGTGAGTGCCGTGATTTTCTTGCAGAGAAGCATCAGCTCGACGCTCAGTTTCTCCAGCTTGTAGAGCAGTGACATCGCCCGTTTCTCCCCGAAGTTGTTCTTCAAGGCACGCACCATCTGGTTGTAGTTGTTGCCTATTGCCTGGAACTGCTTGTGGAATTCGGTCAGCTTGATGTAGTAATCCATGGTCGCCTTGTCGATTCTCACTACCTTTATCTGTCCCGAGAAGATGGATTTCTTGATGAACAGCGTGCGGTCCCTGGCCCCGGAATCCGCCAGCAACCTTTCAAATCTGGTGTTCTCCTCGGCGTTCAGGCGGAAGCTGTACTTGCGGTCCGCCGGGTCATTCTTGGGTTTCCTGCCTGTCCTTGTCCCTGTTGTTTTCTCCATAATGCATGAGATTGTTGGTTTGTACTTTTTTTCTTTTCCAGAATCCGCGACTTTGGAGCGGATTCCCCCGCCCCAGGGGCGGGCAAGTTGGTCCTTGTCGGACAAAAGACTTTTTGTCGGACAAGGACACAACTTGCTCTGTTCGCTTGAACAGAGAATCCTCCTTCGTCGGATTGCTGCGCAACGTTCACGGCGTGCTGTGGTCCGGCGAAGCGTGTTCCTCTCCATTGACGGATTTTGATTTTGCAAAATTAGATACAGCTAACCGTTTGGTAAATAGTATTTTATATGATATTTGATGACATCTGACGACATCTGATGTCAGGTCGGGGAAATGTTGGCGGAAGTCTCAAAAATAGCCGCTACTTTTGGCACAGTGCATGAGGGCATACATTGGAACATTGTCCTGCAAGGTGTATTACTTGCCTGCCACAGGCGGTACATGGCACGGATGCGATATCATCCCTGTAGGTGCAATGCCATATATGTTGCATTGCATTCCTGCATGGCGGGATACATTGCATGAATGCAATACAGTACGGGTTACATTGGACTCCGTATTATATGAATGCAATGCACCTTATATGGCAATACCCTCTGGTAACCGGCAAGACGTTGGTGCAATAGGGTACGCAATGTATTCATGCAAGCAGGCAGGCAGTGCGTCATTGCCATGTACCGACGGATGCATTGTCATGTAATGAAACAGAAAAAACATATCCGGACAGATATGAAACCAAATTATACACTCTAAATTCAAGCCTATGAAGAAAGAACCTTTATTTGTCGCTTTGAGCAACCAGAAGGGCGGTGTGGGAAAATCCACGTTCACCGTATTGCTCGCCAGTTACTTCCATTACCTGAAGGGATATAACGTGCTTGTGGTGGATTGCGATTATCCGCAGCATAGTATCAGCACCATGCGGGACTGGGAAGTGGGGGCCATTGAAAAGAACGTGCATCTGCAAAACCAGCTGGTGGAACAGTTCGGGACAAGCGGAAGGAAAGCCTACAGCATCCTGAACTCCACTCCGGAGGAAGCCCGGGAAACTGCCGGCCGTTTCCTTGAAAAATCGGGACTGGACTATGACCTTGTCCTTTTTGACCTCCCCGGAACTGTGAATGTGCCCGGTGTCTTCCGGTCCGTAATCAATATGGACTATGTATTCACTCCCGTCACACAGGAAAGAATGGTTATGCGGAGCAGCATGGCTTTTGTCCTTGCCATCCGGGAATACATGCACCGTCATAAGGATGTGCCCTTGCGTGGCATCTATATGTTCTGGAACCGGATGGACAAACGTGTGTCCAAAGACCTGTATAACAGCTACACTGAAATTTTCCGTTCGCTGAAATTGCCGGCGATGGAAACCGTCATTCCCAGTGCGGAACGCTACAATAAAGACTTCGGGATAAAGGGATTTTTCTTTCGCAGCACCTTGTTCCCTCCAACCCCTTCCGCATTGAGGGGCAGCAATCTGGACTTGCTGGCAACAGAGATAGAAACCATACTGAAACTTCAATAAGAACAATCATGGCTACCAAAAGAAGAACGGATTACCAGGTGGATGAGGAGGCACTGAAACGTATGATGGCCGGGGATGTAACAGCATTGGACAAAATGGCTTCCCCCGCTGAGGCTCCGGAAACAAAAAGCCGGCCTGCCCCTTCCCAAGAGAAGCAGGAGAAGAACTCTGCCGGTTCTCCCAAACAGCAGGTAAGAAAATCCACGGATGAGGCATCCGGCCCGGATGAATACCGGCGACGGTTTCTGAAAGAGAGACTGTCCGGTTCAAGAAGGCAGACCTATATTCACGATGCTTTGTACAGGACTGTTGCCAAATTATTGCCTGTCATTGCACCGGACATGTCAGTTCCCATGTTTTTAGGCAGTGTCCTGTCGGACCACCTGGAAAGATATCAGGATGTTATCAATGAAATATATAACCAGGAAGCAAATCAAAACCCTTTGGAATGGAAGAAATAGTTTATTTGTCAGTAAGGATCGGCTGTGCCGGCTACTTGTTATACAAGTTATGGAATCAGAAAAAACGGGTCCGTAAAATCTGCGGGCTGCTCTATACCCCCGGGAAAAAAGAGAAGGAGGAAGAGGGAACATCGTGCGGTACAGGACCTGGCGATGTGATGGGAGCTACCCGATTTGTCTATCTGGACGAAAACGCGGGCATGTTTGCGGCTCCCTACATGAGCCAACCGTTGGAAACCGGGAACGATTATCTCGGAGAAGAAGAGGCGGTGCCGGAGAATGAGGTGGAGTGCGGGCTTCCCCTGGAAGAGATGAGACTGTTGAAAGAGGAACAGGAAAGACTGGATGAACAGACTCCCGGCACGGAAGGTATCGCTCCGGTAATCACGTCCGATGACCTGCTCAATGCCGGCGATGTGCTGCTTAATCTGGATGGCGCCCAAATGAACGAGGAGAAAAAACGCCGGGCTGCCGTCACCTTGCATGCCATCCGGGAAACGGACATGTTTGAACTGATTTCATCCCAGGTGGAGAATAAAAACCTGATTGAGGAGCTGATAGACCAATATATCGGTAATGACGGAAATGTATTGCCGGTGAAAAGAAAGAAAAACGAAGGACAGCCGGAACATGCTTGGAGACAGTTTCTCTGAACCCGGCGGCAGTCGGTCCGATACGAAAGGAAGAGGCTTTGGAAGAACTTGCCTTGTACCGCTATCATGGTTGCCTGTTCCCGGTTTCTTTGTCATACCTGGCACTTTAAATGTACAGATATTTTGATTATGTGGTTAGTGGCAGATTCCTTTCCGGAATTATATAGAGGCGAAGATGTTAATGAAAAATAATTCATTACGTTTATCCTATCTTTTTTTAAGAAAAATATTGTATTCTTGAATGGAATCTGTATATTTGAAAACAGATTGCAAAAATGAATTATAGAGCTGTGATTTATCAGGAAAAACGAATGTATGTATCGCGGCTGTGGGATTTGAATAACCGGTAAGCCATATCGGCATTGCAATATTTTAAAGGAGTGAAATGTTGCAAGTATGAACTAACTCCAATTTTAAAGGCTATGGGAAAACAGATTGCCAAACTAGGTATCCGTCCGGAAGACCTGAAAGACAAGACGGTCACTTCGGAACAGTTGGAAAAGACGAAAGGCGGGAAAGCCGCCGGGTCTGAAGAGTGTGTATGCTACTGCGGTTGCTATACCGATGACTCCGCTTTCGGTGTAGATTTCAACTGGTGGTCAAGAGACTGGGATTGATTCCTGCATTATACGATGCTTTGTAAACAGATAGCCACTATGGAAAAACAAAAAGCAAATAAGTTTCCCCTGGTCAAATTGTTCACAGTTGACGGGGCGTCCTGTTATTTATATGACGGCAGAGCGAACATGTTCCTGTCGCTGTCCGAGACTGAGAAGAACCTTGTCTGTGAATACATGGCGTCGTATGGAACTTCTGAAGGAGAGCCTTGCCCGGCCTCCTTCCCTTCCGATGCCGCCGCTTTCATCGCCCGTCTTAACGGAAACGGCATCCTGCTTCCGGGACCCCTGGAAGCGAGGACGCCTTCCGGAATGCGCGGTGAGGAAGAGTTATGGCAACAATGGGAGGAGGAAGCCATTCCTAAAAAACTGACACTGGAAATGACCAATACCTGCAATCTGCGTTGCAGGTATTGCCCCTATACAATCAACGAGCAACGCGGCCAAGGAAAAATGCACGCCTCCCATCACTTGAAAGAGGAGGATGCCCGGAAAGCCATTTCGGATTATTTCCATGAATACACACGTGTTTTCCGCAAGGTGGAACCGGAACACAGGACGCTGTTCCTGAAACGGAATCCTCCCGCCGTCAGTTTCTACGGTGGAGAGGCGCTTCTGCGTTTTTCACTGCTGGAACCGTTGGTGAAATATGTACTCTCGCTTCCTTGGGAGGAACACCATATACCTGCGGAGAAGGTCGTATTCCACATAACGACCAATGCCACCCTGCTGACACGGGAGATGGTGGAATTCTTTATACGGTATCATTTCACCCTCGCCATCAGCTTCGACGGTCCGCCGGAGGAGAATGACAAGTACCGCGTGTTCAAAAACGGGCAGGGTACGGGAACGGTTGTGGAGCGTGCCCTTGACATGATCCGTGAAGTTTCGGAAGAGTACCTGCTGAACCATGTACACATACAGGCCGTGCTGGCTCCCGAATATGATCATGACAAGGTCGGCAGATACTTTGAGGGACGTAGCCTGAACGGTTGTTATGGCGGGGTCCGCCAGTTTTCCTACCTGGAATTCAGTGATTACAGTGAAAGCAAGAAGACGGACAAGCAACTGGCGCAGTTCAATATCCGGGAGCGGATCAAGGAACTTTATGAAAAGGACCTCTCTCCGGAGGAACGGTACCAGTATATTCTTCGTGACCCCCTGATCAGCGCGTGGCTGCGGTATGTGTACGCCATTCTGACCAAGGTCGGTGACGCACCCTCGCACAAAGCCAGATATTTCAATTCATGCTATATCGGGCGTACCAATCTGTTGCTTGACACATACGGCAACCTGCATCTCTGCGAACGGTCGGATTTCTCCATGCCTGTCGGTGAGGTGAACTCGGGCATCAACCGTACCGCCATCCGGCAAATGTACCGTGATTTTTTTGAGAAGACAGACAGTCCGTCCTGCCGTTCCTGCTGGGCCGGCCGCTTCTGTACCCTCTGCACCGCCGCGCTTATCAAGAACGGTGCGGTTCAGGAACCTGACCGTTCCATTTGCAGGAGCTTGCGGCACGCACAGGAGAAACAGATAGAGGACTTGCTGTATATCAAGGAGTATTATCCGGAAATTCTGGAACAGATGGAACGTATGTATTTCCAGGCGAATGACATAACGCTCGGTGCTTTCCATGCCTATGTCAAGGAACAACACGACGTCGCCCCATGAGGTTCAGGGTGTCCTACCAGCATGACTCCATGCAGTGCGGTGCGGCGTGTCTCCGGATGGTCTGCAAGCATTACGGAAAGGAATATGCCCTTGACTTCCTTTCCGAGCAATGCGGCTGCATGATTGACGGGGTTTCCTTGCAGGCCATCCGCGAGACGGCGGAGGACCTGGGATTCCGGACATTCGCCGTATCGGTCGGTCTGTCCGAATTGCAGGCCGGATGGTGTCCCTGTATCCTTCATTGGGAGCATAATCACTTTGTCGTCCTGTACAGGATTCATAAGGATAAGTATCATGTTGCCGATCCGGCCAAAGGGACGGTCATATACCGGAAAGAAGATTTCCTGAAGCGTTGGGCGGGAGACGGGGAACAGGGAATCGCCTTGTTGCTTGAACCCACACAGGCTTTTTATGACTTCTCTTCGGGCATGGAACCAAAAGTCCCGTCCCCTTTCCGTTTTTTATGGAGGTACATAGCTTCTTATAAAAAAGCATTTGCATCGGTCGCCTTGACCCTGCTTGTCGGCAGTCTCGTACAGCTGGTGCTTCCGCTGCTTGCGCAAATGATGGTCGACAAAGGTATCGGTCATAAAAATATCCCGCTTGTCTATCTGATTCTCGGCGGCCAGCTGGTGCTTGTGCTTGGTTCTGCCGCCATGGAGTTTGTCCGCAACCGTCTTCTGCTGTTTGTGGGGATGCATGTCAATATATCATTGATAACCGACTTCTTCGCCAAACTGTTCCGCCTGCCGATTTCATTCTTCGAGACAAGGACCACCGGGGATCTTTTGCAGCGTATCGTCGATCACCGCAGGGTGCAGGATTTTCTTACCGGACAGGTTCTCTCCGTCTTGTTCTCGGTAATGGTCTTGTGCATATTCATGGGAGTCCTGTTTTCATATAACAGCTTCCTGTTCCTTGTCTTTCTGGCGGGAAGTGTCGGCTACGGCCTGTGGACCCTGTGTTTCCTGCATAAGCGCAAGTTGTTCGACTATATGATTTTCGAGAAACAGTCGGCCAGCAACAACAAGGTATACCAGCTCCTTACTTTCATGCAGGAGATAAAGCTGCAAGGCGGCGAGGGAAGGCGCGCCGGGGAATGGGAGGCGTTGCAAAAGGAGCTTCTTGACATCCAGATGAGGTCTTTGAGCCTGCAACAGTTCCAGCAGACGGGCGGGATATTTATCAGCCAGTCCAAGAACCTGGTTGTGACGGTCATTGCCGCCGTTTCTGTCATTGAAGGGGAGATGACTTTGGGTATGCTGCTTGCCGTGCAATTCATCATCGGGCAGTTGAACATCCCGATTGAACAGCTGATGCAGTTTATCTATAATTTCCAGAATGTGCGGCTAAGCATCGAGCGTATCAGCGCGATTCATGGGAAGGCGGAGGAAAGAACGGGGAAAAAGATACCGGAACAGCCGGAGATTTCCCGAAAGGATATCCGGATTGAACACCTGGATTTTAAATATAACCTGCATGGCAAAGCCAAGGTGCTGGATGACATGACGCTGACCATTCCGGCACAACGTACCACCGCCATCGTGGGCGCAAGCGGAAGCGGAAAGACCACCCTTGTCAAACTGTTGCTGGGCTATTTTGCTCCTACAAGCGGAAATATCTTTCTGGGAGACACTCCCTTGCAGGATTATGATATGACATCGTGGAGGCATAGCTGCGGCGTAGTGCTGCAAGACAGCCATGTGTTTTCCGAATCTCTGGCAAGGAATATAGCGGTGGAGGACAAGCATATAGACCGTACACGTCTCCGGATTGCCGCCCGCCAGTCCAACCTGGAAGAGTTCATAGAGAAACTGCCCTTGAAATACCAGACGATGGTGGGGGCTGAAGGCGTGGGGCTGAGCCGGGGACAGGAGCAGCGTATCTTTATCGCCCGTGCGCTCTATAAGGACCCTTCGTTCGTGTTTCTTGATGAGGCTACCAACTCGCTGGATGCCAACAATGAGAGAATCATTACCGGGAATCTGCTGGATTTTTGCAAAGGAAGGACAGTCCTGATAGTGGCCCACCGGTTAAGCACCATCCGTCATGCTGACAAGATAGTCGTTCTGCATAAAGGCAGGATTGTCGAAGAGGGTACCCATGACGAATTGTGCGCCCGCCATGGGTATTATTATGAGTTGATTAATAATCAGTTGATTGCTATGGGGTGAAATTGCATTTTTATCAACGGGCGGAATACGATCAACAGACACAATATACCGATTATAGTCCGTCACTTTCCAACCTGAACAAGCTTCCGGCGGTTTTAGTCTGCGATTTTCTCGCCGATATATCCTATATAAAAGATCTGTTCAGATTCATTTGGACAGAAATGTATTCGTCCCGCACCGGGTGTAAAGCGTGAATGCCAGGAGCAGAGCCTGGTCTCTCCATCCGAAAATAAGATTTTCAATTGTGGCAACCTGCTGCGTGTCTCTGATTCCGGTGTCGTTTTATATTTGAACTTTTCCGGTGAGACAGGTGAGGTGGAGTTAGCCGCCACTCTTTCCAAATCCGATAATCTCCAATAGATTTGTTGTACAACAGCCGGATCTTTGATTTTATCGAGCTGATTCGATGCCTGTTCTGCAAATCTAAGATGCGGAAACAATTTGGCAGATCGTTTCGCCAATACCTTCCCGTTGGTTGGTATATTAATCTTCTTTAGGAGAAAATCCCTATGCGTTTCGACTCCATCCGGAGAAACCACATGCTTACATCCGGATGTGAGCGGCAGTTCATTTCCATCCTCATCCAGCAGGCTTATATCCACGTCGTAACTTCCATTGTCCCAAGCGTCTTTTTGCCTGAATCCTAAAGCAAGCGTATTTTCCATTGCTTCCGAGGCCCATCCCAAACCTTTACATGGTATCCCATTATAAGAGAAACCCAATACGTTGTACTTGTCTTCAAGGCTGTCAACAGGCTCTAAAGTGCACAATTTGGCAATCAATACGGATTTTAAATCCTTGTCAATCACAGTTTCATTATTCAGGATCCTGTTCCATGTCTGTCCGGGAAGCATTCCTTTTCCCATTGCTTCATTTGTCATACGCACGTTTGAAACGCCTAATTCCGACATTTTAGACAAGCATCTGCCCAATAACGAGAAAGCGTCTTGGGCGTCCTTGTTGTTTGAGAATGCTTTTACACTCAATTCATTAAGATATGCTTCCATGTTTTCAGTCAATTAGCCTGGTCAGTACATCATCCCAACTGTCAAAGAAATTTTTAGGACGCTTGTTCAATTTCCCTTCATCCGTGATTTGAATTTCATCAATATAGGTAACCTCCATATCATCGCCTGCTCCAAAGTCTCTTTGGACAAAGATAACATTCAAATCCTCCTGTGAAATGACTTTTTCTTTCCTTGCCAGCCTTAAACTGTTCAATATATGGTCACTGTGTGATTCTATTATGATCTGTACCCCCTTGCCGGCAGCCAGTGCCATCAGTTTGCCCAGTTCCACTTGTGCAGCCGGATGCAGGTGTGCTTCCGGATTCTCAAAAACAAGCAGGTCGCCCGCCTTTGCCCTGAGCAGGGCTACAATGACAGGCAAGCAATAGGTGAAGCCAAAACCGACTTGTAAAGCCGAGTACTTCTTGCCTTTGGTTCCCGCCATGCCATATTCAAGCCTGATTTTATCTTTGTCTATTTCAGTCGTATTTGCTTTCAACGAAGGAACCTGCATGATTTGGGCCATCCATGCATTCACATTTTCCGTCAGTTGTATCCGCTCTTCTTTCAGGTTGGGATGTCTCATTCCTTTTATGCCGATCTCCTCATTAACCGACAGGGCGTTGTTCAGGTAAGCCGGTGTAAGTTCCCCCTGTATGCCTAATGAGGTATTGTATGCCCTGGCCTCCGATTTGTTATATTGGGCTTTGGGTCCCCACCGCTCCGCTTCCAGAAATATGAATCTGTCATCAAATAAAGAAAGCCCGTGAATATCGCTGCCGGTATATGTATAGCCGACTTCCTCGCTTCCGGCTTCACTGGTGTCCAGTACCCATTGATATTCGTTCCCGTTGTCTTCTTTGATGGATATGCATACACTTTTTTCTTCGGCGAATGTGTAACATATATCTCCGGCAGATTCCAGGTTGACAAAGTCATGCTTCAAACGTAATTTTTTCTTCGGGTTGGATAAATACCCCAATTCATAGTTCTGTTTGAGGAACAGCAATGACTGTATAAGGGTGGATTTCCCCATGCCATTGACACCTGTTATCAAAGTCAGAGGTTTTATGTTGAAAGATTCCTCTTCAAAAACCTTAAAGTTCTTAAGTCTTATTTCCTTTATCATACTAAACTAAGTAAATTTCCTGATAAATCTATCCATTGTATCAAATCGTTTGCGGACGGCTTCTGTTGAAGTCTTCCGCAGTTCCTTTCCGCATAAAAATCCTTTTTCCTCAAATAGCCGTTTGTATTCCTCTTCAAACCGATCCGACTGCCGAAGCAAACTCTGATATTCATTATCATCCAACCGGGATATTGTATAAGAAAAGGCGTCAAATAAATTCTTGTTTATCCGCTTCCGTGTGGCTTTGATATTGATGAATGTAATGTCTCCCAGTACGTCGTAGCAGCGTTGCATTACAGTTTTAAACCGGGCTGTCTCCCTCTCAAAATCATTTTCAGGCAATGCGGAAAGAGCATCCATCCCTTTATCCAGGAAATCGTCCATGGTTTCTGTGGTATCAAAGAATGGCCGAAGAAGCCTGAAGGCGAAATATCTGCATACAAGTTCCCGGTCGGGCATCCCTTTTTTGCTCATCATTTTATGGGTGGCTTGCAGAAATTCGTGAGATTCCGCCAATTCGGCAATGCACTTTGACACGGAACCTTGAAAGAAAGCATTTCTTAGCTCCTCCCTGTTGCGTTGTTTCCCTATCTTGTTTATTCTCTTGAAAATATTGAACTTTACAGCATCTGGAGTGCCGGGGTTGATAACATAAGCTACTATGTTTGTTGATTCAATCCGGCTTCGTAAGTAAAAGGGGATGGAGGAAAAAGACATTCCCTCGCATTCTTTGCTGAAATATTCCAATCCCTCTAACACGAATTCATTTTGGAGGAACTTATGGAGTGAACTGATCCGCTGTACCCCATCGATTACTGTCCATGGGGTTTTGCTTCCATCCAGGTATATTAACTGGATGGGTAAATTTGCCATAACGGATTCTATAAACGAACTTCTTTCTTTGTCATTCCAGGCATTTGACATTCTTTGCAGTTCCTCCGTTTCAGGTATACATAGTTTACCCGTTTCAATCATTTTTTCCAGTTGACTGACGGATATGTATTGCAACCTGATATCTACGTCATCAGGGCTGAACAATTGCGGGAAAACATACTCCATTTTCATTATAATCCTAATTATCAATTAGCCTATATATACCTGTCCGGGCAAAAATACAACAAAAAATCATGATTGCCACCTTGTCTTGGTAATATTCTGATTTTATTTGCAAAGGTAAGAACATTAGTCTTCTTAATTTTCAAAGAAAAGTGAGCAATCACGCAGATAAATCTTGTATCATACAAAATGTAGTATGAATTAGGCAAATATGTTATTGCTATGACATCTGATGACATATAGCGCCATCTGATGAAACCTCTGAACCATAGTCTGTTAACTCCGTTTATCTTCGCCGTCGAATTCAAATTTATGTCTTACCCAAACGATTCGACAATGAAGAGAAGAATCCTTTTTTCCATGGTGTGCGCGGTGATTGCCGCCCACGCTTTCGCGCAGGGCCAGGGCCTTGCCGGTATCAACGAGGCGACCAGCCTCATGACCTCGTATTTCGACCCCGCCACCAAGTTGTGTTACGCCATCGGTGCCGTGCTGGGACTGGTGGGAGGTATCAAGACCTACGGCAAGTTCTCCAGCGGAGACCCCGACACCTCGAAGACCGCCGCCAGCTGGTTCTTCGCGTGTATCTTCCTGATCGTGGCCGCCACCATCCTGCGTTCCTTCTTCCTCTAAAGGCATGGAGTATCCGGTAAACAAAGGCGCGGGCAATTCCGTCGAGTTCAAGGGGCTCAAGTCGCAATACCTGTTCGTCTTCGCGGGCGGGCTGACGGCAGTGCTCCTTGCGGTGGTCATCCTCTATCTGGCAGGTGCGGGCCAGTGGGTATGCATTCTCTCGGGAGTCATATCCGGCAGCCTGCTGGTATGGGTGACGTTCCGGCTGAACGCCCGTTACGGTGAACACGGGCTGATGAAGCTGCTGGCCGGAAAACGGCACCCGCGCTACCTGATTCACCGCAAAAGAGTTTTCAGATTATTCACGAAAAGAAAGAGGAAACAACCATGAGAAATGTATTGAAAGCGGAAACGCTGGAACGCAAGTTCCCCCTGCTGTCGGTGGAGAACGGCTGCATCGTGAGCAAGGATGCCGACCTGACCGTGGCTTTCGAGGTGGAGTTGCCCGAACTGTACACGGTGACGACGGACGAGTACGAGGCCATGCACGCCTCCTGGATAAAAGCCATAAAGGTACTGCCCGAACACAGCATCGTGTGCAAACAGGACTGGTTCGTCAAGGAGACCTACCGCCCGAAAACCGGCGGGGAGGAACAGAGCTTCCTTGCGCGCAGCTATGAGCGGCACTTCAACGAAAGGCCCTTCCTGAACCACAGATGCTACCTGTACCTGACGAAGACCACCCGTGAGCGCAACCGCCGGCAGAGTGACTTCAGCACCCTCTGCCGCGGCTTCCTGCTGCCCAGGGAGATAACCGACAAGGAGACGGCGGAGCGTTTCCTTGAAGCGGTGGAACAGTTCGAACGCATCATGAACGACTCCGGGCACGTAAGGCTGCGCCGCCTGGATACGGACGAGGTGACCGGGACGAAAGAACATCCCGGACTGGTGGAGAAGTATTTCTCCCTCTCGCTGGAGGATGGGACCGCCGTGCTCCAGGACATCTGCCTCAAACCCGGACGGATGCGTATCGGTGACAAGCGGCTCTGCCTGCACACACTTTCGGACACGGAGGACCTGCCGGGCAAGCTCTCCACCGACATGCGCTACGAGCGTATGTCCACGGACCGGAGCGACTGCCGGCTGTCCTTTGCCGCCCCCGTGGGGCTGCTGCTGTCGTGCAACCATATCTATTCGCAATATGTGTTCATCGACAGCGCGCAGGAGATCCTGCAAATGATGGAGAAGAACTCGCGCAACATGCTCTCGCTGTCGAAATACAGCCGGAGCAACGCGGTGAACCAGGAGTGGACGGAAATGTACCTGGATGAGGCGCACGCCAAAGGGCTGCTGCCCGTCAGGTGCCACTGCAACGTCATCGCCTGGGCCGAGGATGCGGACGAGTTCCGCCGTATCAGGAACGATACGGGCAGCCAGCTCGCCATGATGGAATGCACGCCGAGGTACAACACCGTCGATACCCCGGTGCTCTACTGGGCGGGCATCCCCGGCAATGCGGGCGACTTTCCCGCCGAAGAGTCGTTCTACACCTTTCTGGAGCAGGCGGTCTGCCTCTTTGCCGGGGAGACCAATTACCGGAACTCGCCCAGCCCGTTCGGTATCCGCATGGCGGACCGGCAGAACGGCATCCCGGTGCATGTGGACATTTCCGACCTTCCGATGAAGCGCGGCATCATCACCAACCGCAACAAATTTATCCTGGGGCCAAGCGGCAGCGGCAAGTCCTTTTTTACCAACCACCTGGTGCGCAACTATTACGAGCAGGGCACGCATATCCTGCTGGTGGACACAGGAAACAGCTACCAGGGGCTGTGCCGCATGATCCATGACCGCACCCGGGGAGAGGACGGGATATACATCACGTACGAGGAGGACAACCCGATATCCTTCAACCCGTTCTACACCGACTCCGGGCAGTTCGACGTGGAGAAGCGCGAGAGCATCAAGACCCTGATACTGACCTTGTGGAAACGGGAGGACGAGGCTCCCACACGTGCGGAGGAGGTGGCGCTGTCGGGCGCGGTGAACGCCTATATCCGGAAAATATCGGGGGACCGGAGCGTCAGGCCGGACTTCAACGGGTTCTACGAGTTCGTGTCGGTTGACTACCGCCGGATGATTGAGGGGAAGAGGGTGCGTGAGAAGGATTTCGACATTGACGGCTTCCTGAACGTGCTGGAACCTTTCTACCGGGGAGGCGACTACGACTTCCTGCTGAACTCCGACAAGGAGCTGGACCTGACAAACAAGCGGTTCATCGTGTTCGAGCTGGACAACATCGGCAGTAACAAGGTGCTGCTTCCGGTGGTGACGCTGATCATCATGGAAACCTTCATCGCCAAGATGCGCAGGCTGAAAGGTGTCCGTAAGATGATACTGATAGAAGAATGCTGGAAAGCGCTGATGTCCGCCAACATGAGCGAGTATATCAAGTACCTTTTCAAGACCGTCCGGAAATATTTCGGCGAGGCGGTGGTGGTGACGCAGGAGGTGGACGACATCATCTCGTCCCCGATCGTGAAGGAGGCCATCATCAACAACTCCGACTGCAAGATACTGCTGGACCAGCGGAAATACATGAACAAGTTCGAGCACATCCAACGGCTGCTCGGCCTGACCGACAAGGAGAAGGGGCAGATTCTCTCCATCAACCAGGCGAACCATCCCGGACGTTCCTACCGGGAGGTGTGGATCGGGCTGGGCGGCACCCATTCGGCGGTATATGCCACGGAAGTGAGCGAGGAAGAGTATTTCACGTTCTCGACGGAAGAGTCCGAGAAGCTGGAAGTGCAACGGCTGGCAGAAGAATCCGGAGGAGACCTGGAGGCTGCCGTCAGGCGGATGGCGGAGAAGAGACGGGAAGAACAGAGACAAACATCAACCTTCAAACAAGAATGATTATGAGAAACAGACCCTTTGTGAAACTGGCGGTGTGCCTGATAAGCATGGCCGCCCTGATATTGCAGAGCTGCTCGGAGAGCGGTATTGACCGTGACAAGCTCTGCGGCTCGTGGACCAGCGTGGAAGGCAAGCCGGACGTGCTGGTATATAAGGAAGGAGAAGCCTACAAGGTGACGGTATTTGCCCGTAGCGGCAGGATGCGTGTGCTGAAACCGAAGACCTACCTGCTGGTGGAAGAGAACGGCAACCTGTTTATCAACACGGGCTACCGCATCGATGTGTCCTACAACGAGGCGACAGACGTACTGACTTTCTCCCCCAACGGGGACTATGTACGCAAGGAGGAACGCCCATGAGAGCGAAGTCACTCCTGATAGGAACCGTGCTCGCCTTGTGCGGTACCGCTGTGGACGCCCAATGGGTGGTGACCGACCCCGGCAACCTTGCCCAGAGCATCATCAACATGTCGGACAACATCGCCCACACCTCCAAGACCGCCGTGAATACGGCCGAGAGCTTCGCCGAGACGGTGAAAATCTACGAGCAGGCGAAGAGGTATTACGACCAGCTCAAAGCGGTGAACAACCTGATACAGGACGCCCGCAAGGTGCGCGACATCATCCTGATGGTGGGCGACGTGTCGGACATCTACGTGACCAACTTCGGGAAGATGATGAACGACGGGAACTTCTCGCCCCGCGAGCTGGACGCCATCGCCTTCGGTTACGCCCGGCTGCTGGAGGAGAGCAACGGCGTGTTGCAGGACCTCAGGCAGGTCATCAACGTGAGCACGCTCTCCATGACCGACAAGGACCGTATGGACGTGGTGGACCGCTGCTACTACGAGATGCGCCGCTACCGCAACCTGGTGAGCTACTATACGAACAAGAACATCGCCGTGAGCTATCTCAGGGCCAGGAAGAAGAACGACCTGGAGCGCGTGATGCGGCTCTACGGGGATGAAACCTCCAAATACTGGTAGCCTATGGTACTTTTGTCGATAGATTTCGCCAACCTGCATACCATACTGGAAACCCTGTATGGAGAAATGATGCCCCTCTGCAAGGACATGATGGACGTGGGCAAGGGGCTTGCCGGGCTGGGGGCGCTCTTCTATGTCGCCGTCCGCGTGTGGCAGTCGATGGCGCGCGCCGAGCCGGTGGACGTGTATCCGCTGCTCCGTCCCTTCGCCATCGGCATCTGCATCCTGCTCTTTCCCACACTGGTGCTCGGCACGCTGAACAGTGTGCTCAGCCCCATCGTGCAGGGCACGCACAAGATGCTTGAGGGGCAGACGATGGACATGGAACAGTACCGTGCCCAGAAGGAGGAGCTGGAACGGGAAGCCATGCTGCGCAATCCCGAGACCGCCCATCTGGTGAGTGACGAGGAGTTTGACCGGCAGCTGGACGAGCTGGGCTGGTCACCCACGGACGCCGCCTCGCGGCTGGGCATGTACGTTGAGGTAGGGATGTACAATCTGGAGAAAAAAATCCGTGATGCGTTCCGCAGCCTGCTGGAGCTGATATTCGCGGCGGCATCGCTGCTGATAGATACTGTGAGGACCTTTTTCCTGGTCGTGCTCTCCATACTGGGCCCTGTGGCGTTCGCCTTCAGCGTGTGGGACGGCTTCCAGTCCACGCTCGGGCAGTGGTTCACGCGCTATATCTCCGTCTATCTGTGGCTTCCGGTGAGCGACCTGTTCAGCACCCTGCTCGCCAAGCTCCAGGTGCTGATGCTCCGGAACGACATCCAGGAGTTGCAGGGCAATCCCGACTACTCGATAGACAACTCCAACAGCGTGTACATAATTTTTATGCTAATAGGGATTATCGGGTACTTCACCGTTCCGACGGTGGCGGGCTGGATCGTACAGGCGGGCGGTGCCGGGAATTTCAGCCGCAACCTGAACCGGACCGCCACGAAAGCGGGCAGTTTTGCTGCCGGGGTGGGCGGTTCCGTACTGGGGAATATCGGAGGACGACTGAGAGGAAAATAACAGAGACCGGTTTACGGGATGCGTACGCCGCATACGGCTACTAACGTATGCAGCCCGATACGACTAACATTAGTAACCATGCACGACTAACGTATGTAACGAGCCGTCACTAACGTATGTCGCCAGGAGCACCATACGTATCCCGCCGGAAGAAAGAAAAAATCAATCAATCCAAAGAAACGATTCATACATGGAATTCAAGTCATTGACCAACATTGAAAGCAGCTTCCGCCGCATCCGGCTGATGCTGGCGGTCTTCACCGGCTGCTGTGCGCTCGTCACCGGCTATGCGCTGTGGAGCTCGTACCGCTTCGCCGAGAGGCAGCGTGAGAAAATCTACGTGCTGGACGGCGGCAAGTCGCTCATGATGGCCCTCTCGCAGGACCTTTCACAGAACCGTCCCGCCGAGGCGAGGGAGCACGTAAGGCGCTTTCACGAGCTGTTCTTCTCGCTCTCGCCCCAGAAGGACGCCATCGGGCACAACATCAACCGCGCCCTGCAACTGGCGGACAAGAGCGCCTACCACTATTATGTGGACTTTGCCGAGAAGGGTTATTACAACCGGCTGATTTCGGGCAACATCAACCAGGTGGTGCATGTGGACAGCGTGGTGTGTGATTTCGCCGTTTATCCTTACAAGGCAACGACGTATGCCCGCCAGATGATTATCAGGGAGAGCAACGTGACCGAGCGCAGCCTTGTCACCTCCTGCTCGCTCCAGAACACGGGGCGCTCGGACGACAATCCGAACGGGTTCATCATCGAGCAGTTCATCATCCTGGAGAACAAGGACATAAGGAGCGCGGAACGATGAAAAGAGGATATGCCTGCCTGAGACGGGCAGACGGCCGGATACGGCTGTTCTGCCGCCGCCTGACAAGAAGGCAACGGAGCCTGGTGGCAATCACCGCCTCCCTTCTGTTCCTGGCCGCCTGCCTGTACACGATTGTCTCCGCGCTCTCCGGTCCGGGAAAGAGCGGCGGGACGATGAGAATAGAACATATCCGGCGGCTCGACTTGTGGCCGGAAGACAATACAAATCCATCCAAACAACTGCTACGATGAAAACGGATATACAGAAGATAAAGAAACTGCTGGGGCTGTCGGATGACGGGCCGCTGACACCCGAAGAGAAACGCCGGCGTGCGAAGTTTGTCATCTACCCGCTTTTTTTCCTGATGTTCGCGGGGGCCATTCTGCTGATATACGCCCCGACACAGAAGGAAAGGGAGGAAGCCGGAAAAGGCCTGGGCTTCAATACGGAAATTCCCTCGCCCGAGGAGGCCCGCATGGAGGGCAACAAAGTCAGCGCCTACGAACGGGATGCCCTGGCAAAAAAGGAGAGAAAGCGCAAGGACACCTTTCAGGAAATGTCGGAACTGTTCAACCGGAAAAGGAACGACACCCTGCGCGTCGCGCAGGGCGGGGCGAACGTGGAGCTTCCCCCGGAACCGGAAGCCATGACACCCCGCAGTCCGGTGCGTTCGTCCACGGAGGCCTACCGCAACATGAACCGTTCGCTCCATACCATCCATGAGCCGCGCGACCATCCGCAGGACAAGGAGCTGCTGCGGCGCATCGAGAGCCTGGAAAAGAGGCAGTCCGGGGAGCACCCTGACGGCGGCGGGCAGTCACTGGAAGAGAAGATGGCACTGATGGAGAAGTCATACGAGCTGGCGGCCCGCTACAACGGGAAGCAGACGACCGCCGCTCCAGCAGCCGACCGGAAAGAACGGACCGCCGCCCGACCGGTGAAGCAGGTGCGGCAGCAGGTGGTGTCCTCCCTGTCCCGTCCGGTGAATGACGAAGAGGGGATTGCCGGAGAGCGGAATACGGGATTCCATACCCCTGTCGGCAAGACGCTCTCCCCAGACAGGAATACCATCGCCGCCTGCGTGCACGGGACGCAGACCGTATCGGACGGGCAGGCCTTGCGCCTCCGGCTGCTGGAACCGATGGCGGTGGACGACCGCCTCATACCCAAAGGCACCCTGCTGACCGGAAGCACGCGTATCCGGGGGGAACGGCTGGACGTGCTCGTCGAGACGGTGGAATACAAAGGGGCGGTCATTCCGGTGGAACTGGAAGTGTATGACGCCGACGGCGGGCAGGGAATACTTGTCCCGAACTCGCTGGAATACGATGCCGTGCGTGAGATAGCCGCCAACATGGGGACCTCGATGGGGAGCAGCATCAGCATCTCGACGGACGCCGGCGCGCAGATAGCCTCGGACGTGGGGAAAGGCGTGATACAGGGCGTGTCACAGTACGTCACCAAGAGGATGCGGGCGGTGAAAATCACGCTGAAGGCCGGGCACAGGCTGCTGCTCCATACCCCGGAGCGGTAAGAACCGGTCCGGGTGGAAAAAGAGAAAACACAATTATTCAACAACCAACCAACAACAATCGGACATGAAGAAGATTCTGATGATGTTTGCCCTTCTGACGGGCTTTGTAGCTGCCCATGCGCAGCAGAGTAGCGGAGATTATTTTGAAGGACTGAGCCGCAAGATAGGCTTCAGCCAAATGATACCTCCGCATGGCCTGGAAATCACCTACGACAAGACGGTGCATGTGATTTTCCCCTCATCCGTCAAGTACGTGGACCTCGGTTCCCCCAACCTGATAGCCGGCAAGGCGGACGGCGCGGAGAACGTGATCAGGGTGAAGGCCACGAGGAAGCATTTCCGCAACGAGACGAACATGAGCGTGATTACCGAGGACGGTAACTTTTACACGTTCAATGTCAAGTACGCCGACGAGCCGCTGCTGCTGAATGTGGAGATGTGCGACTTCATCCACGACGGGGAGGCGGTGAACCGTCCCAACAACGCGATGGAGATTTATTTGCAGGAGCTGGGCAACGAGTCGCCCAGGCTGGTGCGCCTGGTCATGAAGTCCGTGCACGGACAGGACAAGCGGAGAGTGAAGCACATCGGTTGCAAACGGTTCGGCGTGCAATACCTGCTCAAAGGGCTCTATGCGCACGGTGACCTGCTCTATTTCCATACCGAGGTAAGAAATTCCACCCACGTGCCTTTCGATGTGGACTTCGTGACCTTCAAGATCGTGGACAAGAAGATAGTGAAACGTACCGCCATGCAGGAACAGGTCATCTGTCCGCTGCGTGCCTTCAATTACCTGACCCGTGTGGACGGGAAAAAGAGCGGGAGAACGGTGTTTGCCCTGCCCAAGTTCACCCTCCCCGATGACAAGAAACTGGTGGTGGAGATGTATGAGAAACAAGGGGGACGCCACCAGGCCTTTGAGATAGAGAATGAGGACCTGGTGCGTGCCGAGACCATCAATGAACTGAAAGTGCGATGAAAAGGTATGTGTATATCACCCTTGCGCTGCTTGCCCTTATGGCGGGGCAGGCCCATGCGCAACGCTGTCTGCCGGGAATGAAGGGTGTCCGTCTCACGGCGGAAATGGCGGACGGCTTTTACTGCGGAGCGAACCGGCACGATGCCGGTTACGCCTTCTCGCTGGCCGTTTCCACCTACACGAAAAAAGGAAACCAGTGGGTGTTCGGCGGGGAGACGCTCCGGCGCAACATCCCATACAGGAACACGCATATCCCGACGGCGCAATACACGGGCGAGGGCGGCTATTACCATACGTTCTTTTCCTCGCCGGGCAAGGTGCTGTTCCTGAACCTCGGTGTCTCGGCCCTGCTGGGGTATGAGACGGTAAACGGCGGCAAGAGATTGCTGGATGACGGTGCCGCCCTGCACAGGTGTGAATCGTTCATTTACGGCGGTGCGGCGACACTGGAGGCGGAAGGTTACTTGTCGGACAGGGTTGTCCTGCTGCTTCGGCTGCGTGAGCGGTTTGTGTGGGGCGGCGCCTCGGGCCGCTGCCACTGCCAGTATGGAGTCGGTCTAAAATACATTTTCTAACCTCAAAAACAGATATATACCCATGAAAAGAAAAATCCTTGATTGTATGATGGCGGCCTGCTGCCTGGCTGCCGCCCTTTTTTGTCTTGTCTCTTGTGACTGCGGGCTGGATGTCCGGCAGGAATACCCGTTCACGGTGGAAACCATGCCGGTAGCGGACGGTATAGCAAACGGCGAAACGGTGGAAATCCGTCTGGAAATCAGACCGGAAGGTAACTTTGCCGGAACGGTCTATACGCTGAGGTACTTCCAGCCGGACGGCAAGGGCAGCCTGAAGATGGAGGACGGCACGGTGCTGAAGCCCAATGACCGCTACCTGCTGAATGAACGGAGATTCCGGTTGTATTACACTTCGCAAAGCGCGGATGACTTGCAGACCATCGACCTCTATTTTGAGGACAACTGGGGGAATATGCGGCAACTGACCTACGGTTTCAATGTGAATGATGCGGAAAACAACGTTCCGGACAATGAGTAGGGCATGGCTCAGGCTGACGGCCGGAGTGTTTATGGCGTTTGTGGTCTCCTCCGCTTTTGCCCAAGGAAAGGGGGAAGTGCCGGATTCGCTGTTTGACAAGGCCGTGGAATTCATCAAACGGGCGGAAGGCTGGCATCGGGGGCAGATGCCTTACATAGGTTACGGGCACCGCTTGCTTCCGGGGGAGACATTGACCGAGAACCTGAGCAAGGCACAGGCCGATTCGCTGCTGAGGAGTGACCTTAGGAAGTGTTGTGATGCGTTCCGGGAGTTTGACAATGATGCATTGCTTTTGGGCGTTTTGAGCTATAATGTGGGCATTTTCAGATTGAAGGGCCATGGCAGGATACCGAAAAGCCGGTTGATACGGAAGCTGGAAAAAGGGGAGCGTGACATCTATGAGGAGTATGTTTCCTTTAGGTGCTATAAGGGGAAAGTAATTCCGAGCATAGAGAGGAGAAGGAAAGCTGAGTTTGCGCTTTTCTATATACCTTAGATTATAAAAAAGCCGTGAACAACGATGGGAAGATCGATGTTCACGTTTTTTTTACTGCAATTTTTACTCATTTTCAAATCAGTATATACGACTGGTTATTCCAATTTGTGCTTTAGATTGAAATGATAATGTCTTGTGGTATTCCCGTATAATATGCTATTTTTTCCACTGGTATATTATCTTCCTTCATTTTTATTATTATATCAATGGTTTCTCTGGTAAGAGAAGATGGTATAGGAGTGAACAGAATATCTGACAGTTTATTTATGGCTTTAATAACTCTTTGCCTGTCTGATTCCACTTTTAAATTTATACCACTGAAAGTAGAAAGTTCATCATGCAAAATGAGATAGTATATTCCGCCTATTATCAGTGCGGATATGGTTACAATGTCAATATCCGTATCTGAGAACAGTCTTGAATATTTTTGGCATAGAGGCAATGTATGTAGTTCTCGTAACCAGGCGGTACGCTGACTGGTTTCATTATTATTAGCCAGTTCCCATTTCAGAAGCTCTTGCATTGCTTTGTTCTCCGATAAAGAATGGAACAATCCTGTCAGAATGTTCGTGTACAATTCTTTATCATTGCTTGATTGTTTCTGGGACTTTATGATATCATTGAACCAGTAATCGTATTTTTTGACATACTCATCAATAAACTTGTTCAAATCCTCATATCTATGGTAGAATTGGACAGGTTCGATTTCTGCCAGATGTATGATACCGGTAACTGTCAATTTTGAAAATCCATCATTTTCAATCAATTGATTTGCCGCATCAAGTATACTTTCTTCTATGTCCTTTGCACTTCTTCGCTTTCTCCTTTCTTTCATTATTCCTTTTTTATTTTTATATCTTTATTTATATCATTAAGAGCGTTGATTAAAGCATCCAACTGTTCATGTTCATGCGTGGCAAGAACACTGACCCTTAATCTGGCCTCTTTGGTTCTTACTGCCGGATATACAATTCCAATTGTAAAGATACCTTTTTCCTGTAACATTTTAGCTATTTCATAAACTTTTTTATTATCTCTTATCATAATGGGGAAAATAGGTGACACGGATTTGCCTATGTCAAACCCTTCGGTTGTCAGCCGGCTCCTAAGGTAATCGGTATTTTCCCAAAGTCTGGCTCTTATTGCCGGTTCTTTCTTTATTATTTCCAAAGCTTTCAAAATGGATGCGGTTACTTGTGGTGTAGGGGCTGCCGAGAAGACATTGCTGTCCGCATAAAATTTCAGGTATTGTATTATCTTTTTTGAGGCGGCAGCAAATCCTCCTACACAACCAAATGATTTGCTGAATGTTCCGGTGATGATATCCACTTGCCCTAAACAATTGAAATGTTCTGCCGTTCCCTTACCGTTGGCTCCCATTACACCTATTCCGTGTGCATCATCCAGCATCAACATAGCTTCATGGGTTTTGCAAAGAGAAATTATTTCGGGAAGCAAGGACAAATCCCCATCTTGTGAATATACCCCATCTATTATTACAAGCCTGGTCTGGTATTGGTCTTTGGTTTCTTTCAGCGTTTTCTCTAAATATTCCAAATCATTGTGCCCTATCCGCTTTACATTTGTCCCTTTTAATCCTGCCATTGCGCTTGTATGGATATAAGGATCCACTAACGCAATGTCATTTTGACCTAATAAGGCTCTTAATATCCCTGCATTTGCCCCGAAACCGGAAGAAAACAGTATTGCGTCCTCCTGTCCTACAAAAGATGCGATTTCTTGTTCCAATTGTTGATGTATATCGAGATATCCACCTATAACCTGTGCGGCACAAGCACCTGTTCCATATTTAATAATAGCGTCTATTCCAGCCTGTTTAGTTTCCTCTCGTTGTGACATTCCCAAATAGTCATTGGAGATAAATGCAGTGACAGGTCGGTCAAAGCCTTCAATGGTCATTGTTGACCCGACTCCTGTCTGGGAAGTTATCCAATAGCTTTTGCAACCAAATTCATTTAATTGATTGATGTACTGCTGGAAGTCGTCAGCTCTCTCGATAGCGTTCTTCTTTAAAGAAAGTTCAAAGTCTTTTAATGAGTAATAAACATTTTCCATATTAATATAATTTAGATTGTATAGTACAAATATAGATATTATTTATGTTTATCAACATATAATGGCAAAAAACATCTAAAAATATTATTTTATATACAATGCGGATTGTATATTTGCGTCCGTACTAGTACTATATAACAAAATGTTCATTAAATTTTTAGAAAATGAAAAAAGTATTGATAATTAAAGGATTTATAGCTGCTTCAATAATTGCAGTTCTAGGGCAATTGACTTCATGTCAAAATGAGGATGGTTTTACTCAAGAAAGTACTGAAAAGGTAAACCTTATTGATTATGATGTGACAAAAGTCCCATGTGAAGAAACGGAGGAAGATCAACTTCTTAGAAAGAAAGCTTATGAAGCCATAGATAAACATGTGTCTATTAAAAATGGCCTCTTTGTTCTTGATGTGGCAAATGGAGAATCTATCGGTTTGTCTGAAAGAGTGTTTACCTACTATAAAAACCGAATGCAAGAAAGCAATGCTCTTTTATCAGCACAAGGAATTGTGAAAAATCAGATAGGAGAAAAATCAATAGAAATATATAATGCTAGCAATTTCGTTGGTGAAAGAGCTTCAGGGGGAGTGACCAAGTTAGTTCTAAATTGGGCCTCGTTTGAATTATATATTTCAAATTCTGATTGCAAAAAGATTGCATTAGGATCCGAGATAACGGCTGTTCTAAGTGCTGCTATTCCAGATCCCAGTATATCAAAAATAGCAACAATAGTAGCAGGGTTATGCGGTATTGCTTTCAATCAATTTGCGGATAATTATCCGAATGGAATCATTATTTCGTGCGAGATAATACCTGTTCCTATTATAGGTTGTTATAACGATTGGTCATTTAAAGGACAATGAAAACATTTCTTCAAGGAATACAATACTTTATAGTAGCAATATGTATCGTTTTAATGATAAGTTGTGAAATAAGTTCTAGCTCAAGATTATTTTATCTGTGTTTAATAATAGCTATGATAACTAATTTATTTTCAGATAATAAATATATCAAATGGGGGGGGATGATTTTAAGTCTTGTCTGCATATTTATTCTCATAAAGTATTATTGGTGAAATCCATAGACTAGCAATAGTTACTATTGTAACCTATTGCTGTTTTGAATTCATTGGTATGTAGCACTTTTTTGTGGGAATGTTCTGTTTTAAATGTATGTGACTAATTGCTCTATTTAGCTTATATGGCATCGAATAAATGCGTTGCAGAACAGATAGGGGTAAATATTTCCACCATTCTTATAAAAAGGCAGATAATAGTTTATACCAGATTCGGTTTATTCATTGAATCGGAACTAATGTAGAAACATATATGAAGTTATTTCTCATTGGTTTATAATGACCGCTTGGGATGGTTATTGTACTAATATATAAGGATTAACTTCTTACTTCAAATCTTTACAATATTGATATTATATATTCACTCTAATTTCAAGAACCAAATTAAAAAACATTTTTATGAAAAAACTTTTTCATTCTTTATGGGGCGTAAGCCGATTATTAGTAGGGGGAATGACCGTAGCTCTTGCCTCTTGCACACAAGGTTCAGGACTTTTAGATGATTTCTCAGAAGCATCAGAAAGTTCGGTTTTATCAAGATCCATTTCTGTTGCTGATTCTGTAAGTCTGTTTTCTAATGCAGATGAATATCAAAAGCAGGAAACAAAATTTTCTTCTTATTATCCTGAAACCGATGAATTTTATTCATCAAATATGTATGCTGTTAGAGAGTTGCCTTTTGCATTGAAAGTCAGAGGAGGTGGAGTGGCTGGACAACCTTATCTTTCTACTCAAGGAATGAGAAAAGAATTGACACTTTCAGCATATAGTTCTTCAAAATTCTATTTAAAGATTTTGCCGCCTAGTAGTGGAATACCATATTTGATTTATTCAAAGTCTTATAATAAGCCATTGGTTTGTGGTCAATATAACAATGCTCCAAACAATAAACTTGTTTTTGTTTGGGATTCGGAAGATATAAGTTCTGGAAGTTGGGACCTTATACCATCAACATATAAAGGATATTTTAATATTGAAAATCAGACATATTTAGGAACGGCAGACCCCAATAATCCTTGGAGTGTATTTAATTATTCCATAGAAGTAAAGAGTAATGGGCAGGTGGGGTATGCAAAATATAATAAGCAACCACAGCAAGAGTTTCTATTAGAGTTTCAGGATAAATTTAAAGTAAAAGAAATAGTATTTGAACCTGAAGCTGTAGTGACGGAATTAGACCCTGTTGTTGTGTACTCAAATGGTCAGACTGGAGCAGTTGCTGGACCATCAAATATTACAATTTATGCAAAAAAAGATGTAAAAGACACTTCTTATTATACAGAGAAAGGAACTTTGAAAATTCCAATGGAAAATGAAGAACAAATGTTTTTACGCCCTGCAATAATAGCCGGCCAATTTATTGCCCCTGGCAATTTTAGTAGTGGAGAAATGCCTGATTCAACAATCTTTTTGCCTAGAGCTCCTTATACTTCCACAACGTATGAGATACCTAAAACATTATCAGTGACTATTCCGGTAGAAGTTGATGAGCCATCTTTAATTAAAGTAACGACTTATTTAAAGAAATATAGTGTAAAGGCTGACTATACTATTACTATGACTTATCGTAATGGAAATGAGGCCAATGATAGAGAAGTTAAATTTAAAGGTTCTTGGTATGGAATAATAAATACTACATCAAAGGCAAAACCAGACGAAATAGTAACAATTCCTTTAGAAGAATATATGAAAAGTTTATCTAATAATAATCTGCAATAAGAAAAGATTATGAAATCGATATTATATATAATAATTTTATCTGTAACAATTCCATTGTTTATGGCTTGTTCAGAGGATTTGAACTTATGCGCACAGCAAAATACTGCATTAGAAGCTGATTATTCATGTGATGATGTGATTCTTCAAGAACGTAATCCATCTCTTCCAGATGTTATTACAGGAAAACCTTCTTTTGATGAAGAATTGACAAGAAGTGGTGAGATGGTTGGGGGAACTGATAAATATCTAGGTTATGGTTATAAATTGCTTAAAGGGAATTATATACCAAGTGATTTTGATAACTTTACGCATTCCATACTTGATATTGAATCTGTAAAAGAATATGATGAATAATATATAGATGAAAAATATCCGAACTGGAATGATCAGTCATCGTTTGCTTATTATGATTTTAATAATTATACGCATTTTTCATCAATAAGTAAAACAGTGAAAAGTGGATTTTCTTTAAATCTAGGTTTTTTTTCTATAGGGAAAAAGAAAACGACAACCGAAACATTTAGAACTTTCATTAACGAATCAAAGGAACAGGCTTATGGGGAAATGAATATATTGTTTGCTCATGGCAAATTTACCTTGTTAAGTTCCAATGGTTCTAATAAAGTTTTTGCAAGGCAGTTTTTAAGAAGGTCTTTTATTAATAATTTATATACCTCTCCTATATCATCTATCATTGATTCATATGGAGATTTTGTTGTTGTTGGTTATTATACAGGTGGAAGAGCTTTTGCGCAATATATGGGTAATGCGGGTTCAAATACGAATGTTGAACAGAAAACTAAATCCTTAGAGAAAAATATTAATGCTTCACTTGTATATAAAGGTGACTCACTTAATGGATCGTTCGGATTTAATGGAAAGGATGGTACTTTTGATTCTACAGTGTACAAAAGACAAGATATATTTATACGTGTAAAAACATTGGGTGGTATTCAAGATGAAACAGGTGTAGTGAATACTACAATGGCACTTAAAGACATAAATATAAACTTGCAATCTTGGAGAAAATCATTAAATGATTCAAAAAATCATACAGTGATTGATTTAATAGAAGAAGGATTATATCCAATGTCGGATTTTGTACTGGAAAGAAACTTTCAAAGACGTTTTGATGATACTTCTAAAGAAATTCTTCTTCCTGTTACAAGACTTTATACTCCGTCTATTACGATTGCAAGGGTATTGGCAAAGACATCTGTTTCAGGAGAAAGTTTATATGATGTAGCTGCTGTGTTAACAACAAGACAGGGTGACCAAATAGTATTGAGTAAAAGTAATGCTACGGATGCGGAATTAAGGCAAAATGAAGATGATAATATTTTTATCAAAAAAGCCCAAATTATATCATCAGAAATATCAAGGTATTTCAGCTCTGATATTCAGATAAGTTATAATACTAGAAAGCGTATTAATCCTCAAATGCGTTCTCCGCTATGTATGGTTTTGGAGAACTTCAATGAAAAAGGTTTCTATAAGTACTATCATGAGGCAACTAATATGGAATATTTATATGACCCAACTACCAAACTCTGTTTTTCATTTTTTGCAGATGAAAGAGATGAGAGTTTGCTAGAGGTATATGGTCTTAGTTCATGGGCCTTCAATTTATCAGAAAAACAAATATCAATAGCTACGCTAGCTAATCTATATACAATTATAGGGTTGTGATTTTGAAGTTTGTGTAAAATCTTAATTAATAATATATGAAATCTTATTTTAAATTATTTTATTGGTTAATGCTTGGTGTATTGTTTTCAGTAAACATTGGTTTGACAAGCTGCGTTGATAGATATTCTGAGGAGCCAAAAGAAGAACTTACTCCTCAGGCCCTTTATCAAACTTCATGGCGTGGGACAGGAAGTTGTGCTGCTTGGGCTGTACAAAATATGGGCGTAGGTATACAATTTATAGATACCCAAACAGGAAAAGTAAATTGGGAAGGTTATGATGAAATTGATATTACCTACGCAATAGAAAGAAAATATGTTACATTTAATAGTAATGCTTTATATTTAGGTGGCGCTCCTTGGGTTATTAAGAGCTATACAAAAAAGCATATACTCCTTATGCAGAATGAAGCAAGTCCTGACAAAGAGAAAGTTGCTACAATAGAGCTGGATAGGATAGATTGATTTGAGGGTGTTGTCATTAGTATTTTTTATTCCTTGGGCGCAATCGTCATTCAATTTATAGAATAAGAGAGAGTGTATCAAAATTCCCTTTTTGAAGAAATTACCCTTGCTATAGCTATCTGTGGCAGGGGTAAATCTTTATTTAGGGAACGTAAATAGAACTGTGTCAATCCTTTAATTTGTCTTTTCTTTGGTCTAACATTATTTCAAATATATCTGATTTTCAGATATTTATCCGAAAGTAAAATTGTAAATAATTTTACTTATTAGGAATTGACACAGTTTGAATTACTGTCTCAAGGAAGGGTCGTATCATTGCTCAAAACTGAGTTTGATGCGACCCTTTTAGATGTCATAGTTACAATGTGTAACTTTTCGGAGCAGTCATTTTAGTTTTGGCTTTACCCTCATAATGTTGTTTTACCTGATTTTCTATATTCATTTTCAGGATTGCCTTGATGCAAGAAAATTGAGATAGTCCGCAATGGCACGCTGGCAGCCGGTGAAATCAGGTGTCCGTTTGCCTTTACACTTTCTAAAATAGATCGTTCCCGATTTTGTAAGACCGTTTACGGATTTGTTGAATGTGCCTTTGGTACGGATATGGATTTCAAAACCGTCCCGTCTGGCTATTTCAAGAAAAACATTTGCCTCGATTCGTTCTCCATTTAGAAAATCCTGTTTGCAATCGTCAATTTGCCGTTGCCATTCCTTTTCCTTTAATCGCTGTTCCTCTTCCTCCTTAGCCTTCAGTTCCAGCCGTTTTTGTTCCTGTCTTTTTAAGTACGCTTCACGGGCTTGCCGCAAAGGTGCGGTATCAAGCCCAAGGGCTTCGAACACACGGATAGAAAGAAGAGAGATATGAACTTCTCTTTTTGAATCCTGAAGTGTATTTGTAATCCAATTTTTACAATAAGCGGCAGTTGTTTCTTTGCGTTCCTCCTTGTCAAGGAATCGGCGTGAATGCTGTCCGCAAGAGAAGAATACATTTTCTATCTTGCAGACAACATGGAATATGTCCTCGCTTTCGTTTCCATATTTGTTTTTTGTAGATAACGAGAGATAAACATTCTCCGCATACGGCTCCAACTCCATATAAGGAGCGACGACGGTGTTCCCGTCAAACTTGTATTTGAATACTTTTGCTTTCATAATTATATCTGTTATTATTGTTCATTCATATAATCCAATATGCTCCCTTCCAGCCTGTCGTATATCCGGTTGAATTGGTCCTGATATTCTTCCAGAAAAGCCCCGTCCGCATCGCACATTTCATCGAGTGTCTTATTGTTTGTCCGACATAATTCAGTATCGGTCAGTTCACAGACTATTTCGATAAGCATCGAGCGTTCCTTGTCTTCGGGGAGTAATTTGTCTTTTTTCAGGCAACAATAGTTGCGGATATTGATTCTCAGATACAGGTCTGCCTCTTCCCAGCGTTCATCCGGTAAGAATGTGAATGTCTGTTTCAGTTCATCGGGTTGTTTGTCCCACCATTCGTTCAAACTCTTCGGTTCCATATTCATAAGTTTAATTGGTCGATAACCGTTTGGTTTGTCATTGCCGATTCCAAATCACCTTCCCGCAAATCGTTCGCGTTGCGTAATTCACGCAGGTTTCTTACTTCGGCATCAAGGTATTCCCGTGCCGTCTCTTTGTCACACCCGCAAGAGGTGCATATCCTGTCAATGATTATTGTTTCCATCATTATTTTTATTTAGTTTTTGTATTGGAACCGGATAAAAGCTGTACGGTTGTCCGGAGTATCTCGTCCAGCCAGTTGATGCAACGTGCCCCGAGTTCAAAAGGACCGTCAATTTCGTACAAGTCATGGGAATGTTTGTCTTCCACAACGAGATGGAGGTCCTCCCCGAATAATTGTATCCTGCGCACAATGCATTCATAGGGATCGCCGTCATGGTCGAACCATATCACGTACACGGCATCCACCGTATCGGGAAACTCCATTTCCGTTTTCCCATATTCCTCCAATACCGCTTTTATGGCGGCTGTAATCTCCTTGCGGAGTTTTTCTACTTGTTCGCTGAAATCTGTTTTCATAAGGCATAGAAATGAATGCGGGAGCCGCCGGCGGGCTCCCACGATTAGACATCCGGTTTATTTATCGGAAACATTACGCATAGATATTGATGTGATTGAACGATTCCGGACAATGCTGAAAGACAAGCGGCAGGTTGACATGCACCATCGGGTATTCCACCCAGCCGCTGCCTCTTCGGTAGCCGGTATCAGTGGCGAGGTGATTCAACTCCAGAAATTCCATCGCGTCGGGATTGTTGTTGATGTCGATGAAGGTCCTGTCGGGCAGTCCAACGGCATCCGTCTCTTCCAGATTGACCGTCAGGATCGTGTAAGGCTCTTCCGTATCGGCCAGTTCCAGACAGAGGGCGAGCCAGCCGTTGTGATAGATCTGCGGAACCAGCCGTACAGCCTGTCCCTGATAGATGTAGAGTTTCTTCCGATAGAAGTTGTCGGACGGGACGATTTCAAACTCGTCTTCCTTTTCCGTGAAAGAAAGCATCGGGTTACGGACTGCCACGAATGTATCGTCTTCCATCCGGTAGCACAGGTGATCCGTTCCTGCCGAACGGATGATTTCCAATGAAGTGTTCATGATCCGTTTGTTTTTTAAGTTATGTAATGAGTAAATGTTATTTATTAGTTGGTTTTTACCCGGTTCATAAGTTGTCCCGATATCTCGTGCAGTTCCCGGCACCGTTCCGGTTCCTGTTCCCGTGCGAAAGCGGTGATGCCCTGCGTCAGTTTCCACAGGGTGGCCCCTCCGGTCACTCCGTCCTCCGGATTGTTGTTCATCAGTAATTTTTCCACTTCGCGCCCTTCGCTCTTCAGCAGGCCTCCTTTCTGCACCAGTTGCTTGAGCTCCTTGTCGAAGTCCACATCTATTTCCGAAGCGCCCTGTATTTCGATGGCTTTCTGCATAAGTGTATCCTTGTGGTACAGTCCTTTGGTCAGGTCCGATACCGCCGATACGGTGGTCTGTGTATCCAGCTCGTAGGTCTTCTGTGACAATGCCAGCGAATCGGGCAGTCGTGCCCCCAGATGCACCTGCCGCATGACGGATTCACGTACCATCCCGTTCAGGCATGCCCCGTTGAGCAGGAACGAACGCATGTCCACGGAGCCGTTGCCATAGTCGGAGGTGGAAAAGCGTGCCCCGGCAAAGATGATGACCGTTCCGTTCTTTCTGGTGGGAATCTCAATGGGTGTGGGCAGGATGGTCTCGCACCAGACCTTGGTGTCATTCATGTAGGCGTCCGATACGACCGCCCCCTGATTGGCCGCCTCCCGGATGAATGCGGTCAGGATATCCACCGAATTGAGCCGCCGGTACGAGTCGGAAAGTACGCCCCGCACTTCCATGCCTACCGCCCGGATAAGTACCCGTGTGCGCGCGGTCCAGCCCGAATGTTCGTTAAGGATGGTGGCGCAAAGCTGTTTCTGCCATACATCGCCACCGGACAGTTCGCGCAGGTATTTGGCCGGCACTCCCATCTTCTCCGAAATCTGGCTGATGGCATTGCCGTGCAGACTGAAATTTCCCTCCGGCATGGTCATTTGCACCCGGTCCGCCGCCCGGAATGAAATGACAGGCTGTTTCTCCTTGCCGCGCAGGTTCACCCCGATGGGGGCGATGAAGTCCTGCGCTATTTTTCCTTCGTCAAGCAGCCGTGCGATGGTCTCCATGACTCCCTGCCGTTTGCCTTCCACCATCCGTTGTACCTTGTTGATAACCACCTGGTTCAATCCCTGCTGTTTTTCTACCGATGCAGGATTCGGCATTACTGTTACTTCCATATTCTTTTTTTTAATGATAGGTTTATTTCTTTATTCTCCATCCGTTCCTGTAATGGATGGTCCTGATTCCGGTCCGCACATACCCCTGATTCTTGTCATGCCTGTATTCGTACATGAGCAATGCATGGTTTATTGCCGGCAGCTCACCTTTCTCCCTCAGTTTGTCCAGATGCGGCTTTGCCGCCTCCAGGCAGGAAAACCCGCCGAAGAAGCGGTTGCCCGTCATGTTGTAGAGTTCGATAAAATCATAATTTGTTCCCATGGCCTGTCTTGTTTTGGACGGGAGGTTCCATCCCGTATTTTTTCATGAAGTGGATATATTCCTTCTCACTGTATCCGGTCATTCCGAACAGTTCGTAGTAACCGTGTATGAAGGTCTTTTCTGTTCTTGCCTTGTGGGGACTGGCGCTCTTGTGGCAGCAGACAATGTGCCGGACGAAGCGGTAACACTTGCACAAGTCCTCCCAGATGGTATATTCCCTGTCCGTATGAGGTTCGTAATAGCCGCAGGAGAGGTTTATGCAGGATACGGACAGCCCCCTTGCCTTCAGGGTATGCACGTCCGTGCTCAGCCCGCTTGCCGGGTGATACCCGTATCTCCCGGGACTGACGGTTTCCAGGAATTCCTCCGAGCAGAGTTCCGTCCCGTGGACTCTTGTAATGATATCACTGTTGCCCCTGCGGTCACATCCGATGACGAAGCGGCAGTCCGCAAAGAAATCCATGTCGGCTTTCCGGCTGCCTATACATCCGTTTTCTTCCTGTACGAAGAAAGCACATTTCATCGCCTTGAAACTTTCCAGGCACTTCAAACAGATCCAGATGCCGTTCTTGTCATCGGCACCGATTCCGGTCATCCGCCTGTGTTTATGGTCGTACCCGACAATCATTGATTCCGCGACAAGGTGGGCTGCATACGTGCCGGTCTTGCGGCGGTGTACCTCGTCCATGTGTGCCACGACACAGGGGTAGCTTCTCCGGTTGCCTTTGACCGCGTAGATGTTGCCGTACCGGTCTTTCCGGTAAGGAATCCCCATGCGTCTGAGCTCGTCCGTGATAAACCGGGCCATCCGCTTCTCCCCGCCTGAGGGGGAGGCGATGTTGTAAAGTGCCATTAATCTTTCCATATTCTGATATTTAAGAGATGAATAATTTCTGAATTTGCAGGTAACTTTTGAATCCGGGTATGGGCCGTCCCTTTTTGAACAGCGTGGAGGGATAGATTTTTCCCTTGTATTCCGTTGGAGTCCCTTTCATGGTCGTGCCGAAGGCCGTTTGTGTATAATAGAGAGGGTAACACACGTTGCAGTACAGCCTGTTGCTGTCCTCATGTATGCCTCCGCATTGGGGGCATACATACCTCAAAACTGTTGCGCAGCCTTGTGTGTGCTGGCAGGAGGCAATCGCCTTACGGCCGTTGTGATTGGCCAGTTTCAGCCCGGTACCGTCCAGGTGGATGTAATGGAACGTATCCAGATAGGGAACCCCTTTCTTGTGCCACCGGCATGCCGGAACCTTCACCGACAGCCGGGCATGCACCTCCGTGCCGGGTTCCTCTGCCATTCCGGGTATCTGGCTCATGCTGATGAAATCTTCCGGATGCGCATAGTCGTTGTATTTCTTCCTTAGGTTGATGCCGAGGCTTCCCGCCTGCTCCCTGATCAAATCCATGACAAAGGCGTGTGACGTATAGATACGGTCCAGTACGGAAACCTGTACGGCCGGCATTCCGGTTGTGTTCCACATGGCTTTCCCCCATACGACAGCCCTGCCGAGCACGTTGTTCCCTTCATCCCTCGCTACCAGGATGCCGGCACCCGCGAAGTTGGCATAGAAATCCGCCGCATTGCGCGCCTTGTCTTCGTACCGCATACATGAATTGTGCAGGGTGGACGTGTCACCATCCGTAATGGAACTGTAGTTGGATTCCATATAGGCGTCCAGAAAGTCATTCATTCCCGTATACAGCCTGACGGAAACTTTGCTGTCGAGCGTGATGGCACTGCGGAAATAATTGATTTCGCAGGATGTGTATTCGCGCAGGTTCTTGAACTGTTCGATGAAGGTGGATGGTTCCAGGTCTGTCCGGTTTTCAGGGAACCAGGGTGCCTGCGGGTTGTTCCTGTCCGGGAAATTGGGATGTTCCGGGTCCTTGTTGAAGGCGGTGAACACAATCCGGATTTTCCGGAAGGAGCCGCAGTCCGTCCACTTCCGTTTGGTGGACAGGAAATTATATGATCCGCGGATAATCTCCTGCGCCGGGCGGTTTTTCTTCAACTCGGACAAGATATCCGCCGCGATCACACTTCCGTTTGCCGCCGCATGCGTCAGACGGGATTTCAGTTCGTTGCTTGCATAAAGTCTCATGATATTATTTTTTTAGAAGTTAAACATGTGGGACGGGATACCGGGGTATCCTTCCGCTTGTGGAATTGTGCCATACGCTGTTTCAGACCGGAAATTGGGATGTTCCGGCTTGTCCGGTATTCGTCCTCGCTCATTTTCCGGATAGTGGGAATGCCGGTCGTCGTCAGGACGGGATTCACGAACCATCCGTCTTTGAAGTCCTCGGGGAGCAGGCTGTCATGCTGGATGACCTCGCCCACGCATCCATGTATGAGCATGTTGCAGACGGTCATCAGGCAGCAGGTACGGCTGATGTCCTCCGCAACCAGGTAATTGCCCAAGTTGCGTGCGTGGTACGCCAGTAGCAGCCTTCCGCTTCCGCAGGTCGGGTCACTCATCCGTTTGCCGGTCGTTTTCTCATCTGTGGTACATTGTACCATCAGGTCACAGATGTGCACGGGCGTGAAGAACTGTCCGTGCGCCTGCTGTCCGCCCCGGGAAGAGAGGGCCATGAACAGGTCACCGAACGCGTCGAACCACTCACGGGTCTGCAATTCCCGCTGCATGAGCTGTATCCATCCGGCAAGCAGTTCCATGAAGAAACGGTTCTGCTGCCGTTTGTATTTCCAGTCCTTGACGGGCGGCGCACCGGGTGAGAACCCGTGGATGACGTAACGCAGGAAATCGTTGAAGACGGACATCGGCTCGTATCCGTGCGAATATGCGAAATCGCAGATAAGCTTCTCAAGCGGACGTAACGCTTGCGGAATGTTGTACTGTGCCATATTATTCTGATTTTTTATAGATGGTTACTGTATGCCCGTCATGGTCTGTCCGTATCCTGACGGGGGAAACGCCAAGGAAAGAGAGGTGGGTTTCCGCTTTCAGCATGTTCCATTCCCATGCGGGGAGTTCCTTCCATTCCATCCTGTATCCCCATAGTATGAACAGGCCTTGGCGGAATCCGTCGAAAAGTCTTCCGTGCAGGATTCCGACCATCCGGTCCAGTTCTTCCTTGGAATAGACAGTGAATGATTCGTTTCGGTAAATGAACGCGCCTGCCGGCTCAATGTCCTGCCGGCGTTCGATGAGGTATTTTGTCCATTCTTTTGTGGTGTACTTTCCGTACAAGGGGGCAGGTTCCGTATATTTCCATGCCCTGACGAATGTGTGGAACAGGACTGCGCCGTTCTCGTGTCTTCCGGTATGCCCCCATGTCCGGAACTGTTTGTCGCGAATGCCGTTCGGAAGTAATAATCCCGGGTCTGTCGTAACCCAAGGCCCTCCTTCCGTATTATAACAGGTCTGTCCTTCTTTCTCATGGCAGAACGGCATCCGGGGAAGAAGGCAGAGCTGGGTTTCCCGGTCATCGCTTCTTTCAATGTGCGCCTGCGGATAGTAGTCGCCGCCACGGGTGGTATAAGTGACGGTGTCTCCGGCTACGGGTACCGGGTTCTCTTCCCGTTCTTTCCGCATCCTGGAGATCAGCCGGTTCACTTTCTCCACATCGCGCTCCTCTATGGAACATGCGCATCCTTCACGCTCATTGAGCCGGACCAGGCTTTTCAGGTCATAAAAGTTACTGTATTCCATGTCACGACCGGTTTTTTTGGTACAATCCGACCTGGCGGGCAACCATGTCACAGAATTTCTGTCCGTTCTCCTTCTCGCTTCTGAAATAGGCGATCATGTCCCAGAGGTTCCGGTTGAAATAGCCGGTCCATTTCTCGTAGTAGTGGCTTCCATCGACCTTTCCGAATGTTTCTTCAAAAAGCGCGGGAGTCAGTTCCTCATCCCCGTGATGGTTGTATTGCCACAGGGAGACAAGCAGCATTTGGTTGTAATCCAGTGTTTCCATATCTGTTCTTTTTTAGTGAGACATCGGCCTACACGGGTAGGCATTTTTATTTCTTGATGTCTTTCCTGCCTGTTTGCCGGGGATTGCGGCAAGGCTTGGCGAAAGAAAATACCGGAGCGGAGCGAGGATGATTTTCTTTCGGCCAACCAGCCCCTGCAAGGGGCCGCCTTGCGCAATCATTCCGGCAAACGGCTATCTTTACAGCAAGAAATGAAAAAGCGGACCTCAGCTTTTCAGTTCTGAAGTCCGCTTTCCGGTCATTTTGGAATTTCATGCTTTTCAGGTATGTATCTGCCATCCGTGGAACGGCTGCAATGTTACGGCAAACGATCTGTCAGGAATTCCGTGATAGAGCAGACCTCCCACGATACCTGTTTTTCCGTCGGGATAGCGTTGTGTGAAGCCGAACGAGTATGGGGCATGGTCATAACAGAGTGAAATCTCGCTGGGCCGGTCGGGATTTTCCTCCCAACTCTTCAACCGGTCCAGACATTTTTGGAGCGAGGTGTCGCCGATGGATTCGGCATAGCGCTTTACATTCTCGAAATGTTCTTCATTCAGGATTTTCATGACTTTTGCGTTTTATCTGTCGTTAAACAATGAAGAAGCGGACCTCAGCTTTTCCGCTTTGAAGTCCGTTCTCCGGTCATTTTGGGATTTCATGCTTTCAAATGAAAGGCAAGGCGGTGTCTTCCAACATGGGGGCCAGCATCCGGCACATCTCGTAAGCCGCCCTGTTGCGTCCGTCAATATGGTTCGGCTCACGTTTTGCCATACCGATGATGCATGCTTTCATCACTCTGAAGAAAGCCTGTTCCAATGTCTTGTGAAAATAGGGAAGGGTTTCGGCGAAACGTTCCGGATTGAACCCCATGTCATTCAACGCCTGTTCCAGTTTCCTGGCCGTCTTGTATTCACGGCTTTCCTCCAGTCGTTCCGGAATGCCGCCGAAACGGGCTGTATGCAGCTGGCGTTCCAGCTCGGTAACGGTTACTGAAAGTAGTAGTTGGATGGCAGCGACATTGCCGATTCCGAATTTCTGACCGTCGGTTGTGTGGAACTCGATTATGTCCACAGTACCGTTTTCCTGCATTCTCTTGTAGTGGGCAAGATTCTCGCCCAGCATTTTTGCTTTTTGATTGTCCATAATTTTATTTTTGAATTGGTATCTGACTCGTTCTTGTGTAGTTGTTTTCAGTCAATCCAGAATGTGCCGCAATGCGGACATTTGGTTCTACATGGGAAACTGTTTATATAATAGGTGTTCCTGTGGCGCTTATGGTTCATGTCTCCCAAGGTGCATCCGCCTTCCCGGAATCTTTTTTCATAGAGGGCTTCCTGTTTCTGATGCTCGCTCATGCGGCTTTTCCGCATGGTGGACTTCAACGGCTTCATTCCGGTTTCCCACCGGGTGGAATCACACCAGTTGTTCAGCATCCCACAGATTTCATTGGCATAGGAATAATGCACTTGGGAGTCCGCAAAGAGGTTGTCCCTGCAAAACGGGAGGGTGATGTCCGTTGGCAGCCTGACATGGTATCCTGCACCGTTGCGGCTGTCCGCAATGGCAACGATGACATCTCCGTAGAACCGGATGCGCTTGAAATCATTTCCGGTATCTCCCGTGAGCAGTCTGGAGAATATGGCATTGAAATAGATGCGGAGCTCGCCTCCGTATGGGGCATTGGCCAGAAGCTCATGAAGTTCACCGGCAAACTGCCCTTTCTTCAGCTTGAGCGCCCGCCTGATTTTACGGAGGGAGATGGCTTCGGACTCTCCGCGTGCGTTACTTCCGTACACGTATCCTTCTATCTCCACCCCCAGGGAATAGAACATGTTGGTGACGGTGGAGTTGTCTATCAGCTCATCTGCCGGGTCGATGCTGTTCCGTTCGTAAAGCAGGTCTTTTATGCCTTCTTCATTTCGGGCATATTCGTCGGCTTTTCCGTCCGCTTCCATGGCTTTCCTTATATCTGCAAGATACCCTTGCAGGTTGTCGTGCTCCTGTTCGGCATACCATTCCCAGACCTGTTCTTCCAATGGATGGAGGCTGTTCCGGCGGATACACCGTTCCTGCAAGTCCTCACGGCTGTCCAGATTCTCATTGTAGTCCACATAATAGAGGCTGACATATCGGGGGACATAGTCTTTCCAGGATTTCGGGGGCATATTCAGACTGCTTCCTGTCCGGTGGCCTCCTGTTGCTTGTGGATGGGAGTTTTCTGTCAAGATTGTTGTGTTCATTTGTCTATTCAGATTATTGCCCGGCGGGGGCATTGACTGTACGCACTTGGGAAAGTTGCAGTTTCACCACCTTTATTTTTTCAATCAGCTCATTCTCTCTTCGGAATGACGGGGTACATTTGGTACGCCGCATCCCGGCTCCCCAGGGGATTTTGTCACACGCCTTTCTCAGGCGTGCCCTTTCGGTGTCCAAGGCGGACTCCAGACGTGCAAGTTTGCGTTGCAACGATTCTTCGGTCATTGTCTTCATGATTCCATCATTTTTTTTTGAGATATGACGACTGCCGTTATCGGGCTGTCGCCATACCGGGTTGATTATTCAATTTACATTTCCGCCTTTTCTCTTCTGATATTGCGTAAGGTGGATAGCAGGTACAGGAACAAGTCCCTGTCATAAATCCGGAAGAAGAAGGGCTCTTGTGTCTCCTTGACCGTTCCGGTAAATGATACGGACTCCCGGTTCATGGGGAACTGGAGAAGTTTTCCGTTTGCCAGCAGGGTGTGCCCTTGTTTTTTTACTTCTTCCAGAAAGGTTTCCATATCATCCCGCCTTTTATGTCCGGAGAAATAGAGGAAATGATGGCGGCGCAGGCTGAGCAGGATTTCCGCCATGTTTTTTCTTGCGTTTCGGATATCCGGCTCCTCATCCGGGCCGGTGACCAGGTTGCAGATGAATTTTTTCTCTCCGTCCGTATCAGTGAAGAAATAGGGTGTGAGAAGATACTGCCTGTTTGTTTTGCCGGTAATGGCACAGGCCGGCCCTTTGGTGACACCGCCTCTGAAAGTGAGGCTCCGGTAATGTCCCTCCATCTGCCTTTCCAGTTCTTTTCTGGGTGTGGTGACGGAGCGCAGTCCGGTGAAATAACGTCCTTCCACATGAAAACAGAATGTGTACAGGTCTCTGAAGCAGGGCTCGCCGATGAAAAAGAAATTTCTGGTATGTCGGACGGGCGGCAGCATATCCATGTTCTCATAGTATTGGCTTTCTGTTATTTCCTTGAACGGAAGGCACTTGGATTTCAGGTGGATACGGAACATCTTGTCTGCCGTGTTCCTTGAGACGGTGACAAGCCGGGGGTTGTCCTCTCCGGCTCTCAGCTCTTCCAACGTCTTGTGGGTATAATCGCAGTGTATGCCGTCCGACATGGAGGTGAGGAAGCTCCCGTCGAAACGGTACGGGTCGATGACGAATCCGGGTCTTGCATTTTTCATGGTTCAGATGTTTTGAAGGTTCAACACTCTCTTGGCGGCACTGAGTGCATTGGAGGTAAGCTGCCGTTGCCATGCCTTGTTTTTGGGTGACCAGCGGAATCCGGCGGATTTCAGTTCCTTGCGTCTGCTGTCTTCGGGAATCCTGTCAAACAGGATTTGGAGGCGGTCTTCCCCATAGTTCCATACAAGTGTTCCGCCCTCGAACGGCACTTCCTTGCTTCCCTGGCTTTGCACCGCTTTCAGTTTTTCGCGCATCCGTTCCGCAAGTTCCGGCAATTGGAAGAATCTGTTTCTTTGGGTGATGACGGGTTTCTTCACCCTTGCGTTATATTCGGAGATGAAGTCCACCGCCTTCCGAACGATTTCCACTTCCCCGTGATGGGCAAAGACGGACACCTTGTTCAGGATGCTGCTGACGAACAGGGCACGGCTGTAGCCCCGGCATTGTCCGGTATCAATCCCGTGGATGGTGTCGGCACTGCTCCTGATGTCGCGCTTGAGCGTCTGCCATGCCTTTTCCCGCTTCTCTTCCTCCGGTCTGGCGGCTTCCTGTTTCCGCTTGACGGACGCAAGGACCTTTTGCCGCCAATCGCGGAACTCCTCGTAGCGGTTCCGGTAGCTTCTGTTCGTTTTTTCCTGCCTGCGGTAATCAAATCCGCCCCGTCCCGTCACCATCGGGTTGGCGCAGTGCGCGAGGGCCGATAGCTGTGCGGACAGTTTTTGCCGGTAGGCGGTGATATAGTTTTCCCGTTCCCCTTCCGGCATGAGTTGCAGGTCGTTGTGCAGCTCCTCCCCATAAATCATAATGTCCGTTTCTCCGCGAATCTCCGGATCGAAGGAACTCCAGGCGTATGCGTCGCAGGCCTGTTTCCACATGTCCTCCAGATAGCCCGGATGTTTGAATGCTACGGCTTCCCAGTCTTTGAAATTGCTGGAATGCAATTCATTCCGGTCTTCCGGATTTCCGTACAGATGTACAAAGTGGTGCATTCCGTGATGCTCCTTTCTGAAATGGAACGGTACGGGAGGATGGTCCGTACCCTTTTCCCGGATCATCGTGACCCGGTGTGCGTTCTCTGCGGTAAGGTCCGTTACTTGTTCTTCCCGGACCTTTGCTGCTGTTGTTTCAGTCATAACCATTGCTTTTTTGATGTCAGCTGTAAATCATTTCGTCCAGTTCTTCGTCCGGCAGTGTGCGGATTTCCCGTGCCGGATAACTCTTTTCCCGATAGACCAGTGTAGTGGTTGCAGGATTCGTATTTTCCTGTCCTGTTCGTACTTTGGTTACTGTCATCTTGTTCATACTTCTATTGTTTTAAAGTTAGACATGACCGGCTCCGTGGAGCCAGTGTTTCGGTTTCTTACTTGCCGGGCAGCCCTTTGCCTTGATTGTGCAAGGCTTGGCAAAAGAAAATACCGGAGCGAAGCGAGGATGATTTTCTTTTAGCCAACCAGCTCCTGAAAGGGGCCGCCTTGCGCAATCAGAGAGGCAAAGGGCTATCTTTGCGGGTAAGAAAATGAAAGAATGGCAGGTGTTTATGGATTTTCGGATACAAAAAAAGCCATCCTTGCGGGGACGGCTTTAATGGTGTGTTGTACGTCTATTGTGCCATACGTTCCTTTACATTGTTCATGGCTTCTTTCAGGCTGCTGTTCATGACTCGCGCATAATGTTGGGTCATGCGTGTGGAGGCATGTCCGAGCATGACGGATACATCCTGCAAGGGAACGTTATTGGCGAGCGTGACGGTGGTCCCGAAAGTATGGCGGGCCACATGCGTGGTCAGATTTTTCTTTATGCCGCAGAAATCGGCGATTTCCTTGAGGTAGCTGTTCATTTTCTGGTTGCATAAGACAGGCAGGCAGCATCCTTTCTTTATGCAGACCGGGTGTTCCCTGTATTTCTCCAATATGGCCAAGGGAACGGGCAGCAGCGGGATGTTGCTGATGGAAGACGCTTTTCTGCGGCGTTCCAGTTTGACCCTTCCCTTTCTTATCCACCAGTCCCCGAGATTGTCCTGCACCAGGTTTTCCTTGTTCAGGCCGGCTACATCGGAGAACGCCAGGCCGGTGAAACAGGCAAAGACAAAGATATCCCTGACCAGTTCAAGCCGGGGAACCGCGAATTTTTTCTTTATGACGGCCTGTAGCTCGTCGTAGGTCAGGAATACCGGATCGGTCTCGTCCTGCTCCATCTTATAACCGTAAAAGGGATTCTTACGCATCCATTCCTTTGCCAATGCCATATTGGTGAATTTCTTGAAGCATTTCATGTAGCGGACTATCGTGTTCCGGCACAAGCCTCCTTCCGTTTTCAGGTAGATGTCGAACGCACGGATGAACTCCGGTGTCAATTCGTGGAAGGTGATGTCCTCCTTGCCATAATAGGAGGGGATAAGCTGCCGCAATTTCTTCACCACATTCTTATATCGGTTAATGGTGACAGGGGAATAGTCTATATTCACCAGGCTTTCCATTTCCTCGATGCCTTCCTGCATGGTGCCGAGCAACGTACGCATTCCGGTATCTTTTCCGAAAACTCGTTTCAGGATTAGTTTCGGGGTAATCAGAGCCTGTTCCAATACCAGTTCCTTGTGTTTCTCAAGGGCACGGGCATGTAATTCCGCAATATAGGTGTTCAACGCAACGGATGCCCTGTCCCTGCCTTTGCTGCGTCCTTTGGCCGCGTTCCATAAGTTCAGAGGCACGCTTCTTTGGATACGGGCATCGTCATAGTCTCCGTTGATGGTTATCCGCATCAGTACGGGTGCCTCACCGTTTTTCAACAATTTCGTTTTGAGCACGAAAAAGAGAATGTTCATTGTTCCTTGTTTCATCACTTTTGTTTTTTAGAAGTGTTACATCCAATTGTTTCGTCAAAACCAGATGGCATGAAGAGGTGAGACGAAGTGTTAAATTCGGTGGCTTTTTTGAGCGGCTTGTGGCAAAGCCATAGAAAAGCCATAAAAATCCCATTTTCTTAGGTTCGAATTGCCTTTGGTATCCCAGGGTCGATTCCTTTTTTTTATTCTGATGGGATATTCCGTTGTTTTAAACTTCTTTCACAATTTCAAGTTCATTCGGTCATGTGTGCAAAATTACTTTTTTACACCGGAGGTTGATGTTGGCAAATGATTGAAAAACAATGAAATATGGTGCGCGTTTATGGCTTTTTTCAAAGCCTTAAAAAAAGCCACTGAATTGGCAAAACCCAACTTCACAAATATGTAATGAAATGCGTAGCGAGGGTAAAAAAAGAACCCTTGAACTATCTCTAATTCAAGGGTTTTCTAAAATTGAAAAGCTTTTTGGTGGTGCCACCAGGAATCGAACCGGGGACACAAGGATTTTCAGTCCTTTGCTCTACCAACTGAGCTATGGCACCGTTGTTTTGTTTAACGGGTGCAAAGATACGGACTTTTTTTTAATATGCAACAGTTTTGTGGAAAAAGTGACTAAAATTATTCACTGAGTGAATTCCAGCCCTGAGCTTTTAATTCAACTTCTCCGCCATCACGGCCTACTAGATAGTTACCTAATTCTGGCTTTGTGATGTGGCCGATTACTTTAACTCCTTTCATTTCAGATACTTTGTCGTGATCAGTTAAAGGAACGGTGAATAATAATTCATAATCTTCACCGCCATTTAGGGCCGCTGTTACCAAGTTCATACTGAACTGTTCGGCCATGGCTGCGGTCTGATAGTCGATGGGAATTCGCTCTTCGTAAATACGGCAGCCAACATTACTTTCTTTTGAAATATGTAATAACTCGGAGGAAAGACCATCGGAAATATCCATCATGGAGGTGGGTACGATTCCTGCCTTTTCCAGTATTTCAATGATGTCTTTGCGTGCTTCCGGCTTTAGTTGGCGTTCCAGTAGATATTCTTTTCCAGAAAAATCGGGAGTGAAATCCTTTTCTCCTTTGAATACACTCTTTTCACGTTCCAGTAACTGCAGGCCCATGTATGCGGCTCCCAAGTCTCCGGATACGCAAACCAGATCAGTATCTTTAGCTCCACTACGGGTTACAACTTTCCCTTTTTCTCCTTCGCCAATGCAAGTGATGCTGATGCACATTCCAGTTAAAGAGGAGGATGTGTCGCCTCCTACGATATCGACACCATAAATATCACATGCGAGCTGAAGCCCCGAATAAAACTCTTCCAGATCTTCTACAGAGAAACGTTTTGAGATTCCGATCGAGACAGTAATCTGTTTCGGTTTACCATTCATGGCATAGATATCGGAAAAATTGACTACGGCAGATTTATATCCCAGATGTTTCAACGGAACATACATCAGGTCGAAGTGGACGCCTTCAAGTAACAGGTCAGTCGTTACCAGGATTTGTTTCTCCTTGTAGTCCAGTACTGCTGCATCATCGCCAATACCTTTTACTGTACTTTCGTTTTTTAACTCTATTTTCTCTGTCAGGTGGCGGATTAAACCGAATTCACCTAATGTTGCTATTTCTGTTCTTTTACTCATTTTATTTATCGTAAAATATGTTCTCTATGAAAGGTTGTAATATGTTTTCGAATGTCATCGTCGAATCTTTTCTCCAGACAGAATTCGATGGTGATCGGTAGATAATACATATAAGCTTTCCATTCTTCGGGAATATATGGATTATCTGATAACCGGGCTGCATCTTTTTCTGTTGTCAGGATATATTTATCGGATGAACTCATTGATTCGAATACACTTTTTATCCGTCTGATATCGGATTTTCCAAAATCATGGTGATCCGGGAAAATCAACGGAGTAACTTTTTCTGAAAGTTTGCTAGCCTCTTTAATGAAACTTCCAGGGGAGGCTATGCCTGATAGAACCAGAAGCTCTTCATCCTGACGTATATCTTTTCGTGTAAGAGGTTTTGCCCGTGAAGCAAATACCGGCTCTATTTCGCCATAAGTAATATGTGTGAAATGAATGGACTGATGTGCCAGTAATTTCATATTCTCTTCTATGATACGGTACTCGATTGGCTTCATATCTTCTTCACACTTCGTTACGATAACTATATCTGTACGCCGTATCCCATTAACTGGTTCGCGGAGTAGACCGACTGGTAATAATTTGTCGATATAGAATAAACGATGATAATCTGTCAGTACGATCGAAAGCGAAGGAGTTACATAACGGTGTTGGTAGGCATCGTCGAGGAGAATAATTTCCGGACGTTGTTCATTTGGTAGTGCCAGCAAGTTGCTGATACCCCGTCGGCGGTTGGCATCAACAGCGACAAGTATATCGGGAAACTTATGTTTCATTTGATAAGGCTCATCACCGATTTCGATGCTTGTATTTTGATTGTTTGCCAGAATAAAACCAGATGTTTTCCGTTTATACCCCCTGCTGAGTACAGCTATTCTGTGGCTGTCTTTTAACAGGCGGATAATATATTCCGTATGAGGAGTTTTCCCTGTTCCTCCCACAGCCAGGTTTCCAATACAAATGATAGGTATAGGATATGACTCTGTTGGCAATATCCCCCAATCAAACAGTTGATTCCGAAATCGGACTCCTATCCCATATAAAAAAGAGATAGGAGAGAGCAGTGAGTGCATTTTTATGTTGCTTTCTGTCGGCATCTCGGATTATAAGGGTTTAACATCATAAGGTAGTCGTGCCTGAACTCCAGTTGTTGTTTTTATATTGCTCAGATTCTTAAAATATTCGTATTCATCACCTAAAACACTTTTTACAATGGATACTTTTACTTCTCCTAATTGTTTTTCAATGAATTCTTTCCAGAAATCTTTTGTCCCTGAAACATATGTCAGGCTGTAATCGCTCAAGTCTGCTAGTGAAGCTGCTGTTTCAATTGCTTTGTTTATACCGCCCAACTCGTCTACCAACCCACGTTCCTTGGCTTGTTCACCGGTCCAGACGCGTCCCTGGCCAATTTCATTGATAGCTTCCTTGCTCATACCGCGGCCGTCAGCACAACGAGCAAGGAAAGTTTCATATCCTCTTTCAACGAAGGATTGTATAAGAACTTTTTCATCTTCGCGCATTGGGCGGCTCATGTCTCCCAGGTCGGCGTATGCGTTGGTCTTGACAATATCTGTTGTTAATGACAGTTTGTTGAACAAGCCGGTTACATTCGGAAAGATACCGAAGATACCGATCGATCCGGTTAGTGTGTTAGGTTCTGCTATGATTTTGCTGGCGGCGCATGAGATATAGTAACCTCCGGAAGCAGCAACATCCCCCATGGAAACAACGATCGGTTTTACTTTTTTCAATTCTATGACCTGACGCCAGATCTGTTCTGATACGAAAGCGCTTCCTCCGGGAGAATTTACACGGAAGACTACGGCCTTGATATTGTCGTCGTTTTTCAACTTGATTAGTTCGGTAGCAACCTTTTCGGTAATTGCCTGCTCTACATTATAAGGAGAAGAAGAAACTTCGGGTTTGATTTCACCCTCGGCATACAAAATCGCGATACGATCAGCTTTTTCCCGATTGATTGTTTTTATACTTTTTATTTTTGTTATATCGGCCGTTTGCAAACGTTTATTGCTTTGTCCCGCCAGTCCTTTAACATATTCTTCTGCTTCCGGACGATATTTCAATTCATCTACCAATTTACATTCAACCGTTTTCTCTGCAGAAGCAAAGGCATAACCCAGATTAGCAAAGTTATTAATGTCTTCAGTGGAGATATTTCTCGATTCTGCAATACCACTAGTAACGTTATCCCAGATAGTACTCATATATGATTGTATCTGTTCGCGGTTAGCATCACTTAATTTGTCGAGCATGAAGGGCTCTACGGCTCCTTTGTAAGTACCAACTTTGAAGATCATCATGTCTACGCCGACTTTTTTTAGTAATTCTTTATAAAACATAGTTTGTGAAGCCATACCTACAAGACCTAATGTTCCTTGTGGATTAAGAAACACTTTGTCTGCCACTGAACATAGATAATAACATCCTTGGTTGTAGTTGTCGGAGTAAGCAATAACGAACTTACCGCTTTCTTTAAAGTCTGTCAATGCTCTGCGGATTGCTTCAAGGCTGGCAGAGCCGGCACTAAGTGATTTTGCTTCTATGTATATGCCACTGATGTTTTTATTTTCTTTGGCTGTTTGAATTGTTGATAATATATCCTTTAAGGAAAGAGCTTTTTCTGTTTCTCCCATCAGCATGGCAAGAGGGTTTTCTTCTGTATTGTCAGATAAACTACCGTCAAGTGTTAGTTTATAGACTGTATTGCTTTTCGGACTGTAATCGGGAGTGCTATTTATGCTACTTGCAATACCGATTATTGTGAAGATAAATACGATGGAAATCAGGCCAACAGCAACAAATACACCTAATGCTGAGGCAAACATCATTTTAAAAAATTGTTTCATATCTATATTTCGTAAGTTTTTATCAGACAGCAAATATAGTTAACTTCTTGATACTAATCTTTCTTTTGCGTTGATTAATTTGAGCTATAAAGATATCTAGTTATTAAATAACACTTTTGCTTGACTTTTGTTACATATAATGCATTGAAATCCCATAAAGCCCCCCCTATAAAAATACGTTTGATATATATCGAACGTAAAGAGTACATATATGCTTTGTTCGTTTGATAGATGTATTCTCTTCGTTCGATATATGTCAAACGAATAAAAGAAAAGTTTGTCCTGTCCTGAAATAAGTGGTTCTTTTGCAATTTAGTTGAAAATAATATAGATATGTAACCTCGTTCTTGTCATTATTTGCTGTGGAGCCTTAATTATCAGCAAATAAATATCAACTCATTCGATTATGCTATTTATCTGATAGCTAATATATTATACAATATAAACGTTAGGATATTTTGCTTGTTTTTCGTAACTTTATGTCGCCAAACTTAAAGGATTACGATAATGCAAAATACCCTAACGACCACAAAGTTACAGAAAAAGGTCGTGAACATGAAGCTTTTGAAGCCATTTATGAAGATAAAATTAGCCTTTCGTCATTCTTTCCTAATGCAGAACTGACAATTGAAAGTACGGAGTTTCTTGACGGCATCGTCAACATATATGCACGCGGTTCTCTTGACTATGGTATATGTCCCTACTGTGGAATAAAAAGCAGTAAGATTCACAGTCGGTATATCCGACATATCTCCGACTTGCCAGTGTTTGGAAATACCACTATTCTCCATCTTAGAATGCGCAAATTCTTCTGCTCACATCCCGAATGCAAATTCCACACATTTGCCGAGCAACCAGGGATAGAGGTGTTCCGTTACCGCAGGCGTACTCGTAGATGTGAAGTAGTACAGAATCAACATGCAGTCAAACATTCTTCCATTACTGCCGGCAAAATACTTTCCTTGCAAGGAATACAGCTCAGCGGGTCAACGATATTAAGAGATTTGCACCGTATGCTGCCTCCTGCATATACTGATGTCACCAGAATAGGTGTTGACGACTGGGCACAAAGAAAGGGTTCTACATATGGAAGCATTATTATAGATCTTGACCGGTCTATGGTGATAGACTTACTGGGTGATAGAGAGCAGGATAGTTTCGGGATATGGCTGGAACATCATCAAGCGGTAGAATTGGCAAGCCGTGACAGGTCTACGGAATACAGTGCAGCCATTGCCGCCTCAAAATACCACATAATAGAGGTGGCTGACAAGTTTCATCTAATAAAAAACATTCAGGACCGTTTTACGAAAGTGATCTCCGAGCATTACAGCGAGTATCGGAGTATGGTCAGGAATAAAGAGCATATTTTGGAGTGCCTTGATACAGAACCGGATATTCCGGAAGAACCGATACTCCATATGCCGAAGAAGGAGGACTCCAGAGGGGTGATGTTCAATGAAGTAAAAGAGTTGCAAAAGAAGGGCTTCAAGCCTTTTGCCATATCTAAGAAACTAGGCATTTCACGGCAGACTGCTACTAAATACTGTTCAATAGACATATTGCTTGAGCGTAAAAGTAAATTAAGAAACAGCTATCATGTGTTTGATAAATACGTGGAAGAAGAAGTAGAAAAAGGCAAGCCTCTGTCAGCCATATATGCAGAAATCAAGAAGCAGGGATTCAAAGGAAGCAGAACTCCATTTTATGACCATTATCGTTATCTCGGTGACGGACACAGAGGGTTCCGAGCAAAAAACTACAAGCCTCAAAAGAAAGAGAAACCGAAAGATGAAAGGTCCGCTCTCATGCCTGTAAAGACCATGGCCTCTATTGCATGTAATTCAATGGTGGGGAGGGAACCCAGTGAAGAAGGAAAGAATCTGATGGAACTGCTTAATGAAACAGATTGGTTCAATCAAATGTATGAAGCTGCCTGTTCTTTTTACAAAATCATAAAAGGAAATGAACCGATGAATCTAATACGATGGATGAAAGCTTATTGGAAGACAGAAATACCAAATCTAAAAACTTTTATCAAGGGAATTAAACTTGACTATGCTGCCGTAAAAAACACAATTATACAAGATGTAACGAATGGGATTACGGAAGGTTTTGTAAACAAACTAAAGACTGTGAAACGCTTAATGTATGGTAAAGCGAGTATACGACTTCTTAAAAACAAACTGATAATGGAACATATTCTTTTCAACTAAATTGCAAAAGAACCAAATAAGTTGACACCCCCCCAAAGTAAACTTATGTCAGAATCGGGACATGTAGGTTGTATCCGTTGTTTTTCCTTTTTGACAGTATTCTCTATTACGCCCGTACATTATATTACAAAGCCTTTGAGGGAAAAATAATTAAAAAATAATAGCTAAAAGATTTGGATTGTAATAATAAAAGGTCTACTTTTGCACCCGCATTCGAGAGAGAACGGCGCATGAAAAATGATGAAAGAGGTAAGCTGTAGGAGAGGGGA
>NZ_JAMBQG010000026.1:0-69631 GCF_023369805.1 Parabacteroides leei
TTGCCGTAACGACAATTTCGGAAAGGTTTTGAGTATCAGATGCTAGTCTGATATTTACAACCGGTTGAACAGAGGCTTCTTGGCTTTTCATACCTACATACGAAATTACCAGAGTCTTTGCAGAACTTGGTACATCCAAAGAGAACGCACCATCAAAATCAGTCACTGTACCGACCATCGTACCCTTTACGACAATCGATGCACCAATAATTGGCTCATTATCATCCGCCGAGATAACAGTACCTGTTACCTTCGTCGTCTGAGCAGTCGCCAACCCAATACCTAAAATTAGGCAAAACAAAAGATAAGTCAACTTTTTCATAGACACACTTTTTTATTTAACTTATAAATAACTAATTTGCACTATATTTGTGAATACTTTGCCAAAAACCTATTATAAAACATACCTGAGAGACCGCAAATGTAATAATAAATTTATTATAACAACAAAAAACTAATAAGTTTTTACAAAAAAAGGACTGTTAATTAACAAAATAGCGACTAATACGAGCCTTTCGGGAGTTAAAAAGCGGTCTTTTTTTAATGTTTTCTGCAAAGTCACAAATTAAAATTATCTATTTTTAACCCCCATTCGTTTTATGCTTCAGATCAAGATTTATTTGGCCTGAAAAGGTGTGGGTTCCACTCTGGTAGAAAATGCAAACGTTTTTTATCTTTTAATTATGGCAAAAAAAAGAATCTTCGGTTGAAATGTAAAGCGAAAGGAATTCGTCTCTTATTATTTTTTAATAGAAAAATCTGTCCAGCGTTCTGTTCATTTTCTAAAATTGAGAAGTAAATGGAGAGTTTTCTATTTCTGTTTTAATTAGATAAAAAAGTATATAAAAGATACCAATATATATATTCACTCATTTTCTTAGAAGCCTTTGCCTTTGAATTTTGATAGATTGACGCATAAAGAACCGAGTTCTGCAAAGACTTTGGTGATATCATACGTAGGTATGGAAAATCAAGAGCTCCCTGTATCTCCTATTGTTCATGTCAGATTGAAATCCGATACTCAGAATCTTGACGAAGTTGTCGTTGTAGGGTATGGAACTCAACGTAAAAAAGACGTAACAAGCTCTATTGCGAAAGTTGGAGGCGAAACCCTCAGTAACCTGGTGGCATCCTCATTTGATACCCAGTTGGCAGGACGTGCCGCCGGGGTTCAAGTTACCACTCCTAGCGGGGTGCTTGGTGCAGGACCTCAATTTAAGGTTCGTGGTATGAGTACCATCAGCTCCAGCTCTCAGCCTCTGTTCATTGTAGATGGTATGCCTATCGCTACCGGAGACAATGGAGATGGTAAAACCGGTCTGGGACAGTTGTATGCTTCGTTCAATGCGATGTCGGATATAAACCCGAACGATATTGAATCTGTTGAAATATTGAAAGACGGTGCTGCTACAGCTATTTATGGTTCGCGTGCAGCCAATGGCGTTGTTTTGATTACTACTAAAAAAGGAACAAAGGGACGTGCTAAAGTGACCTATGACGGATATGTAAGTGCAGCCAGTGCAGCTAAATTACATGACCTTTTAGGTGCAAAAGATTTTGTCATGATCGCCAACGAAAAATTTGAAAACTGGGATGAGAAAGGACAAGCGGTTTATAATGCTTCAGATCCTGATACAAAATGGAACGATTATATATTCCAGACCGGTTTTCAGCATAATCACAACGTTGCAGCCAGCGGTGGTACAGACAAAAGCCAGTATTATGTATCTTTCGGATTTACAGAACAGGAAGGTATTGTCCGTTCAAATGATATGAATCGTCTGACTTTGAAAGCCGACTTGACCCAGCAGGCGACAAAATGGTTACGCATTGGTTTGAATGGGCAGATGAGCCGTACAAAACTGAATGGTATATCGAATTCTGAAAACTCACTGGGGGGTGTTGGTTTTGCCGGAGTCCGTATGCTTCCGAATGTTGCCGTTTTCGATGCGACCGATCCGACCGGATATAATATTGATAAGGAAAGTCGTAAAACATTGGGACGTGGTAATAACCTTTCTTATATAGATAATGGTATTCAAAACATTATCTGGGCATTGGATAATAATGTGAATCGCTCTACCAATACACGTACCATCGGTGGTGGTTGGGCTGAAATCACTATTATGGACGGACTTACACTAAAAACTCAGGGAGGTCTCGATATCTCTAACGTAAAAGACTTTATGTATTGGGACTCTGAATCAGGTGACGGGTACGGACGTAAAGGTTTGCTCGAAGAAGTAAATACAACTTACGAAAACTGGAACTGGCAGAATATACTGAATTTCAATCGTTCATTTAATGATGTACATAATTTAAGCGCAACTGCTGTTCAGGAATACACTCACAGTGAGTATGAATATACAGATGCTGCTGTTCAGCAGTTGTCTGACAGGTTCTTTACAGACCATATTATCTCCAATACTTTTGGTATAAAAGATATCGGCGGATACAAAACATTTAACGGACTTGCTTCTTATATGTTCCGCGCAAACTATAATTATGATAGTAAGTATTATGCAGGTGCATCTATCCGTTACGACGGATTATCCAGCTTACCGGAAGATACTCGTTGGGGTACATTCTGGGGAGCTTCCGTTGCATGGCGTTTATCTCGTGAGAATTTCTGGAAAGACGCTCAGGTGAACGAATGGTTCAACGATTTGCGTATCCGCGCCAGCTACGCTACATTAGGTAATTCCGATCTGGGTAATAACTTCCCATATCTGGGAACTTATGGTGCAAAACTGTACGGATCGCAATCCGGTATTGCCTGGAACCGTATGGGTAATAACAACCTGAAATGGGAAACGACTGAAACGTTCGACTTGGGTCTGGATGGTTCTTTCTTCAACAACCGTCTGACATTTGAGTTGGCTTATTGGCAAAAGAATTCAAAAGACCTTGTATTGGAAGTTCCGACTCCTCCGACAATGGGTATTCCTTACAACTCATATTACGATAATATCGGTAAAATCAAAAACTCCGGATTTGAGTTGACCGTAAGCGGTACAGTTATCTCAACGAAAGACTGGAACTGGCGTTCAGAGTTGAACTTCTCTACTGTAAAAAACACGGTTAAGTCATTGTATAGCGGAAATGATATTGTTGATAATTACACAATTATCCGCGAAGGTGAATCTTATCGTTCGCTATACGGATACGACTATTACGGTGTCAATATGGAAAACGGTAACCCTATCTGGAGAAAAGCTGATGGCAGCCTGGTTCAGTTCGATACATTCGGTTCGTATGACTATGTTGAATATGATCCGTCCAATGCTAAAGACGTATCCAAACCATCCTCTTTAGGATCCAGCGACCGTAAAATATTAGGTTCATCCATGCCTACCTGGTATGGTGGATGGAACAATACAATTACCTATAAAGATTTCGATTTGAATATATTCCTTCGTTTCTCCGGTGGTAATAAAATCATGAATGCCTCTCGCCAAAGTGCTCTGATGAATATGGAATTTGCCAATAATGGTAAGGAAATTTTAGGCAGATGGGTGTCTCCTACACAAACGGGTGACGGTATGACTCCTAAAATCGGTTATGGAGACCAGTCTGTTTTGTTCAATGACGGTTTTACCGATTCGCACTTTGTAGAAAAAGGAAATTACCTGAAACTCTCTAACCTGGCTCTGGGATATACTTTGCCGAAATCTGTTTTATCGGCAATAAACATAACCAAGATCCGTGTGTATGCACAGGCTCAGAACTTATTCACTATCACAGGATACTCAGGTTTGGATCCGGAAACTAACACTCGTTTAGGCGTAGACTGGAATGGTATGCCTCAGCAGCGTTCGTTTACTTTTGGAGCAAATGTTACATTCTAAGATTATAAAACAGTAGAAAAATTACAATTATGCTAAATAGAAAACTATATAAAAATATATCAGTTGTAGCATTGGGCGCAGCCTTTATTTCGCTACCCCTATTCAGTGCTTGTGAAAGCGATGTGGTGGATCTGTCTCCGGTCGATAAATTCTCCGATTTGACAGCTTACGGTACTCCGGCACGATGTGAGTTATCTATGATCGGAGCTTATGATGCAGCCCAGTGTGGTATGTATATTAACTCCACTAATGGTTGGCAACGTGGTTATCCATTTGGGGCTGCCAGTATACAACAAGGAGAAATGAGAGGTGAAGATATGAACCTGACGGCCGTATTTTACGATTACACCTATTCAGCGACCTACAATTTGTCTACAGCGAATAATGTCGCTATGTGGGAAACCTCTTTTGAGGCTATAAACCGTTATAATACAGTGTATGCAGGTCAGGAATATGCCGGTAGCAATGGTATACTCGATGAAGCGACAGCCAATCAATATAAAGGCGAATGTCTGTTTTTGCGTGCCTTGACATACCATAATTTAATGATTCATTATGCACTTCCTTACAATGTGGATGGTAATAATAATTATGGTATGCCCCTTTATACTACGGCAATTAATACACCGGAAGCTATTCAGGAAGCATTACAGATTGGCCGTTCGACAGTTGCCGAAACATATGCGCAAATCCTTAAAGATCTGGATGATGCAGAACGATTATTGCCGGAGGTTGTCACTGCTGGTAAGATATCCCGTGCATCTAAAGGGGCAGCTATTGCTTTAAAGACCCGTGTTTACTTGCATATGCGGAATTGGGCTAAAGTTATCGAAGAAGCTGAAAAACTGGAAGGCGGACGTTTCCAACTGGAATCAGACCCGGTTACCCCATTTACTTCAAGTGCCGATAACAAAGAATCCGTTTTCTCGATCGAAAATAGTACGGAAGATAATCCGGATGTTAATGGCTCTTTAGGTCAGATGATGTCGGGACGTGACGGAGGACGCGCAATTATAACGTCATCTCCTACCGTTTATAACTCCAAATACTGGACGAAAGACGACAAGCGTCGTAACTTGTTATTATATCGTGAATCCGACAAATATTATTTCTGTGATAAATACCAGGATCCAACTTCTCAGGATGCATGGGCTCCGATTCTCCGTTATTCAGAAGTGCTTCTGAATGAGGCAGAAGCTGCAGCACGTAGTAATAATAAGACATTGGCTCTCGAAAAATTGAACGAAGTGCGCGACAGATCATTGGCAAATCCTGCACAGGAAAGTTATAAGGCTTCGGATTTCGCTGATACCAAAGCCCTGTTAGAAGCTATTCTTTGGGAACGTCGTATTGAATTTCACGGTGAAGGCCGTCGCTGGGAAGATATTCATCGTCTTGCAAATGATGATCTATTCCCTTCCGGTGGTATCCCTGCTAAAATAGAATACAACAACAGCAAGGGCGTAGGTGCATTCGTTGTAAACGGAGAAGTAAAATCTGAATGGTATAGTTCCAGCAAAAAGTTTATTCCTTATACTGATAAACGTTTTATCTGGCCTATTCCGTTAAACGATATTTTAAGAAATCCGACATTAGCAAAACAGCAAAATGCTGGCTGGGAATAAAAGGATTTTTCATAAAAGGAGTGAACCCAGGTAGTCATCTTAGACTTGGGGTTCACTTTTTTTCAGGCTATATTAATAATGTTGAACTACTTTTTTATCGGATATCAAAATGATAATTTAACATTGGTTTGCAGGGAGCATACGAGCTCCTGGTTGAGATTGTTTTCATACAGGCCATTCTGCGTGAGTTTTGAAATGGCATATACACTGAGTGGGTTTGTTATTTCTGTAAAAAAGGAATAAATATGTAGACAAAACGAGTTTTGTGTTTTCAAATTATCTATATTGGTGCATTTTTGGCACTTTGTTTTATTTATTATTTTGTAGCTTCCAGGGCCGATGAGATGTTGTTTAGCATATAAAATCAATCTTTTAACAGGCTATTTTCTCGAAATCCGGACTCCTTTTTGCGTAAATCTCGCTTTAAACGGATCTCAATTTCGTTTAAACAGAAATTATTTTCGTTTAAAACGAAATTGAAGTTTGTTTAAAACGAACTTTCGAGATTGTATTTTGAAATATTTGTGTTAAAATATGTGTGTTCTCATTTTCTGGAAGAGGATTTATGCGTGATGTATGTGTTTTTGATTTATCTTATATAGCATCAAAATGACATTGATATTTGTGTATAAAAATCAATATGTTATTTCAGGCAAGTGTTTTTCCATTTGTTTGCGGAAATACATGAACTCTATCCTTTTGCTTTTTTGTTTCCGTGCAATTTTCATTAGAATTACTCTTTTATAAAGGATGTAATTGAATGGTTTGAAATAGATCGGTTTCAAATTTGTTGGTTAGGTTTATTATATTTATCTTTGTTTTAATCAAAAATACAGAAGAATATGAATACTCCCTTTGTTTATGGTCGTATAGCAGATAAGGAGAACTTCACGGACAGAAATCAGGAAGTGAAGTTACTTACTCAAAACTTCAATAGCCTGGTTAATACCGTCATTATCTCTCCCCGTAGATGGGGAAAAACATCTTTGGTCAACAAAACGGCGCAATTATTGCTCAGTTCAAGTAAAGACTTTTATATCTGTCAGGTTGATATTTTCAATTGTCGCACAGAAGAAGAGTTTTATGTCGCTTTAGCGAATGCGCTCTTGAAAGTATCGACTTCTGCCTGGGAAGAATTCGTTTCCGGAGTGAAAAAATACCTCGGACGGATGGCTCCTATAATTTCCATGTCTGACACCAGTCAAACTTATGAGTTATCATTTGGTATAAACTTCAAGGATAACAAGATGAGTTATGATGAGATACTGGATTTGCCCCAGGTGATAGCGAATGACACAGGTAAGAAAATAATTGTTTGCATTGATGAATTTCAGAATATCAACGAATATGAAGACTCTTTGGCTTTCCAACGAAAATTGCGCGCCCATTGGCAGAAGCAAACCTCTGTTTGTTATTGCCTCTACGGAAGTAAAAGGCATATGCTTCTGGATATCTTCAATGATTATAGTATGCCTTTTTATAAGTTCGGTGATATATTATTTTTACATAAAATAGGCAGGCTTGATTGGATAACGTTTATATCCAGGCGTTTTACCGATACGGGAAAAGAGATTTCTGAAAATTTATGCGATAAAATAGCTGCTAAGGTAAAAGATCATCCGTATTATGTCCAACAGTTGAGCCAGCAAGTTTGGTTACGCACAAAAAAGAAATGCACCGAAGATATAATAAATGAGGCGTTTTTAAGTCTGACAGGCCAACTCAGCCTTCTTTTTGCCAATATTATAGATACGTTGACATCTAAACAAATCAACTTTTTATTGGCTGTGGCGGAAGGTGTTGTCAATTTCTCATCCAAAGATGTACTTACTAAATATAAATTGGGAACTTCTGCGAATATAAAGAATTTGAGAAAAGCTACATTAGAAAAAGATCTGATAGATATTTTACCCGGGAATATAACAGAACTTCAGGATCCGGTTTTTGAATATTGGCTTAAAAATATTTATACAGGCTCGTTAAAATAATATCTTTTATTCCTTTTTCAGGGTAGAATTTGAGTATTTATTTCAATAATATTTGAATTCTGCCTTTTTTATTATTGCAACATTAAATGCCTGATTAGCAGTGTTGTACATACGGTGTTTTCTTTTGCTTATTAATTAAAAATAGAATCTTATTTGATCTTAAGCGGCTCACAAATAGTATTAACTGCTTAAATAACAGAGGATTAGAAAATGCGTAGTTCTGCAAAGACTCTGGTGGTTTCATACGTAGGTATGGAAACTCAGGAGATCTCTGTTAAACCCCAGATTAGAGTGCTTTTACAAACCTCCAGCCAGGCATTGGAGGAAGTGATGGTTGTTGCCTATGGCACTGCTAAAAAAGCCTCTTTTACAGGTTCTGCAAAAGCCGTTAATGCTGAAGAAATTGTATCTGGTTCAAAAGAATCTCTGGATAAAGCATTAGCAGGTAAATTGACAGGTGTACGTGTAACTACTACTACAGGTGATCCAGGTTCTCCTGGTGAGATCAACATTCGTGGTGTTGGGTCCATCAGTGCGTCAAAGTCGCCTCTGTATGTAATAGATGGCGTTCCTGTTAAAAATGATAGCGATATGAGCTATTATGGTAAAACATCCAGCATCCTTAGTTCTTTAAATCCGGATGACATTGAAAACATGACAGTGTTGAAAGATGCTGCTGCTGCTTCTTTGTATGGATCACGTGCCGCTAACGGTGTAATTATTATTACTACTAAATCCGGTAAAAAAGGAAAAACAAAAGTTTCCTATACAGGTGAAGTTGGATGGTCTAATATGGCTGTAAAACAGTTTGTTCCTATGACTGCCAGTCAAATACTAGAATACGGCAAAGAAGCATTGTCGAACTATTACATTTTGAATGGAGATGCCACCAATCGTGATGAAGCATACGCTATCATTGATTCAGAAGGTGATATGGCTTCTTTCTTTAATGATCCTTCCGGTAAGACTGATACTAATTGGAGAGATGAAGTGTATCGCACAGCATTGACTCAAGATCATCAGGTTGCAATTAGCGGCGGAGCGGATAAGACACAATTCTATGTAGGATTCGGCTACAACAAGTCTGAAGGTATTGTTATTGGAACAGATTTTGAACGTTTAACAGGCCGTTTAAACTTAGATCATCAAGTAAATGATTGGTTGAGTTTTGGTGTTAAGCAATCTATCGCTTATTCTAAACAGGCTGGTGGTCGTGACCAAGGTAGCCAAGAGCAAGGGATTGGAACATCGTCTCCTCTTAGTTTGGTATTCTCTTCCGATCCGACAGCTCCGGTAAAGAATCCTGATGGAAGTTATAACGAAAATGCCAATTGGGGAGCAGCTTCCAATCCTCATTTAATGCTGGGTATCGATCAATGGATCAAATCCAAAACAATGCGTAGTTTGACAAATGCAGATGTTCAGGTGAAACTTTCTGATAAAGTTACTTTCAAAAGTATTTTAGGTTATGACTTCATCGATACAAAACACTTCGAATATTGGAGTCCGAACAGTGTGGATGGTGAATCTGTTAAGGGGTTAGGCTCACGTTACAATTATGAAAACCGTAATTTGACAAGTTCTTCCACTTTGCGCTATGCAAACTTGTGGAATGATGTACATTCATTCGATGTATTGGGCGGATTTGAAGTTGAAAATCAACAGTTGACAAACATAATAGCTACCGCTAAACAATACTCGACCGATAAATTGCCTGAATTAGGTAACGGACAGCCTGATAACGCTTACAGTAATGTATATGAATCCGGACTAGTTTCTTACCTGGCAACTGCAAACTACAATTATGACAACAGATATTATTTATCTGCCAGTTTTCGTCGGGATGGTTCTTCCCGTTTAGGTGCTGATAATCGTTGGGCTAACTTCTGGTCTGTATCAGGTGCTTGGAGAATCAATAAAGACTTCCTGAAAGATAACGATCTGTTTTCTGATTTGAAATTACGTCTCTCTTATGGTACGAATGGTAACTTGCCTAGCGATTATTATGCAAACTTAGCTTTGTATTCATTCAGTTCAGGGTATGGTCCTTCTTCTGCTATCTATTGGGATCAGGCCGGAAATACTAAATTAGGCTGGGAAAAATCTCAGAACTTTAATATTGGTTTGGATTGGAATATGTATCAACGCGTAAATCTAACAGTTGAATATTATAATAAAAAGACAACCGATCTTTTATTTAAAGTTCCTACCTCTATTGTAACTGGTTTTGAAAACAACTGGCAAAATTTAGGAGAATTAAAAAATAGTGGCCTTGAAATAGAAGTAAATTCGCAGAATATTAAAAACAACGATTTCTCTTGGGATACGAACTTCAACTTGACTTATCAAAAAGTAAAGATCAATAAGCTTCCTGACGGCAAAGACATCCAATATGGCGATGGAGAAATGTATTTACATCGCGAAGGAGAATCAATGTATACGTTCTATCTGCCGGAATGGAAAGGGGTTAACCCGGAAACCGGATTAGGTGAATTCTGGAAGGATCCGGAAGATCATAGCAAAGGCGTAGTTAATTACTACTCAGAAGCAGAAAAAGGTATTGTAGGAAAAGCTGTACCTGATGTAATCGGAGGTATGACGAATACTTTCAAATATCGTGATTTTGATTTATCATTCCTGATCACTTACCAGTTTGGCGGTGATATGTTTGATTATCCTGGATATTTTTTCCATCATGATGGATTAAGACTCGGTTCGTTTAATGTTGAAAACGATGTAGCCGGCAATTACTGGAAAAATCCGGGTGACGTAGTCGATTATCCTAAGCCTATATATGCCAATCCATATCGTTCAGATCGTTTCTCAAGCAGAACTATTGTATCTTCTGATAATATCCGTATGCGTGAGATCACTTTGGGTTATAATATTCCGGTATGGAAAAATGTATTCAACAACCTGAGAGTCTATTTCCGGGCAAATAATCCGTTTATGATCTGGTCTAAGTGTGATCGTGTAGATCCTGATGTGCCATTGAATGGTTATCGTCAAACAGATACACCTCCTACCAAAAGTTTTGTTTTTGGTGTTAATATCACTTTATAATCTAATTAAAACAGGGAATGAATATGAAAAAAATATATTTGGTTAGTTTAGCATTTATGCTGTTGGGCACAGCCTGTGACGATGTTTTAGAGAAAACACCAGGAACAAGCCTGCCGGTAGATGAAGCTATTACTTCCGTCGATGATTTACAAAATGCAGTAAATGGTGTCTATGCTTATCAGGCAACAGAAGTAGGCTCGTATGGTGCGGATTTTACTTTATTTGCCGATCTGCGTGGCGGTGATTTTCAATCTATATCTACTGTGAATCACGCTGGTCCTATGTACCGTTATCAACTGGATAAAAACCATTCTTTGGTGTTCAGTTTTTATAAGGTATTCTATGTGTCTCTGGCAAGAATTAACAGTGTTTTAGCTGCTTCGGAAAATTTAGAAGGAGATATTACTAATCTTCAAGGGGAATTGTATGCAATGCGTGCTTTGTATCATTTTGATCTGGCTCGACTGTTTGCAAAGTTACCGACAACAGGAGATATGAATGGGTTGGGAGTCGTATTGTCTGATAATGTTTTTGAAACCAGTTATATTGGTGAAAGAGCGACCTTGCAGGCTACTTACGATTTTATAATCAGCGACTTGAATAAAGCACTTCCTATGCTGACAAAGGATAAGGCTCAGGGACATATAAATTATTGGGCAGCCTTAGGTATCCGTGCACGTGCTTATCTGTATCTGGGTAAATATGCTGAAGCATTGAATGATTGTAAGGAAATAATAGCATCTTCCCCTTATAAACTTTATTCTATAGATGAATATCTTTCTGTTTGGGATAAAGAAGGAACAAATGAAGCTATGTTTGAAATACTGACAACTTCCATTTATAATGCTCAACGTAACTCTATCGGTTATTATACACATGCAAAAGGCTATGGAGAATGTGCATTCACAGAAAGTTTTAAAGCCGAATTTGATGCTCGTCCAAATGATATCAGAACACAGCTTATTGCAGAAGAGTCTGATAATGGCTATACTGGATTCTATCCGCAAAAATATAAAGGGCGTGACGGACAAATTTATGTGAACAATCCAAAAGTGATTCGTTTGTCTGAAGTTTATCTTATTGCTGCAGAATGTGCTTTGAAAGAAGGTAATGCTGGAGAAGCTGCTCAGTATATTAATACGCTCCGTCAGAATCGTATAGCCGGTTATGTAGATGTGACTTCCGTTACATTGGATGATATATTAATGGAAAGACGTTTAGAGCTGTTTACAGAAGGACATACTTCCTGGGATTATTGGAGAAATGGAAAATCAGTAAATAATAAGTTTGCAGGAGAAATCAAAGCAGACGATTATCGTACAATTCTTCCTATGCCTATGACTGAAATAAATGTATCTGGTGGAAAGTTACAACAAAACCCTAATTATTAGCCAGAGTATAATCTATAATATGAAGAGCCGCTTCTTTGAGGAGCGGCTTTTTTTATGAATGTAATTGAGTGATACCTACAATGAATTTATGTAATTTCATAAACTGGAAGATAGTTTAGATGCTTTTACCAAGTGCTATAAATTGGGAGGATTAAAAGCCAATTATCCCAAAATGATTATACAATGGATGAGTTAGAAGGAAGTTCGTATGAAGGAATTAAACAAATCCCAATACGAAAGATTTTACGAGAATTCAAGTAGTTTTTCTATATTGCTTGCATGGATAAATGTTAATAATTCTGTTTTTGAGGTAGAAATTTGGTATTTTAAATTGAATATCAGATTTTACCTTTTTTATTAGCTGTCAATATTAATATATTAATTATCAGTGCTATATAGAGAGGTGGATTAAAATTAAAAGTTAAATTGAATATTGTTTTCTCAGGTAATATATATTTTCTCTTTAAATTTAACATGCTGATTATGAATGTATTACACAAAACGTAGTTCTGCAAAGACTCTGGTAATTTCGTATGTAGGTATGAAAAGCCAGGAGGTGGTTATAAAACCTATGGTAGAAGTGGTTTTGAAAACCAATTCCGAATTATTAGAAGAAGTAGTTGTTACTGGTTATGGCTCTTTTAAAAAGTCTACTTTCACCGGAGCTGCTTCTACGATGACAACGGAAAAGTTACAAGATATCCCAACCATGGCTATGGAGGATAAGCTGGCGGGAACTATTCCAGGGGTTCAAATTAGTTCATATTCCGGTGCACCAGGTGCTACGACTTCAATTCGAATCCGCGGTATGGGATCAATGAATGCAGGAAATGATCCATTATATGTTATTGATGGTACTCCGGTACAATCGGGCAATATTAGTGCTTTTAATACTCCGAAAACAGGAGATGGCTATAATAGTACCGGTACAAATGTATTGGCAACTTTGAATACGAATGATATTGAATCTATTACTGTAATCAAGGATGCGGCTGCTGCTTCCCTTTATGGCTCACGTGCTGCAAACGGCGTAATTGTTATTACTACTAAAAGAGGAGCAGCGGGGAAAACTCAGTTTAATTTCCGTAGTGACTGGGGATTTTCTAATATGGCTATAAATTATCGTCCTACACTTAATGGTGACGATCGTCGTGAAATGATTAAGTTCGGTTTGAAAAATTACTACATGGATGAGGAAGGAATGTCTGCTGCACAAGCGGAATCGGCATTACTCGAGGATCTTGATTATTTTGCAACAAAACCTTCAAATGGTTGGACAGACTGGAAAGATATTTTGTTTAAAAATGGTAGTCATCAAAATTACGAAATTAGTGCTCAGGGAGGAAGTGAAAAAACGAAATTCTATACATCTCTGGCTTATGGTAAACAAGATGGTATTACGGAACGCTCTGGACTGGAGCGTATGACTGGTAATGCAAATTTGTCTCATGAGGCGGGGCGTATAAAACTTGAGGCATCGACCTTGTTTTCGCGTATACATCAAAATATGACTAATGAAGGAACGTCTTTTGCAAGTCCGATCATGAATGCTTTTTGGACTGCATCACCTTCCACGGTACCTTATAATGAAGACGGAACTTTTAGTTCGAACTTCCCTTTGACAGGTGGAGCGAATCCTGTTGAAACAAGTACATATAATTATGACCGCAATGATATAACCCGTTCGTTCAATACAGTTGCTGCAACTGTTACTATTTGGGACGAATTAAAATTGCGTGAAAAGATTGCCTACGATTATACTTCTTCTGTGGAATCTGTATGGTGGGATCCACGTAGTAACGACGGCCGTTCTTCCAATGGTGTGTTTCAACGTTATAATCGGTCACTTGGAACATTAACCACACAAACTCAGTTGAGTTACATTAAAACATTTGCTCAGAAGCATAATGTAGATGCACTACTTGGTTTTGAAACAGAAGATTATACTGATTTATGGGTTTATACTCATGGTTCTCAGTATCCTGGTTATAAGAATGAAATTTCTAATGCAGGAGAAACTTCTTCAGATAGCAATCGCGACAAATCACGTTTAACATCTTTCCTGGGGCGTGTAAACTATAATTTTGATAATAAATATTATGCAGGTGTTAGTTTTCGTCGTGATGGCAGCTCCCGTTTAGCAAGAAGCAACCGTTGGGGAAATTTCTGGTCGGTCTCCGGATCTTGGCGTTTTATGCAGGAATCATTCACGGAATCAATCAAAAATGTTTTAACTGATGGGAAATTGCGTTTGTCATATGGTGTTAATGGAACGCAACCAGATGATTTTTATAGCTATATGACTAATATGTATAGGGCAGGTCAAATTTATAACGGACAGTCTGGTATGGGGATCATCGGTATCGGTAATCCGGATTTGAAATGGGAGAAAAATAAAGCTTTTAATATTGGTCTGGATTTGACATTATTGGAGCGTCTGAATTTTACGTTTGATTATTATACCCGTAAAACAAGTGATCTATTGATGAACAAACGTATTTCATATATCCCCGGTTATTATGATCCGATCAGTTATGCCCCGACAACTTTACAAAATGTTGGATCATTAGAAAATAAAGGTGTTGAGTTTAGTTTAACTTCTACAAATATGCAAACACCAGATCTGGTTTGGACAACTACATTTAATATCGGACATAATAAGAATAAGCTGGCTAAATTAGATGGCATTCAAACAGAAGAAATAGACGGTGCTTTGATACATCGTGTGGGTGAATCGTATTATTCTTATTATATGTTTGAATATGCAGGAGTGGATTCAAAGACTGGAAATGAGATGTATTATAAGAATGACGGAACAAACGAAACAACAACAAATGTTTCCGAAGCACAGAAAGTTATCGTTGGATACCATGATCCGAAAGTAGAAGGGGGATTGACTAATTTCCTGAAATGGAAATTTATAGATTTAAACCTGACATTAACTTATTCTTTAGGTGGACAAGCTTTGGATTATGCGACTTGGTTGCATGATAATGGTGGTGACTATACAACGAATGGTGCTATTCCTTCATATTATAAATTGGAAAATATGTGGAAGCAGGAAGGAGATAATGCTAAGTTGCCTAAATTTAAATATGGTAATACCCGTGTACTTTCATCACGTTGGTTAATGCCAACCGACTATCTTCGTGTTAAGAATTTGTCGTTAGGATTTTCTGCACCTAAGACACTCTTATCTAAGAGTGGAGTTTCTAAAGCCAGAATCTATTTTTCTGCAAATAACCTGCTAACTTGGAAGTCAAAAGATTTGTTGGTTGATCCGGAGATGCCGGTGGATGGCTTATGTACTTTTGAAATGCCGGCTTTGAGAACATATACATTTGGCATCGAAATAGGTTTTTAATGATTAAAAAAAGATATAAGTATGAAGAATATAATATATAAGGCATTGGTTGGTGCTACATTGGTAGCGGGCTTATCGTCGTGTGTCAATAACTGGCTCGATGTAGAGCCGGGCAATCAGGTAGAGGCAAATGAGGCTGTCACTACAAGTGCTGACCTTTCTTCTGTACGTGCTGGTATGTATCAGATGATAAAAGGAACTTCTAGTTTTAATGATTATTATGCTGCTCGTATGTTTTATTATGGGGAAGTACGTGGGGATGACATGCAATCTGATAAATCAGGAAGCCGTTCTCAGTTATGCTATAACATGACCTATTCAACAGCTGATAATGCTCCGGATATTTGGCAGACTCCTTATGTGGTTATCGGACGTGCGAATCGAATCATTGAAGCTGCTGAAAGTGGATTGTTGACTGATAAGGAGGATGCAGCTGATATTATTGCACAGTATGCCGCAGAGGCTAAAGTGGCTCGCGCAATGGCACACTTTGATTTGGTTCGTGTTTATGGTAAAACCTATACGGCTCCCGGTGCTCCGGTTTCTTTGGGTGTACCATTGGTTACTTCAGTGATGGATTCTGAAATTAAACTACCGAGAAATACAGTTGAAGAGGTCTATACACAAGTTGTTAAGGATTTGAATGATGCAATTGATTCTAATGCTTTGTCTGAAAAATCCACTCCTGGTTATATTAATTTATGGGCTGCTAAAGCTTTATTAGTCAGAGTTTACCTGACTCAGGGAGAAAATCGGAAAGCATTGGATGTTGCTGAAGATATTATTGAGAACTCACCTTATAAATTGTGGAAAAATGAAGAGTATGTTGCTGCTTGGAGTAAGATCAGTGGAGTTCATCCGAATGAAATGATTTTTGAGATTGCTATAACTGGTTCTACAGACTGGACCGACCGTGAAGGAATTGCATATTTGTATAATGAAGACGGATATGCAGATATAGTAGCTACTAAAAAGTTTCTGGATTTGCTGAATGAAGATCCGAATGATGTTCGTCATGGTGTTTTTCTGGCTCCGGCAACTGCTGACTATAAGAAGACTTATGGAACAAATACTGTGTTCCTGAATAAATATCCGGCAGATGGGTTGAGTGACTTGCGTTATAATAATGTACCGCTACTTCGCTTGTCCGAGGTGTATCTGAATGGGGCAGAGGCAGCAGCAAAATTAGGTAATCAGAATGATAAAGCGACAGAATATCTGGAAGCCATTGTAAAGCGTGCTAATCTGGATAATACCGTACAAGGTACAACTATTACGGTTGATAGAGTGTTGTTGGAAAGAAGAAAAGAATTAATTGGTGAAGGCCATCGTTTCTTTGATTCAATGCGTAATAACGAGACGGTTGTTCGCTATACTTCTGCGGAAGACAGAGGTTGGCACTCAGCACTGAGAGAAGAGGCACGTAGCTTTAGCCGTGATTTCTATAAGGTTTTACTTCCTATTCCCCAGGATGAACTAAATGCAAATCCGGCAATGAAGGGTCAGCAAAATCCCGGATATGGAGAATAATCCAGATGTAGTATTCAAGTCATGTTTCTAGCATGCTGTAAATAAATACCCGATAAAGTTCTATTAATCTTTATCGGGTATTTATATATTGGGGGATCTGTTAAAATAGTGTCGGTCTAATTTTGACTTTATCTATCACTAAGCAACACTTTTTTATTTTTTTTCTTTCTATCACTAAAAAAATGAATCTTCTATGTTTCACTTTCTGAACCAATTACGTTTTTTGTGAATTTTAGTTCCCTTTTTGGGTAGTCTCTTCTTGTTTTTTGTTTTTTATGATTGGTAAGTCTCTTTTATCTTTGTAACCGAAAAGAAGAGCAGCAGCAACAGAATCGGTTGTTTTTTAAGGCAGGTCGGAGTATTCGCCAAATTTTGTCGGAACTCCGGTAAATATGTGATAACAAACTTTTAGTTTGTCTTATACGAAAGAAAGAACTTATTGTCGTTCCTTCGTGTTTCATTCAGAAAATAAAATATATATCATGGAAAAAGTAATTTACAACTTGGTGTTTAACCGTAAGAAACTGTTAAACTCAGAAGGGAAAGCTTTGATTCAGGTAGAGGCCTATCTGAACAAGCAGAAGAAGTATTTTTCAACAAAGGTTTATATTAAGCCTTATCAGTGGGACGCAAAGAGAAAAGCTGTAAAGAATCATCCAAATATGGAGTCTCTGAATCAGTATCTGTCTAATTTTGTTGCGGAATTAGAACAACTGGAGCTTGAAATAGTCCATAGTGGCAAGGAATTTTCATTGAATGATCTGAAAGAGAAACCTGAGGCTGGTCAGACTTCTTTTTCTCTGTTTATGCTAAATGAGATTAAACAGAGTAATCTGAAACCGTCAACGATGAAAAATCATTTTTCAACATTGCAGGTTCTTTCATCTTACCAGGCGGAAGTTAGTTTTAACGACTTAAGTTATAATTTTCTTTGCGATTTTGAGCATTTCCTGTTGGTACATAAGTATCACCGGAATACGATCGCCAAACATATGAAACATCTGAAACGTTATATCAATCTGGCGATCAATAAAGATTTATTCGATTTGCATCGGTATCCTTTCCGTAAATACAAGATCAAATATATGGAAAGTAAAAGATCTCATCTTACTCCGGAAGAGCTGGAGCAATTGGAGAGTCTTAACCTAAAGGGGCGTCGTACACTTCAGCGGACTTTGGATATGTTTCTGTTTAGTTGTTATACTGGACTTCGTTTTTCGGATATAGTAAGTATAACAAGAGAAAATTTTCTTTGCATAGAAGATAAAATATGGTTGATCTACTCTTCTATTAAGACTGATGTAAATGTACGTTTACCTTTGTTTTTGTTGTTTGATGGAAAGTCGCTACCGATCTATGAGCGGTATAAGAATAATCCATGGACCTTGTTTGATATGCCTGCTTCTTCAAATTCGAATGTGAATAAGCAACTTCGCCGGATTTGTAAGATGGCTCATATAGATAAGAAAGTTTCATTCCACACAGCCAGGCATACGAATGCTACATTATTGTTATATAATGGAGCAAATATAACAACTGTGCAGAAACTTCTGGGGCATAAAAGCGTACGAACAACAGAAATATATAGTAATATTATGGATATGACAGTTGTGCGTGACCTTTCCAGCCTGACAGGCATTAAATAATTATACGAAAATGGCATTAGGGAACGTAGAAAATGTATTATGAATTTTTCTGTGTTCTCTAATGCGTGCTGACAAAATGATACAATATACCTGGTAATGTCTAGGTGTGTATGTGGTGTGTCTTGCTTTTTGTTATAAAATACTGCTTTCAAACATTATAATTCCTTGATATTTTTACGGTATTTATGCTTTGAAAAGTAAATAAAATATCCGACTTTTGTCTGCATGATGAGTCAACCTTTAGCAGAAAGATTACGTCCAAAGACGTTGGATGATTATATCGGACAAAAACACCTTGTCGGACAAGGCGCTGTATTAAGGAAAATGATTGATGCAGGACGTATACCCTCATTTATTCTTTGGGGACCTCCGGGAGTGGGGAAGACGACGTTGGCACAAATCATTTCCAATAAACTGGAAGCCCCTTTCTATACTTTGAGTGCGATCAGTTCGGGGGTGAAGGATGTACGTGATGTAATAGAAAAAGCAAAAGGAAATCGCTTTTTCAATACCGTATCTCCGATTTTATTTATTGATGAAATACATCGTTTCAGTAAATCCCAGCAGGATTCTTTGTTGAATGCTGTAGAAACGGGAGTTGTAACGTTGATTGGAGCAACAACGGAGAATCCTTCTTTTGAAGTTATTCGTCCGCTATTATCCAGATGTCAGGTCTATGTTCTGAAGTCGCTGGATAAAAGCGATTTGCTTACATTGTTGAATAAAGCAGTCAAAGAAGACATTATACTGAAGGAGAAAGATATCCAGTTGAAAGAAACGGATGCCATGTTGCGCTATTCCGGTGGTGATGCCAGAAAGCTTCTGAATATCCTGGAGTTGGTTGTCTCTGCCGAAGAGACGGATAAGATAGAAATAACTGATGAAAGGGTTGTAGAGCGTTTGCAGGAGAATCCGGCAGCTTATGATAAAGGCGGTGAAATGCATTATGATATAATTTCAGCTTTTATCAAATCGATTCGGGGAAGTGATCCTGACGGTGCTATTTACTGGCTGGCCCGTATGGTGGCAGGAGGGGAGGATCCGGAGTTTATCGCCCGTCGGCTTGTGATTTCAGCAGCCGAAGATATCGGCTTGGCTAATCCGAATGCCCTGTTATTGGCAAATGCCTGTTTTGATGCTTTGAAGAAAATCGGTTGGCCTGAAGGACGGATCATCTTAGCGGAGACGACTGTTTATCTGGCTAGTAGCCCTAAAAGTAATTCGGCTTATATGGCAATAAACGATGCGCTGGCATTGGTGGAACGTACCGGTAACCTGCCTGTCCCGCTTCATCTGCGTAATGCACCGACAGCTTTGATGAAAGAGCTGGATTACGGCAAAGAGTATAAATATGCTCATGATTATAAAGATAACTTTGTTAAACAGGAGTATTTGCCTAAAGAAGTGCTTAATCAACGCTTCTGGAAAGGGCAGAATAATCCGGCGGAACAAAAACTGGTCGAGCAAATGAGAAAGCTGTGGGGAGACCGGTTTTGATAATTGACAATTAATAATTGAAAAAGGAAGAACTACTGTATAAAAGATGTTAGAAAAGAGGTAAATGTTGCTTTTTGCTAATAATTTATACTTTTTGATTTCTTCATTTCAATTAAATTCGTACATTAGCCGCCTGTTTTAAAAAACACGTTACTTAAATAATATATAACATTAAAAAGAAATTGATATGAAGAAGCACAATTTTTCTGCAGGACCTTCTATTCTGAGCGAATACACGATTAAAAATGCAGCAGCAGCTGTTGAAAATTTCGCAGGTACAGGGTTATCGATTCTTGAAGTATCTCATAGAGGTAAAGAATTTGTTGCAGTAAACGACGAAGCCAGAGCATTGATTAAAGAACTTCTGGATGTTCCGGCTGGTTACGAGGTTGTATTTCTGGGCGGTGGTGCCAGCATGCAGTTCTGTATGGTTCCTTTCAACTTGCTGAATAAGAAAGCTTCTTATCTGGATACCGGAACATGGGCCTCTAATGCGATCAAAGAAGCTAAGTTGTTCGGAGAAGTAGACGTTGTCGCTTCTTCAAAAGATGCAAACTATACTTTTATCCCGAAAGGTTATCAAGTAGCTGAAGATTCGGATTATTTCCATTTTACATCCAATAATACGATCTATGGTACGGAAATGCGTTACGATCCGGATATGAAGGTTCGTTTGGTATCTGATATGTCTTCTGACATTTTCTCCCGTCCGATCGATATCTCCAAATATGATATTATTTATGCCGGTGCCCAGAAGAACCTGGCTCCTGCAGGTGTAACATTGGCTATTGTACGTACGGATGCTTTGGGGCATGTAGATCGTGCCATCCCTACTATGTTGAATTACAATACGCACATCAAGAAAGATTCTATGTTTAATACGCCTCCTGTATTCCCTATTTTTGCAGCTCTGCAAACATTGAAATGGTATAAGGAACTGGGCGGTGTAGCTGCTATCGAAAAGATGAACCTTGAAAAAGCAGCTATCCTTTATGATGAAATTGACCGTAATAAATTATTCAAAGGTACTGCCGCTGTAGAAGACCGTTCTATTATGAACGTTTGCTTCGTAATGAACGACGAATATAAAGAACTGGAAGAAGAATTCAGTAAATTCGCCTCTGCTGCCGGTATGGTAGGTATTAAAGGACACCGTTCAGTAGGCGGATTCCGTGCTTCTCTTTATAACGCGATGCCTAAGGCCAGCGTGGAAGCTTTGGTTGCTACAATGAAAGAATTTGAAAAACAGCATTAATCATGACAAAGGTATTAGTTGCTACAGATAAACCTTTCGCTGCGATAGCAGTGAAAGGTATCCGTGAAGTGGTGGAAGCTGCAGGTTACGAACTGGCTCTTCTGGAAAAGTATACGGACAAAGCTCAATTACTGGATGCTGTAAAAGATGCGAATGCAGTTATTATCCGCAGTGATATTATCGATGCTCCTGTGTTGGATGCTGCTAAAGAACTGAAGATTGTTGTTCGTGCCGGTGCCGGTTACGATAATGTAGACCTGGCTGCTGCTACGGCTCATAATGTATGTGTAATGAATACTCCGGGACAGAATTCCAATGCCGTGGCTGAACTTGTTTTCGGTATGCTGGTTTATGCTGTCAGAAATTTCTATAACGGAACTTCCGGTACAGAACTGATGGGTAAGAAACTCGGTATCCTGGCCTATGGTAATGTCGGACGCAATGTTGCCCGCGTTGCCAAAGGGTTTGGTATGGATGTATATGCTTATGACGCATTTTGTCCGGCAGAGGTAATTGAAAAAGATGGTGTCAAAGCGGTTGCTTCTACTGTCGACTTGTTCAAAACCTGTCAGATTGTTTCTCTTCATATCCCGGCAACGGCTGAAACAAAAGGTTCTATCAATTTTGAATTGATGAACTCTATGCCTAAAGGAGCTATTGTTATCAATACAGCCCGTAAAGAGGTGATTGACGAAGCAGGTTTGACCAAGATGATGGAAGAACGTCCTGACTTTAAGTATATTACAGATATTAAGCCTGCTATCGATGCAGACTTGGCTGCCAAATATCCGGATCGTTACTTTGCTACTCCTAAAAAGATGGGTGCACAGACTGCCGAAGCAAATATCAATGCCGGTATTGCTGCTGCAAAACAAATCGTGGATTTCATTCAGAATGGTAACGAGAAGTTCAGAGTTAATAAATAAATCCGCAACATTATGGCAAAGATAAAACCTTTTAAAGGCATCCGTCCGCCGAAAGATTTAATAAAAGAAGTCGCTTCGCGCCCTTATGATGTGTTGAATTCTGAAGAAGCACGCGAAGAAGCAAAAGGAAACGAAAAGTCATTATATCATATTATTAAGCCGGAAATAGATTTTCCGGTAGGAACAGACGAACATGATCCGGCTGTTTATGAAAAGGCTGCTGAAAACTTCCGGTTGTTTCAGGAGAAAGGCTGGTTGGTTCAGGATCAGAAGGAACAATATTATGTATATGCACAGACTATGAACGGACGTACACAGTATGGTCTGGTTGTATGTGCTTATGTCGATGATTATCTGCGAGGTAACATCAAAAAACATGAATTGACCCGTCGTGATAAAGAAGAAGACCGTATGAAGCATGTTCGTGTGAACAATGCCAATATCGAACCGGTATTTTTTGCTTATCCTGACAATCCCGAACTGGATGCTATCGTAAAGAAATATACGGCGAATGCTCCGGAATATGATTTCGTGGCAGAGTTGGATGGATTTGGCCATACTTTCTGGATCATTGACGAAGATAAAGATATTGCTCGTATCACCGAGTTATTTGAAGCGATGCCCTCATTGTATATAGCTGACGGTCATCACCGTTCGGCAGCGGCAGCTTTGGTAGGAGCGGAGAAGGCGAAGCAAAATCCGAACCATCGTGGAGATGAAGAATATAACTACTTCATGGCTGTTTGTTTTCCGGCTAATCAGTTGACTATTATCGACTATAACCGTGTTGTCAAAGACCTGAACGGACTTACGGAAGAAGAGTTTTTAGCAAAAATAGCTACAAACTTTATAGTAGAAGATAAAGGTATGGATATCTATAAACCGGCAGGTTTACACAATTTTTCCCTTTATTTGGGAGATAAATGGTATTCTCTGACAGCTAAACCGGGAACATACAACGACAATGATCCGATCGGTGTGCTTGACGTTACAATCTCTTCTAATCTGATTCTGGATGAAGTGCTGGGTATTAAAGACCTGCGCTCTGATAAACGAATTGACTTTGTAGGTGGTATCCGTGGCTTGGGCGAATTGAAACGTCGTGTAGACAGCGGAGAAATGAAGGTTGCCTTGGCTCTCTATCCCGTTACTATGAAACAATTGATGGATATAGCCGATACCGGTAATATCATGCCTCCTAAGACAACCTGGTTCGAACCCAAACTACGTTCGGGACTGGTTATTCATAAATTGGTATAAGAATAGGTAATTTATATTTTATAAATAGAAATGCGGATATGCAGGAAATAGCTGACATATCCGCTTTCTTTTATTTCTTTATCCTTTCGGTCACTTTGGTTCCAGTGGCTGTCGCTGTTCCTTGCAGTTCTACATATTCAACACCTAGCGGATTGCTCGGTTTGGTTTTGACATAGAGCGATTCGAGTTTTGCCTGTTGGTTGTCGATAGTAGCCAGACAAATATACTTGCCATCCTTCTTGCAAATAGTCAGTACTTTAGCGGGATAAGCACTTAATGTGACTTCTGCTGAATCGTCTTCTGTCGATACAAGTTTATATCCGTAAGCCATCTTACGTTGGAAATAACTTAATCCGTTGGTTTCTCCCGGACGTTCTTCGCGGTTCACCCAATAGACATTAAGTGGTGATTTGATATTTAGTCTGCCGTTCTCCAGATTAATATCATAGCACACTAAGTTTTTATTGGTACTGCGAGCGATATGAAAAAGCCTTTCTGCAGTTGGATAGGTGTCTTCATCCGGATTGGCAGCAGAAACAGATGCAGATATCATCAGGCAACAGGATAGGAGAATTATAAGTATATGTTTCATATGTTTTATGATGTTATATCTTTATTTGGGATGATAGATAATCCAGATATTCCCTGATACTTTTTTCATCATCCGGTTCCGGACTCCACGGGGCCATGTTTTCCGGACTTAAAGGTGCGAAGGGACCCGGTTTTACTTCATAAACGACTGTGCCCGACTCCAGAACAAGCAGGCAATGCCATATACCCGGAGCGATCTCCGCACCGTATGATCCGGCCTTCGGATCGAGTAGCAGCTTTTCGGTAATATTTCCCTTTTCGTCAAAAAGGAAAAGCATCGCTTTGCCACGGAGAAGCAGGAATATTTCATCCTTATTAGGGTTGAGATGACGATGCGGGCGAATATAGGTTTCCGGTTCCATTGCGTTTAACAGTCGGTTGACCGGATCGTCCAGTTTTTCATGAAAATTGTAATTCATGCGCAGCCGGGGTGATTGTTTTGCTCTGGCTGTTGTTTCGTCAAGTAGCTGTTCATTAATTATTTTCATGTCGTAAAAGTTTTATTTTGAGCTACGAATGTACAAAATAAATCTTGGTTGTTCTACTGATAATCCTTACATTTGCGCAGAACCTAAAAATCAACATATACATGAGGTCTTTTATTCATCGTTTCTGTTTTGTGATCTTTCTTCTCTCCCTGGTTTTATCTTGTAAGCGGGAAGAAAAGGAAAAGACTTATGTTGTAGGAGTCTCACAATGTTTTAGCAACGACCCTTGGCAAAAGGCTATGTTACTGGATTTGCAGGTGAAAGCCTCTGATTATCCCAACCTGAAATTAAAAATAAAAGATGCTGCAGAAGATAATGAGAGGCAGATTGCCGATATTCAGAAGTTTATCAAACAAAAGGTAGATCTTCTCATTATATCCCCCAATGAATCCAAACCTCTGACACCGGTTGCCGTTGAAGCATTTCGGGCCGGAATACCCACAATTATCATCGACCGGAAGATTGAATCGGATGAATACACAGCGTTTATTGGAGCGGATAATTATGAAATCGGACGCTCTGCTGCCTTGTTTGTAAATTCATTACTGAAAGAAAAGACAACAATTGTTGAAGTGTGGGGAAGGAAAGGCTCTTCTTCTGCCCGCGAACGTCACCAGGGATTTGTCGATGCATTGATAGGGAATGATGTTATTACCTTGAAAGAGGTGATGGGTGGGTGGCATAATGAAGAAACAAAAACAAATATTGCGGCCCTGGGTTCGTTTAACGATATCGATATCGTTTATGCTCATAACGATCTGATGGCCATGGCTGCCCGGGAAGTAATTATGACGAAAGACCCGAAGGCAGGAGAAAGGATCAAGTTTATCGGTATAGATGCATTACCGGGCGTGGGGCATGGAATAGAAGCTGTCAGGAATGGATATTTAACGGCTTCGTTCCTGTATCCGACAGGAGGAAGTACGGCAATCAAAGTGGCCTGGCAGATATTGACCGGTCAATTCGTGTCTAAGAAATACGCTCTGACGTCTGCCCTGATTGATAAGGGGAATGCCGGAACCATGTATCTGCAATCTGAACAGTTGACTAACTATCAGGAACAAATCGAGAAACAACGTAATAACCTGGATGAGATCTTTTCACAATACCGTTTCCTGCAAAACTCGGTAGCAATGATCCTCTTGTTGATGGGATTATTGATTCTGCTTGCCTTGTATGTGGTACATATCAACAGAAAGGTACAAAGAAAAAATCATGAACTGAAACAAACGAATATCCAGGTCGAACATCAAAAGGAGGAACTGGCTATAGCCAATCGTAAGATTGAACAGGCAACAGCCCGGAAACTTCAATTTTTCACGAATGTGTCCCACGAAATAAAAACACCGTTAACTCTTATTTTGGGGCCACTGAATAAATTGTCGAAAGAACTGCCGGAGAACTCGCCATTAACCGATGATATCCATATTATCAGGAAGAATGCAGAACGATTGAAGCGTGTAGTCAATCAATTGCTTGACTTCCGTAAGGTGGAGAGTAATAAAATGAATATGCATGTTACGCAAGTCGAACTGGTAACCTTTGTTGAAGAGGTAAAGTCCTATTTTGAGAATATGGCACAGAGTAAACAGATTAACTATTCTTTTTACCATGATATGCTTTCTGTACTTCTTTGGGTGGATACGGATAAAATGGAGAAGATATTGGCTAACCTGTTGTCAAATGCTTTTAAGTTTACGCCGGATGGGGGAACTGTAACCATCCGTCTGCAGGACCATGCAGGTTATGTGATTTTGTCTGTGGAAGATAATGGAAAAGGGATTCCTCCTGAAAACCTTTCTTCCGTATTTGAACAATTCTTTACCGGCGATCAGAATTATATAACCGGAACAGGTATAGGTCTTCATCTTACCAATGAATTTGTCAGTATGCATAAAGGACATATCGAGGTACAAAGTACACCTGGTAAGCTGACAGTCTTTACCGTCGAACTCCTCAAAGGCAAATCTCACTTTGATGAAACCTGTACATTTGCTCCTTCCGTGACTGAACTGTCCAGTGGAGTAGCCAATCTGGATACGAAAGAGATGGAGGAGATTGTAAAGCGAACTTACGATTATACTATTCTTATTGCTGAGGATGATCCTGATATTGGCGCATACTTACAGAAAGAACTGAAACAGAACTTCCGTATTTTATTGGTCGAAAATGGGATAAAGGCTTGGGAAATATTACAAAGAGAAGATGTTTCTATGGTTATGAGCGATATCATGATGCCGGAAATGAATGGATATGAGTTATGTAAGAAGATAAAATCAGATATCGCATTCAGTCATATTCCTGTAATCCTGCTTACTGCCCTGTCTGACGATAAACAGCGTATGTATGGGATAGCCAGTGGGGCGGATGAATATATCCAGAAGCCTTTCAATATGGAAGAAGTTAAATTGCGTATCGTTAAGCGGCTGGAAGAACGGGCACGCTTACGGGATACACTGGCGCAGGAATTTCAATCGTCCGGTTCTTCGGATATGAAATTCGGGAAGGTGGAAAGTATGGATGAATTATTCATGAGTAAGTTCCTGAAACTGATAGAAGAGTCGTATGCAGACTCAGACTTCAGTATAGAGAAAGCTAGCGAGATGATCGGGCTTTCCCGGGTACACCTCTACCGGAAAGTAAAAGAACTGGTCGGAGTAACACCTACTGACTTTTTACGGAATTATCGGTTGAAGCGGGCTGCCGCCTTGTTGCAACAAAAGACATATAATGTGAATGAAGTAGCCTATGCTACCGGTTTCGCTTCTCCGGCATACTTTTCCAAATGCTTTAAAGCCCTGTATAATATTACACCTACCGAATATCTGGGAAAAGAATAACTCTCGTTACATCTATGTAACATCTGTGTATTGCTGTCGATACTAAATTTATTATGTAACGATTGTTATCGATCTTGTAGCATATGTTATTGCCGGTGTTTGTTCCTTCTTTTAGTTTTGCATCATCAAAAGTTAGAAAGCAATTTGAACAAGGAATATCTGCACAATGGAACAAATGAAGCAACAAAATAGAAAGCCGGTTGTAGTCGGTATAGGTGAACTCCTTTGGGATTTACTTCCTACAGGAAAGACTGCAGGCGGTGCACCGATCAATTTTGTTTACCATGCTTCCCGTCTGGGGGCGGAGGGATATGCTATCAGTGCCATTGGTGATGATGATAACGGGCATGAGATATTGAACGAACTGGATAAAAATTCCATCCAGTATCTGATAGATAAAGTACCTTATCCTACCGGGACAGTTAATGTCGAATTGAAAGAGGACGGGATTCCCGAATATACGATTACCGAAAGGGTTGCATGGGATCATATGTCGCCTACATCGGTTGCTGTCGATCTGGCAGAACGTGTAGATGCTATCTGTTTCGGGACATTAGGACAGCGTTCCTTACAATCGCGTGATGCTATTCAGGCAATTCTTTCTTTTGCTCCGGATACGGCTTATCGTTTGTTTGATATTAATTTGCGTCAGCACTATTATGATAAAGTATTGATAGAGGAATCGCTTTATCTGGCGAATGTGTTGAAGATGAATGACGAGGAGCTACTTCGATTGAAAGAGTTATTTGACTTAGCAGGTTCTGAAGAGAAGATCGCTACCTGGTTCATGAAGAATTATAACTTAAGAATGGTGGTACTGACTGCCGGTGCTTCATACAGTACGGTTTACACGCCGGAAGAAATTTCAACGTTACAGACCCCGAAAGTGGAAGTGATCGATACGGTAGGAGCAGGTGATGCATTTTCGGCTGCCCTGATAATGTCACTGTTACATGGGGCGAAACTAAGTGAGGCACATCGGTATGCCGTGAAGATTGCAGCGTTTGTTTGTTCCAATCAGGGGGCATGGCCAGCATACGAATAAATTAAGGATGTTTCAATGTAAGATAATTATGTATAGGTTTACGTTTATGTTTTAAGGCAAAAAGATGGTTAGTTTTAGGTTTTTAATTTAGGTTGGTAAGAAAGGTCCGGTATCCTCCGGGCCTTTTAATTTAATGGTAAGTGACGGATTCAGCCTGAGTTTGGTATATTATTTTCTTAAAGGTGTCCGGCATTATATTAATCTTGTCTGTTGTCAGTTCCGGCACGTTATAACTTTTCAGTAAGGTCATATTTTGTTCCGGGCTTTGTTGAGGTAACAGAAATGCCTTGTAGGCTTGTCCCTCCTTATCGAAGTAAGTAATGTACAAACGAGTATAAGAGCCATCGTCCCTGCGCGAACTGAAAACGATCCATCGGCCATTGCTGCTCCAGCTATGATAACTGTCGGAATCTTTGCTGTTTGTTTCATCTAAAGGGTATATGGAATCGTTCTCTAAATTCTTTACATATAGATCGGCACTTTTATGCCAGATATGGAATTGTCCATAATTGCTTTGTGTGAAAAGCAGGAACCGTCCGTCCGGACTTATGCGGGGAACGGATGCACTTTGTCCGCGTGCGGAGCAATCCACTTCTATTACCGGTTCACCGAAACTACAGGAAGAAGAATCGAAGGGCAAGCTCATTATATTGTAATGTAAACGATCGTATTTACGCAGAAAATCGGCAGTCGTTATCGACCCGGAATCTGAACGTAAAGTATTCAGGTCGGCTACACAATAATAAATCCGGTTGCCGTCTGGTGACCAACAAGGAAATGTCTCCAGCAAACTGTCTGTTTTGAATATATTCCTGACTTTCTTTTGTTCAATATCATAAAATATAATATCCGAAGCCTGGTCTATCACTTCAACCTTCTCCCGGTTCATCGTATGGAAAGCCTGTCCAGTTTTATTAGAGGAGAACACGATCCAATCTCTATTCGGGTGCCAGGACGGATAGACAGCCCCACCGAGAATCGAATCATGACGGAAATCGATCTTCTCGATCTTTTCTCCACGTGCAATAATTGTTCCGCTATGATTCGTCCGGACATGAAAAAGCATGTTCCGTGTACTATAATTCTGATAGTTGTGGCAGTTTACGCAATGATTCTCATGGAAATCGAACGTACGGTTATTTTCGTAAATAGGCTGTTCCTCAAATGTAGTCAGGTTGCGTTGGTATAATCCCAATTGGCGATAAAGCGAATATCCCGGTTCGATCAGACGATAAGAAATGTAAGGATCGATATTTTCGTTGGCGATCCCGATTGTATAGGATGGATAGCGTACCCATTCTTTCCCGGTATTTGCATAGATTGTCATTTTCAGTGGCTCTCCTTTATGCTTGCGAATAAAATCCTGCCAGTCTGGTTCTTTAAAACAGATTGAAGGCGTTCCGGAAGAAGATGTTTCCAACTGTGAATGTTTCCCGGCTAAAACCGCAACGAACTCTTTACCGGGAGAACGTACCAGAAAATTAAGCGGAGCTATATTAGGAGGAATGATGATATCTTTATAGTCTGGATAGATAGATACCGATTGCTGTGCATCTGTATAGGCAGCAGGTACTCCGGGTTTTGACGAACAGGCAGTAAACAGGCAAAGATACAATGCCAACGTCAGATTCAGTATGTATATTATTTGTTTTTTCATTAGTTGACGCCTCCTTTCATTAATGATTGATATTTAGCCATGTCAGTTTCATTAATTATATTTTCGCAATAAAAGTAATAAGGGTAGAAGTTACTATATTCCTTTCTTAACTCTTCAAAGTTATCCGGGTCGACAGAACCATTCCTGACGTAGCGGGTAACAAACTCTTTTACCCGACTTATCGTTTGCGGATTGATTTTGAAATATTTCAGAATATCAGCATTGCTGGTCAGGCTGTATAAGACGATTGCCTGTTCAACGAGGGGAGGTAATTGCTTTCCTGCATAAGGGCGGGTCCGGTTGAAAGTTTCCGGTAACATTTTTGTGTATAAGCAAGCAGCCAGTGATACTTCGAATGCCTGTAAATTCCGAGCGTTCGTTATCTGCACGTTATATCCTACAAAAACCGGGGAGCGGTATTCCTGCTCGAAGTGATCTTCCATAGGAACCAATTCCAATATTTTACTAAAATAAGGATGGGTCATTATCTTCTCAGGGTTAGCGACCAGAGGCATATATTTGCGTACAAACCCTCTTTCGGTGGGAACCTGCATCAGTAGATATAAATATTTGTTAGCCAGCACATATTCCTCATTCAGTAATGAACAAAAGAACAGTTGTTTCAATGTATAGCAATTCGGGCCGTCGATAACCATTCGTTCCATTGCCTGATGATAGGCCTGATAGAACAGTCCGGTAGCGAAGCAACAATCGGCCAGATATAGGTCGGTTCCGTCATCCGGCTGGCCACCGCGATTAATTAATCCCGGGTCCGGATACTGATAAGGGATCTCGAATAAACGGGTTAGTAGCTGGTTGGTCTGAAGGAGAGCGATGGCATGATAAGCGGCAACGCTACGGGTTGGATGCTTAGCTTTTTGTGCTATTTCTATCATACTATTCCAGTCTTGTTCTTGCATAAGACGCTGTGATGTAGCTGTTAAACGTTCATTCTCTTTGCCTGTCCATCCATAAATATAGAGTGTTGCGAATAAGAGAACAGAGATCCCCCATGAGAAACGATTTGAAGGAGTTACTTTTGGTTTCTCTTTTTTTAAAAAGCATCTTTTTAAAATAGCGATAACTCCGGTACATAATAATAAGGCAACCGGCCACAGAAAGACAACCGAAGGTTCCTGCTGGTAATAAAGATTCGAGCCTTTCTGAACTAAATACCATATAACCAGAATGGAGGGCAGGAGGGAAAAACATTCCCATTTCCCTTGTAAAGAGAAGATATATTTAAGTAGACATACCGTAGCGGTCAGGATCAATGAGAGTAACATTCCACCCAGTATGGGTTCATGAAAGGATAACAGTAGGAAACGTCCTGTACAAAGCGCTTCACCAAACGGTTGGTTCAGGATAAACTGCATAACCTGGCGGTCAAAAACAAATAAGCTATGTTGTTCCGCCATATAAAACATATCTTTATATAATATGCCTGTGAAAAAACAGAATCCGAAGAAGGATAATAACGGAAACAATGGAATGGGCGATTTCAAAAAAGTCTTTAACATCATACTAGCTTTAACGGTTAAATATACAAAAAAAGAAAGACTAGAGGTCTTTATACATGAAAAGGGATTATCCGGTAACGAATATCCCTTTTCAGATTATTAATAATAAGTAGTTTACTTATATATAAATCTTCTATTAATCACCCAATCAATATTGTCTTTCCAGCAACCATGCATCCTGGAAATTAGGAGCATATTTAGATTTAATAGCGTCGCGGCTGTCGGCTGCATCGGCTTTATCATTGAAGCTGGCAACGATCACACGCAACATACCTTGTTCGTTTTCACCTAACACTGCATTGTAGCCATCATTCTGCATACGTTCTTTCAGGGCGTAAGCATTTGTTTTGTTTTTGAAGCTACCGATTACTACACTGTAACGTTTCAGACGGCTTGCATCTTCACCCTGTGCGGCATTGATTCTTTCCGCACGTGTTGTCGCAGTTGAAGTTCTGGGTTTGGAAACCGGAGCGACTTCCTCTACCACCTCTTCTTCTTGTTCTACTACCTCAACAGGAGCTGTAGATTCTTTTTCTTTGGCTTGTTCGTAAGCAGCCTTATAAGCACTCTGTTTAGGTTTACATGAGCCGAATGCTAATACCATACTTATAGCGGCTCCAAATAACCAAATCTTGTTCATACTGTTCAGTTCTTAAATTACTTGTGCAAAGATATAAATTATATTTACTAATTTCGCACACAGAATATAATATATTATAATGTACATGAATAAATCTATTGCAACAATGGTTATGGCAACATCCGTATTACTAGGTGCTTGTAACCAAGATGCTAAAAAAGCAGAGGACACAAGACCCGTTATCGGACGCTCGGAAATCAAGATTACCGACGGACGAATGACGCCTGAGGCTCTTTGGGCTATGGGCCGTATCGGAGGGATGAACGTATCTCCGGACGGACAAAAAGTCGTTTATACGGTTGCCTATTACAGTGTACCGTTGAACACTAGTAACCGGGAAGTATTTGTAATGAACGCCGACGGATCTGACAATAAACAGATCACTCACACTCCCTTCTCGGAAAATGAAGCAACCTGGATTAAAGGAGGAACAAAGATCGCTTTCCTTTCGGGTGAAAGTGGTAGCAGCCAACTTTGGGAAATGAATCCGGACGGAACCGATCGCAAGCAACTGTCCAACTATGACGGCGATATCGAAGGATTTGCTTTCTCACCGGACGAAAAGAAAGTCCTTTTTATTTCGCAGGTAAAGACGGTACCGAGCACAGCCGATAAATATCCGGATCTGGATAAGGCTACCGGTGTCATTGTTACTGACCTGATGTACAAGCATTGGGATGAATGGGTGACAACCGCTCCGCATCCTTTCGTTGCCGACTTCGATGGAAGCAAGATGAGCAATCCTGTCGATGTGATGGAAGGTGAACTGTTCGAATCGCCGTTGAAGCCTTTCGGCGGTATTGAACAACTGGCATGGAATACTACTTCCGACAAGGTAGCTTATACCAGCCGCAAGAAAACAGGAAAGGAATACAGCCTTTCTACTAACTCGGATATTTATGTATATGATCTGAATACGAAGCAGACGGTAAATATCAGTGAAGGTATGATGGGATACGATACTAATCCGCAATACTCTCCTGACGGTAAAAGTATTGCCTGGTTGAGTATGGAACATGACGGTTATGAATCTGACCAGAACCGTCTGATGGTAATGAACCTGGAGACGGGTGAGAAGACTTTCGTAAGTAAAGCGTTCGATTCCAGTGTCGACGGATTCTGCTGGAGCAAAGATGCTCAGAAGTTGTATTTTACAGGCGTATGGCATGGTGAGAGCCAGGTATATCAAATAGATCTGACAACCGGTAATACACTCACTCCGTTGACAAGTGGAATGTATGATTACGAGGGTGTGACTTTGTGTGGCGATAACAAATTGCTGGCAAAACGTCATTCTATGAGTATGGGGGATGAAATCTATGCTATCGATCTGGCAGGCGATCATGCTGTTGCTCAGTTGACTACTGAAAACCAGTATATCTACGATCAGCTCACAATGGGTAAGGTGGAAGAACGTTGGATGAAAACTACCGATGGCAAGGAAATGCTTACCTGGGTGATCTATCCTGTTAACTTCGACCCGAATAAAAAATATCCTACTTTATTGTTCTGCCAGGGTGGTCCTCAGAGTCCGGTCAGCCAGTTCTGGTCTTACCGTTGGAACTTCCAGATTATGGCTGCCAACGATTATATAATCGTAGCTCCCAACCGTCGCGGTTTGCCGGGCTTCGGTAAAGAGTGGAACGAGGCCATCAGTGGCGATTACGGTGGCCAGTGTATGAAGGACTACTTTACAGCTATTGACGAAATGGCGAAAGAACCGTATGTAGACAATGATCGTCTGGGTTGTGTCGGTGCCAGCTTCGGAGGTTTCTCAGTGTATTGGTTAGCCGGTCATCACAATAAACGCTTTAAGGCATTCATTGCCCACGATGGTATCTTCAATATGGAAATGCAATATCTGGAAACAGAAGAAATGTGGTTCGCCAACTGGGATATGGGCGGTGCTTACTGGGAAAAGAACAATCCGGTAGCTCAACGTACATTCGCTAATTCTCCGCACCTGTTTGTAGACAAATGGGACACTCCCATCCTGTGTATTCACGGGGAAAAGGATTACCGTATCCTTGCCGGTCAGGGAATGGCTGCTTTCAATGCTGCCGTACTTCGCGGTGTTCCTGCCGAACTGTTGATCTACCCGGATGAAAACCATTGGGTTTTGAAACCGCAGAACGGCGTGTTGTGGCAACGTACTTTCTTCGAATGGCTGGATCAGTGGTTGAAGAAGAATTAAAAAACGTTCACCGTTCACCCTTTAAGGGCTTATTAGTTGTAAAACAGTATATTGAATGTGTGCGATATGGGTGAATGGTTTATATAAACCATTCACTTTTTTTCTCCTTTCAAGATTGCTTATTATTAGTACTTATGTCTTTGTCTATTGAATGACAGATGCCTGATAAATAAACCATTCCCTATATCTTATTTGCTTAACGACCTTGGTCGCAAAGCTTGACGACAAAGGTTGCTTGATTTGTAAGTTATTACTAAAGGCTTAGTTCCTAACCGGTTTGATGATAGTGGGTGACGGGATGTTGGTTAAATGGTACTTATTGCTGGTATCGGGTGAATGTTTTTTGCAAAAACTCAATCTTACATGCTTACCTGGAGCGTCTTTGCGTCTTGCTCTTAGGGTTGTAAGACGTTTTTCTGCCGGCTGCCGGCTTAGCCGATTTGAAGTTGCTACCCGATGCTGACCGTTCCTTTTTAGCGGGGGAAGGCTTGGCCTGTTGACTTTTGGTAACCGTACTGTTTTTAGGAGCAGTACTGCTTTTCCCGGCAGGTTTACCTTTCTTAGCTGAGGCCTCTTCTGTTTTCACTGAGTTGGCAATCTTCTTGTACAATGTTTCGGACTCTTCGGGATTGAGGTTGCGGTATTGTCCGATTTTCAGGTCTTTCAGGTGAATGTGCATGATGCGGGTGCGTTGCAGTTTTGTAACATTGTAGCCTAAATACTCGCACATACGGCGAATCTGCCGGTTGAGTCCCTGGCGTAAAACGATATTAAACGAGTTTGTTCCCTTCTGGGTAATCTCGCATTTACGGGTGACGACTCCTAAAATGGGAATGCCTCCCTGCATACGCTTGATAAAATCAGTTGTAACCGGTTTATCTACCGTTACGAAATATTCTTTATCATGATTGTTGTTGACGCGGAGTATCTTGTTGACTATATCCCCTTCATTGGTAAGCAATAACAACCCCTGAGAATCTTTGTCCAGGCGGCCGATAGGGAAGATGCGTTCGGGATGCCCGATAGCATTTATTACGTTGTCGCGTTCGGCCGGATCGGTTGTGCTGACAATGCCTACCGGTTTGTTGTAAACGATGATAATCGATTCAGCTTTACCGCTGATGATCTCGCCGAATACTCTCACCACTTGTCCGGGAGAGACCTGGGTTCCCATTTCTACCCTTTTTCCGTCAAGGGTTACGGCACCTTGCTCGATATATTTGTCGGCTTCCCGTCGCGAACAGAATCCGCTTTCGCTAATGTATTTATTAATTCGTATTTGCATTGTGAAAACTGGAATCTGATTTAGTGAAGGCACAAAGATAATATAATTTATCGAATCTCCTCCAAAGCAATATACCTAACGTTGTCAGGCTGACCGGAAAACCACACCAGATACCGATCGCTCCCCAATCAAATACAAATCCACAGATGTATCCGATTGGTAAAGCCAGTCCGAAATGACAGAAGAACGCCATGTAAGCCATATATTTTACATCGGCTATGCCGCGTAAAGCGTTTGCGAATAGTATTTGCAACCCGTCTCCGAACTGATACAGGATGACCGACCAGGATAAAAGAGCTACCATCGCTACCACGTCATGCTCTGGTGTGAACAGATATCCCATATTCTTATGGAAAGCGAGGATAAACAGGACAAATATAACGGCTACTCCCATAATCAGGTGCAGCCCGGCGAAGGATGCCCGACGTATATCCAGCCAGTCTCCCCGGCCTTTGAAAGCACTTACCCGTATAGTAACGGCGGCGGCTATACCGTAATAGACCATGAATCCCAGTGTGGTAATGACTCCAAGTACCTGATGGGCAGCCAATGCCGTACTGCCTATCCATCCCATCATGATTACACTTAAGCTGAATGAACCTGTTTCGACCCCCATTAACAGGCCGACAGGAAATCCCATCCGGATCAGATTGCTCAGATTCACCCGGTTGATGACACCTTCCTTGAAACCTTTCAGGTATTCTTTGTATTTATTATGCCGCAGGAAAAGGATAAAGAAAACGATGAATGTCAGGATACGGCTGGCGAGCGTAGATATCCCGGCTCCGGTCAGTCCCATTTCCGGCACACCGCATTTACCGTAAATAAGAAAATAGTTCCCGATAATATTCAATACATTGGCTCCCAGCATGATCCACATAGGAGTAACCGTATCGGTCGTCCCGTCGCTGAATTGTTTGAAAGAGTTGAACAACATGGCGAATACGACGGAAAATAACTGAAGAATATAATAAGGAACGATATAAGGCATCAGCTCTTCCGGCTGATCCAATATCTCAATATTGAAGAGCAATAGAAGCATGCAAAGGCTGAGTAATATACCGACGATGAAGTTGATAAATAAACTGTTCTTCAGTGTTTCGCCGGCTTTTTTGAGCTCATTACCGGCAAAAAGTCCACCGATAATAGGAGTGAGGCCATAGGAGAAACCCATTCCGAAGATAAAAGCCAGGTTAAAGAAGTTATTGACGAACGAGGCGGCAGCCAGTTCGTTGGTACTGTGATGCCCCACCATGATGTTGTCGGCAAACCCGACAATAATAATGCCCAGCTGTCCCAACATGATCGGGACACCCAGGCAGATTGTATCTTTGTAATGTTCTTTATAAGCAGAGAATTGTATCATTCAAGTATCTCAACCGATTCGATAACCACATTTTCCAACGGACGGTCCTGTCGGTTGGTCTTGACATTTTGGATGGCGTCCACAATATCCAATCCTTCTACCACTTCGCCATAAACCGTATATTCATTGTCCAGGAAAGGAACGCCGCCGATTGTTTTGTAGGCTTCCCGTTGTTCCGGAGTCAGTTTGGCTTCATCCTTACGCTTTTCTGCTTCCATTTCTGTCTTGCCGATCAGGGTATCGCGGATAATAGCCAGTTCGGCTTTGTCACCACTTTGATAAGCCGCTTTGATCTTGGCACTGTTTTCTTTTTGCAGGCGTGCGAAAATCGCTTGTTTCAGGCGGCCTTCTTTTTGTTTCTCCATCTGGTCCAGTTCGGCATCTTTGTATACCTTTCCGGTGACGATATAGAACTGGGAGGCAGAAGATTCTTTCTCCGGATTAACCTCGTCACTAGTACGGGCGGCAGAAAGAGCTCCTTTTTTATGGAAATATTTCGGATAAACAAATTCGGCCGGTACGGTATATCCCAGGTCACCGGCTCCTAACTGTTTACTCATAGGAGCATCTTTTGAGGTTACATCACCACCTTGCACCATGAAATCCTTGATCACACGATGGAAAAGCAGGCCGTTGTAAGTTCCGTCCTCTACCTGTTTGATAAAGTTATCACGATGTTTCGGTGTTTCGTTGTATAGTTTCAGTTTGATGTTGCCCAAGCTGGTTTTCATCAATACCTGTGTCTCTTTTGTTTGCGTTTCCATTCTTATTTTGTTTAATGATTATTTATCGACAAGAGTCATTGTCTTGATCTTTATATTCTTTAACGGCCTGTCGTCCTCATTTGTTTCGACAAACTGTATTTTATCTACAACTTTCATTCCTTTGACAACTTCACCGAAAACGGTATATTTATTATCCAGATGAGGTGCCCCGCCTTCAAGCATATAGGCTTGGCGTTCTTCGGGGGTAAAGGTTTTATTGTCGCTCTTCTCCATCTTATCCAGTTCCATTTCAGTATAGAACTTTCCGGTCACGATATAGAATTGCGTACCGGATGAGGCGCGTTCCGGATTTTCGTCGTCACTGGTACGGGCTGCACATAGCATGCCACGTTTGTGGAAATATTTCGGATAAATGATTTCGGCGGGAATGGTATAACCCGGATCACCATCGCCCAAATGCTGTTCGATAGGTGCATCTTTCGAATTAATGTCGCCGCCTTGTATCATAAACTGTTTGATCACACGGTGGAACAGTAGGCCGTCGTAACGTTTTTCTTTCACATTTTTGATAAAATTATCCCGGTGTTGCGGGGTGTCGTTAAATAACTTTACCTTGATCTTTCCCATGTCGGTGTCGATCTGAACGAGTGTCTCAACATCCTGCGCTTGCGAATGAACGGATGTCAATAATCCGGCAACTAATACACATATAGCAAACAGCTTCTTCATCTTCGTTTTATTTTGTTATTAAGGCAACAAAAATAGTTACTTTTAGTCGTTAACGCAACCTTTTAACACAACCTTTTCATGTGATGCTTGTTCCTTACTGGTAAAACGTCTAAACAAAACACATTTATGAAATCATTTGTTAAAGGAGCGATCTTTCTGCTCGGGTTAGGATTGTTGCCGGGCCATGCTCAGGCTCAGAAAGTGGTGATAGAGGATGAAGTGCCGAACTCTATCATGTTTATTTCGATGGATAAGGCCGGAAGTGAAATTGTCAGGATTATGAATGATACGGAAAATAAGCGTTTTCATGATCCGAAAGCACCCCGTTTCGTGCTGACAGACAGGAAAGGTAAGTTTGCATTAGGTATCGGCGGATATGTAAAAGCAACTGCCGAGTATGATTTCGGAGGTATTTCCGATGATGTGGACTTTTATCCTTCGTTGATACCCAATAAAGGGGCTTCTAATGTAAATAACCAGTTCCAGATGGATGTAACCACCAGTACGATTTTCCTGAAGTTGGTAGGGCGGACTGGTAAACTGGGTGATATTGTGGTGTATACAGCCGGTAACTTTCGGGGCGATGGAAAGACATTCGAATTGCAGAATGCCTATGCCTCTTTTATGGGTTTTACGGTCGGATATAACTATGGTTTATTTATGGATCTGTCGGCTCTTCCGCCTACGATAGACTTTGCCGGACCTAACGGACAAATATTCTATCGTTCCACACAATTCAGTTATGAACGTTCTTTTGCTAAAGGATGGAAAGCCGGATTGGGAGTAGAAATGCCTGTGGTAGATGGTATAACTAATAAGAATACGAATATCACGACTCAGCGTATGCCCAATTTCCCTGCCTATATTCAGTATGGCTGGAATAGCGGTCATGTGCGTGCAGCCGGTATCGTCCGTAGTATGACTTATGATAATTTGGAGCAACAGAAAGCCGAGTCGAAAGTGGGATGGGGTACTTTTGTTTCAACAACATTTAATCTCTGTAAAAAGCTACAGTTTTACGGACAGGCAACCTATGGTCGTGGCATCGGGCAATACCTGAACGATTTAAGTAATTTAAACGTCGATATTGTGCCGGATCCGGAGAAACAAGGCGCTATGCAGGTACTTCCTATGATGGGGTGGTATGCCGGATTGCAGTATAATATCACACCGAAAGTTTTTATTTCAAGTACTTACAGTCAATCCCGCTTGTATAGCGACAACAACTACCCCGTAACTCCTTCCGAACAATACCGGTATGGGCAGTATCTGGTGGCGAACCTGTTCTGGAATGTGACTCCGGATCTGCAGGTTGGCGCCGAATATCTTAGAGGATGGCGAACCGACTTTAATGATCAGACACGTCATGCCAACCGTTTGAATGTGGCAATACAGTATAGTTTCTAAAAGATTAAGCATATAAATAGTTACTGAATGAGAATCTTGTCATCGCGTTTCAAGCGCAGGATGACAAGATTTTTCTTATTATGACTGTTAATGTGTATTAAATAATACTTATCGACCCCTAGACGGGAATCTTTTGTGTGTATCCTTTATAAACAGACTAAAAAAAACAATTATTTTATAAAGATACTTATGAGAGACACGATCATCATATCGCTTCTTCAAAAATATATAAAAGATCAATGTTCGGAACAGGAATTGCGAACATTGCTTCAATGGCTGAAATCTCCGGATAGCCATGCCGGGTTGGATTCTGCTATCCAGCCGCTTTGGGATGCTATCGATAGGGATATGGCCCAACCGACTTCAGAAAGGGAAACAGAATTACGCAAAGAAGTTTCTTCCTTATTATCAAAGATCGAACATAAAAATAAGTCCGCTAACACGGGTGTTAGGAATAAAAACCGTTTGAACGGTTTTTATCGGATTGCAGCTATTTTAATTCTTGCTTTCAGTGTGACGTTCGGTTTATTAAAAATCTACGACCGTCCGCAACGGATGATTACTTATACGGAAAAGATATCAGCAAAAGGCGAAAAGAAAAGTATACAGTTGGCAGATGGCACGAAGATTATTCTTAATTCTGATACAAAGGTTCGCATCCCCAATAATTTTAATAAAGAAGAACGTACCATAGAGATAGAAGGAGAGGGGTTCTTCGATGTGACTCCCGATCCGGATAAACCTTTTGTTATAAAAAGCGGAGAGGCCCAGGTAAAGGTATTGGGTACTTCATTCGATTTCAAATCTTACAAAGAAGATGAATTTATCAAACTAACCGTATCGACAGGAAAAGTCAGGGTAAATGTTGCCGACCAGGACCTTCAGCTGGCTGTTTCACCGAATGAACACCTTTCGATCAATAAAATAGACGGGAACGTTCGTAAGGAAACCATTGAGGAAAACAACTATATAAAATGGATACATGGTTCCCTGTATTTTAACAAAGAACCGATCCGTGAAGTAATTAAAACAATCAACCGTACTTATAATCGAAAAGTGATTCTGCAATGTAAAGATTGTGATTACCGCATTACGGGTACCCATGATAACAAAAGTATCGAGGCTGTAATTGAAGCCATCTGCTTTACGACAGGGCTTCGAAGCCGACTCGAAGGAGATAATATTATATTAATATTATAAACATTAAGTCTAACATAAAAAAAACGGAATGCCTATGATAAACACTAGATGATAAAATACATGAAAAAAGCAGTAGTGCTGCTACACTACTGCCTTCACTGATTTTCAGCAGGGACTTTCAGAACAGTATTGAGCCACTGGGTTGTAAAGTATCTCTGCCTGTCTTAACAAACATCATTTATTAAAACATTACAAATGTATGAATTATAATCTAATCTATAACAAGACTCTTATGCGAACTTCGTTAACAGTTTGTGCTATCGCTCTGTCGTCGCAGTTACTTTGTGCGGAAGGAGCTTTAGGGCAAAGTCTTAAAGAAAACGATATCACTTATGTGGTGAAACAGACGTCGGTCAGCGACGCTTTTGAACAATTAAGTAAAATTACCGGCTTTAATTTCTTTTATGACGAATCCGTTTTAAAAGGCTTGAAAAATGTAAGTGTACAAATTAAAGAAGGTTCGATAGATACTATTCTGAATGAATTATCCCGCCAAACGGGATTGTCTTTTAAAAAGATCAATAATACGATATCGGTCAGTCGGGGACAAGTTAAAGCTTCTTTTCCGGCTGTTGAACAAAATGTCAAAAAAATAACCGGTACTATCCGTGATAATCATGGCGAGCCTATTATTGGTGCTAACGTGTTTGTAAAAGGAACTACCAGTGGTACCGTGACGGATATGGATGGTAATTTTTCTCTGGAAGTACCGGAGAAAGGAACTTTGGTCGTTTCATACATCGGTTATCTGACAAAAGAAATGCCGATAGGAAAAGGACAACAGAGTGTGGAAGTTGCGTTGATTGAGGATACACAGGCCCTGGATGAAGTCGTAGTTGTCGGTTTTGCGAAACAGAAAAAAGCCAACCTGACCGGTTCCGTAAGTAGCGTTAAAATGGATGAGGTGATGGGAGACCGCCCGGTTCCGACTACAGGTGCTTTGTTGCAGGGAGCAGTTCCGGGTTTGCAGGTTACTTCCGGTAGCGGTGAGCCTGGTGGCGGTCTGGATTTTAATATTCGCGGTACAACGAGTATAAATGACGGCGACCCCCTTATTCTTGTCGATAATGTGCCGTTTTCCGGTTCGTTGAACTTACTCAATCCGAATGATATCGAGTCGGTTACAGTCCTGAAGGATGCGGCATCTGCCTCTATCTACGGAGCTCGTTCTGCTTTTGGTGTTATCCTGATTACAACCAAAGGGGTCCAGAAAGAACAGAAGGTACAACTGACATACAGTAATAATTTTTCTTTTTCAAAGCCGACGAATTTGCCGGTAAAAGCGAATCCGCTCCAGACCGTTCAGGCCTATTCGGATATGGGTTATATAACATATTATTCCGGTCAGACTGTGGATACATGGCTGGATCTGCTTCATGAATACGGTTCTAATCCGTCTGCTTATCCGGATGGATATGCAGATATAGGTGGCATGCGTTATCAGTTGGCACAAACGGATATAATGAAGGATTTCTTGTCGGAAACAGGTTTCCAGCAGAAACATGATTTCTCTGTGAGCGGGGGTACCGAACGTTCTTCATACCGTATTTCTTTGGGATATACGGGTTCCGATGGTATCATGACAACCGATATGGATAGCTATAAACGTTATAATGCGAAAGGTTTTATCAGTTCGAAAATAACGAACTGGCTGACAGGACAGTTGGATCTTAGTTTCTATAAATCGGATAAAGGCATGCCTAGCGGTGCCAACTATTCCAAGGCGGTGTGGGCTCCGTCTTACAACCCGACAGGAATGATCACGATCAATGACGAAGATCTATATTCCGGTACGGCAGGTAACCTGACTCGTCTGGGCGGTCAGAACACGAATGCGATCTCTGATACGCGTGTTTTTGCCAAGTTGATAGCAACGCCGATCAAAGACATGGTTCTGAATGCAGAGTTTACATATGATAACCTGAATGAAACCGAGACAAAGTATTCAAAACGTATCCGTTTTGCCAATGCCGATAAGTTTTCGGATGAATACACTTCAGATTATTCAACGTATAGCCGCCAACGTGCTGTTACAAATTATACGGCTTTGAACATTTACGGCTCATACGCTAAAAGTTTTGCCGATAATAATTTTTCTTTATTATTAGGATACAACCAGGAATCCAATCATTATGATTATCTGAAAGCTGAAACTTCAAATATGATCAATGACGATATGCCTTCGATTTCCCAGTCTGTGGGTGTACAGAAAGCGTATGATAAGTTTACCGAATATACGGTGATGGGATTTTTCGGACGTTTGAATTATGACTACGCAAACCGTTACCTGCTTGAGCTGAACGGACGTTATGATGCTTCTTCCAAATTCCCGTCGGGTAGCCGTTGGGGATTCTTCCCGTCTTTGTCTGTGGGGTGGAGAGTGATGGAAGAAAGTTTCATGGAACCGTTACGCGATTATATTCCTGAATTTAAGATAAGAGGATCAATCGGTACGGTTGGTAATCAGAATATCGATCCTTACCAGTTTGTTCCGAGTATGGAGTCCGCAAAATCTACTTGGCTGGACAATAATACACAGCCGATTACTCTGAAGCAGCCGGGTCTGGTGAGTGGAAATTTCACCTGGGAAACGGTTCGTACCTTAAACCTCGGTTTCGATATCAGTGCCTTGAAGAATCGTCTTTCCGCCAACTTCGATCTTTTCCGTCGCGATACGAAGGATATGTTGACCAGCGGATCGCAATTGCCAGCGACTTTGGGTGCAACAGCTCCTTTACAGAATGTAGCCGATTTGAAATCTACCGGTTTCGAACTGGAATTGGCATGGCGTGACCAGATCGGTAAAGTACATTATAATATCGGTTTCAACCTGTATGATTACAAAGCCTATATCACGAAGTTTAAAAATAATGTAGCCGGTGTGATTCGTACTTCTGATAATAAAACGTATGTGGAAGGACAGCAGATAGGTGAAATATGGGGATATGTAACAGATAGGTTGTATACGGTCGATGATTTTGTAGAAGGAACTTTGGATGCGAATCTGAAAAATGGTACCCTGAAAGACGGTATTCCTCATGTGGAAGGTGTGAAACCGAATCCGGGTGATATGATGTTCAAGGATTTGGATGGCAATGGTATCATCAATTCAGGAAATGAAACGATTTATGATCCGGGCGACCGTAAGATTATCGGGAATAATTCATTACGTTTCCAATATGGCATAAACGGTGGTTTGTCATGGAATAACTTCAGCTTCTCCTTCCTTTTACAGGGAGTCGGAAAATGTGACAAGTGGCTGACAAACGATTTGATCTTCCCGTATTATTATGAATTCGGTACGATCTATGAACATCAATTGGATTACTGGACTCCTGAAAATACCGGGGCTTTCTTCCCTCGTTTGTATGAAACAGGTATGAGAAATACGAACTATGCTGCGAATGTTCGTGCCCAGACAAAGTACCTGACTAACGGAGCTTATCTGCGGGTGAAGAACCTGACACTGGGATATACAATCCCTCAGAGTGTAATTTCTAAAATTGGTATCAGTAACCTGAGAGTGTATGTTTCTGCAGAAAATCCGTTTACGTTCGATCATATGCCTAAAGGTCTCGACCCGGCAGTCGAAAGTAAAGCGAACGGACTGGGTTATCCGTTCATGAGTTCGTATGCTTTTGGCTTCAGCGTAAGCTTGTAATTCTGTATTATTATGAAACTATTAAAAAGAAAGAATATGAATTTGAAAAAATATATCGTATTACCGGTCATAGCTTTAACCGGTTTGGGATTGACGGGATGTTCAAGTGATTTTTTGGATAAAATCCCCTTGGACCAGCAGACTGAGGCGACTGCATTTAAAACGAATGATAACTTCAAAACGTATGCCTGGGGATTGTATGAATATTTCAACGGATTTCCAACGGATGGCGGTTATACGCCTGCCAATATATCGAGTGAGTATGATACGGATAATATAATTTATGCCAATTCAGGAGGAGAGTCCGATTATGCATATCAGTTAAAGAAATTACCGGCAACCAGCGATTCCTGGAGCTTTACGTATATCCGTCGTGTAAATATAATGTTGCAGAATATCGATGGTTCTTCCATGAGTGATGTCGATAAAGACCACTGGAGAAGTGTCGGTTACTTTTTCAGAGCTTTACGTTATTTTGATATGATGGCGGCTTATGGCGATGTGCCCTGGATTGACAAAGTGTTGGATGATACGGATACGGAAGAACTTTACTGCGAACGGACTCCGAGAGACGAAGTCGCCAAACATATTCTGGAAGAGCTGCAATGGGCGGAAGAACATATCAAAGAGGATGGTACAGGAACAAATACAATCAATGTTCATGTGGTCAGAGCCCTGATTTCACGTTTCGGATTGTTTGAAGGTACCTGGCGTAAATACCACGGATTGAATGATAGCGAAACGTATTTGAAAGCTTGTGCTAATGCATCAGAAAAGTTGATGAATGCTTATCCTTCTATCATGCCTAATTATGATGACCTTTACAACTCGGAAGAATTGGTCGGAAAAGCAGGTGTGATCCTGGCTAAACAATATGAAACGGATATGGTAACGCATAGTATCACACGCGTGATCCGCTCTTCGGCATGGTATGTCGATCTGACAAAAGATGCTGTGGACAGTTATCTGTGTTCAGACGGACGTCCGGTTTCTACCAGTAAGGTGTATGAAGGCGATAAGGATCTGAATGCTCAGTTCCGTCACCGTGACCGCCGTTTATATTGGACGGTAGTTCCTCCTTATAAAGTAAACTTGACCGGTGCTGCCGGTACGTCATTCGGTTGGGAGCATACAGGAGTGGCCAGTGACCGTGAATATATTGATTATATGGAAGAAATAGGCGGTTCGGCAACAGGCAAGAGTTTACCGGTATCTAACTTCGTCGGGTATCAGGTTTCCGGTTTTCCGCACTTCCGTAACTACCCGAACGGACAGGGATTCCTTGTAACCCATTTAGGGTTCTATTTCTGGAAATATTATAACCGTCATGTCGATAATATGGCGTTACGTTCTTCTACTGTCGATTATCTCTTATTCGGTATAGAAGAAGTGATGCTGAATTATGCTGAAGCTAAATTTGAATTAGGCGAATTTTCTCAGTCCGTAGCTGATGCCACTATCAATAAACTTCGTGTTCGTGCGGTTATTCCGTCTATGAATGTGTCGGAAATAGATGCTTCTTTCGATTTGAACAGAGACCAGAGCGTAGATCCTGTTTTGTGGGAGATCCGTCGTGAGCGTCGTATAGAACTGATGGGTGACGGTTTCCGTTTCCGCGACCTGAAACGTTGGAAGAAAGGGGAATATGTGAATAAACAACCATTAGGCGCATGGGTGAAGAGCAGTGACTATGGTGGTAAGCTCAATATTCTCAATGGGGCTGATGAGGGATATTCCATCCTGTTCGCAAAACCGTCGGGATGGCTGGAAAAATATTATCTGGAACCGATTCCTACTCAGGAAATAGCGTTGAATCCTAAGTTAAAACAAAACCCGGGTTGGGAAACTGCCGAATAATTAGTATCGATACTCTCTTAAAGGTTGTTTCCGGACTGTGTTGTCGTAGAAACAACCTTTATTATTTAATACATAAAATATGAACACTAGAAAATATTTATATATCGTTGCTTTTATTTTTTTATTTGCCAATATATCGTTTGCAGCCAAATGGAAGGCTAAACATGTCATATTGATCGGCCTCGACGGCTGGGGAGCCTATAGCGTGGAGAAAGCGGAAATGCCTACGGTTAAGAAACTGATGGCGGATGGTTCCTATACGTTGAAGAAAAGAAGTGTACTGCCATCTTCCAGTGCAGTGAACTGGGCTTCCATGTTTATGGGGGCAGGTCCTGAATTACACGGGTATACGGAATGGGGGTCGAGAACACCGGAACTTCCTTCGCGGGTATTGGGTAAAGACGGTATTTTCCCGACTGTATTTGGCCTGTTGCGCGAATCGGAACCGAAGGCTGAGATCGGTTGTGTCTGCGAATGGAAAGGGATCCGTTATGTAGTGGATACCCTGGCTCTGAATTACGACAAGCATGTGGCCGAGGCTTCAAAAGAACCTGATGCTACGGTTCGTTATGCTGTCGATTATATCCAATCGGCTAAGCCGAACCTGTGTGCGGTCATTTTTGATAACCCGGATCATATCGGGCATGCGGACGGACACGACACTCCGGAATATTATAATATGCTGAAAGTATTGGATGGTTATATCGCTCGGATCGTAGAAGCTGTAAAAAATGCCGGTATGTTGGATGATACGATCTTTATTGTTACTTCCGACCACGGGGGAATCAATAAAGGACATGGTGGTAAGACGATGCAGGAAATGGAAACCGCTTTCATTATTTCCGGAAAAGGAATCAAGAAAGGCTATGAATTTTCTGAAAGCATGATGCAGTTTGACACGGCGGCCACTATCGCTCATATCTTCAATCTGAAACAGCCGCAGGTATGGATCGGTCGTCCGATGTTACAGGTATTTAAGTAATAAGGAAAAGATACAGGTAAGAAAAGAAAAATGAATAATCATATAAAAATAGCTTTAGCATTGCTGCCGGTACCTTTGTGCCAGACGGTAGCTAAAGAAAACAAGACTACCCGCCCGAATATCGTTATTATTTACTGTGACGATATGGGGTATGGGGATATAGGTGTGATGGGGCATCCGGATATAAAGACTCCTAATCTGGACCGGATGGCTCTGGACGGTATGCGCTTTACGAACTATTACAGTGCATCCCCGGCTTCAACAGCAAGTCGTTATTCTTTGTTAACCGGACGTTATCCGGTGCGTGCCGGTTTCCGGTGGGTATTGAGCCCGGATGCTGAAAAAGGCATTCATCCTCGGGAACTGACGATGGCCGAATTGCTGAAAGAGCAGGGATATGCTACGGCTATCTATGGTAAATGGCATCTGGGAAGTACGAAGAAGGAATATTTGCCTTTGCAGAACGGCTTTGATGAATATGTAGGTCTTCCGTACAGCAATGATATGATCCCCCCGAAATATCCGGATATAGCTTTGATGTGTGGAAATGATACGCTCAAAATGAATCCCGACCAGTCGGAACTGACGGCGCTTTACACGGAAAAAGCGATATCGTTCATTAAAAAGCATAAGAAAGAAAACTTCTTTGTCTATGTCCCTTATGCAATGCCTCATGTTCCGTTATATCCCGGAAAAGCCTTTATCGGTAAATCCAAGAGGGGTACTTACGGCGATGCGGTGGAAGAGATCGACTGGGGAGTAGGGGAGATTTTGTCTGCTCTCAGGAAAGAAGGTCTTGATAAGAATACGATCGTTTGGTTTATGAGCGATAACGGGCCCTGGCTGCCCCGGAACGAGGAAGGCGGATCGGCCGGTATCTTCCGCGATGGTAAAGGCAGTACTTGGGAAGGTGGTGTCCGTGTACCATGTTTCGTTAGCTGGGCGGGCCATCTCAACGGCCAGGTCAATGAAGAGGTCATTACTTCCATGGATGTTTTTGCAACTTCCGTATGGATGGGCGGTGCAAAAATTCCGACAGACCGGGTCATCGACGGAAAGAATGTAGCCTCTTACCTGGGATACGAAGGTGTAGCTCCGAAACCGGAAACGCCATTCTTCTATTTTGGTATCGACCATCAGTTGATGGCGGTACGGAAAGGCAAATGGAAGTTGCATGTGAAAACATACAGCCAGTTGGGACTGGATTATTTTAAGGGCGAATTGCCTTTATTGTTTAACATAAATGCCGATCCTTCGGAGAAATATAATCTGGTTACCAAATATCCGGATATAGTAAAGGAATTGACGGCCCTGATAGAAGAAAAGCTGGAAGAAGTTAAAACAACCGGCGACTTTTTCAGTAATAACTAAGTATTATTTATACAAGATAAAAGCTGCCAGCAACAGGCTTATGGACATATCCGCATGTTTGCTGAAATAGGCTTTTATAAATTTGAGCGCCTCTGAAATATGCTCCTGTACGGTATTGACCGAAATACCTAATTCGGCGGCAATTTCCTTATGAGACATACTTTCGATGCGGCTCATGTTGAATATCTTCCGGCGTTGCGGGGGAAGCTGGCTGATTGCATTCTGAAGGATCACCTGATATTCAGTGTAGATTATTTTGGAATCGATCGCTTCTTCCTCCGTAACTTTTTGTGTGGCAAGTATTTCTTTTACCTTTTCATCGATATCGATATCCCGGAAATAATTAAGTATCCTGTTGCGTGCCATTGTATAGAGGAACGATGAAAAAGAGAGGTCCGGGTTGATGAAGTTACGTGATTCCCAGATACGGATAAATATTTCCTGAACGATATCGCTGGCTTCTTCTTTTGATTTGAGTAAATGGAGGCAGAAGTAATACAGTTTGTCTTTATAGCGCACATATAGCTCACTGAAAGCCGCTTCATTATTTCGGGTGAGTAAGATAGCTAATTCCGTGTCTGTTTTTTCTTTGATCCTCATGTGTACGATTACATAGTTTGGAACAATATTACAGATTTTTGATGAGAAAAAGAAATTCCCGGTAGAATAACTGGAAATAACAGCTCCACCGGGAATTGGTATGATTGTTTTTTGTTAAAACAGTTTTTCAGGATATTCACCTGCATCGACCAATGCCTGGATCTTATCGACAACTTCCTGACGGTCTTCCGGATAAGTAACGCCGAACCATTTGCTGTTCGTATCCAATACTTTTACAGTAGCCGTATCGGTGCTGATCAGCTTATCGACCATCAAAGGAATGAAAAATTCGCTTTTCAGATTTTCCATATTCTTCGGATCGCTCAGGAACACTTTGAAGAAATCTTTGCTGTAAGCGAAATAGTCGGGTGTGAAGCCCCAGAAGTTCATACTTACCGGAGTTGTGTCGGGAGTAGCCACCCATTCGCCGTCGTCGCCGATGTATTTAACTTCACCGTCCAGACGCTGGATCTTGGTGCGTTCGACAACGGAAGTCAACAACTCGTTTTCGTTTGTGCTGCAAATACCACGGGATACGGTACCGCTTTCGCTCAACGTATTTCCTACGCGGAAACCGACCATTGCATACGTGTTTTCAGAACCGTCAGGCAGTGCTGAAAGGAATTTGCCCATTACCTGGAAAGAATCGCGGCCATAGAAGTCGTCACAGTTGATTACGGCGAACGGTTCCTTGATCACGTCGGCACCCATCATAACGGCATGGTTCGTACCCCATGGTTTTGTGCGTTCTGCCGGGCAGGTAAATCCTTCGGGAAGATTATCGATAGCCTGGAATACTAATTCGCAAGGAATATGACCTTCATATTTAGAAATGATCTTATCACGAAAATCTTGTTCAAAATCTTTACGGATAACAAAGACGAGCTTTCCGAAACCGGCTTGAATAGCATCGTAGATTGAATAATCCATGATTGTTTCCCCGTTAGGACCCAGTCCGTCCAACTGTTTCAAACCTCCGTAGCGGCTACCCATACCGGCAGCCAGTAGAAATAATGTAGGTTTCATAATTCTTTTATTTTAATTAGATAGTGTATTTTTCATTCTGCTGGCAAAGGTAGAAAACTATTGATAATTGACAATTCACATTTGGAATTAATTTCATCTTATCAGGCAGAAACAGAATCTCGATTATTTCACTTCCAGAACCACAATCGATTTGGCTGGCATACTGATCTTCAGCTGACCTTTTTCCACTTTTGCACCGTTGAAAGCTACCGGTTTTACGAGATCGGGCTTTTCAAAAGTGTTGTGGTCGTTGATGGAAGGTGAGGTGAGGATACGGCCGTTCACACCGGTTATTTTTTGTCCTTGCAGGTCGAGGGTGATGTTTTGTGTGTTGTCTGTATCTACGTTTGCCAATGTGATGTGGATCACTCCGCTTTTGTCCCTGGAGGCGGAAGCACTCAGCATCGGAACTTCCCGGTTGTCACGTACCAGGGCCTTGTCGCAGATCAGGTCCATCGGAAGGAATGTGGCATCCTGATGCACTTTATACATTTCGAAGACATGGTACGTCGGAGTCAGCATCATTTTCGGACCGTTGGTCAGGATCATGGACTGAAGTACATTTACGATCTGGGCGATATTGGTCATTTTCAGACGGTCGGTGTATTTATGGAATACATTTAGGGAGAGGGCGGCAACGAAAGCATCCCGCATTGTGTTTTGCTGGTAAAGGTGACCATTGATAGTTCCCGGTTCTTCGTCCCACCAGGTACCCCATTCGTCGAGCATCAGGGCTACGTTCTTTTTCGGATCGTATTTGTCCATGATGGTGATGTGTTTTTTGATAACATCTTCTATTTCGAGGCATTTGCCCATCGTCCAGTAATAATCATCTTTGTTGAAGTCGGTAGCGGATCCTTTGCTACCACTCCATCCGGTCACAGTGTAATAGTGCAAGGAAAGTCCATCCATGCGACCACCTACGTTTTTCATCAGAGTCTCCGTCCAGTTGTAATCGTAATCGCTGGCACCGCTGGCGATCTTGAATAAACGGTTGCCATCGTAATTACGGCAATAAGTCGAGTAGCGGCGGTAGAGGTCAGCATAATATTCCGGACGCATACTACCTCCGCAACCCCAACTCTCGTTGCCGACACCGATAAACTTTACGTTCCATGCCTTATCGCGGCCATTTTGCCGACGCAGGCGTGCCATTGGGCTGTCGCCTTCCGAGGTCATATATTCGATCCATTTAGCCATTTCCTCCACAGTTCCGCTTCCTACATTGGCACTGACATAAGGCTCACAACCCAATAGTTCACAGAGGTTCAGGAATTCGTGGGTACCGAAACTGTTGTCTTCGATTGTTCCTCCCCAGTTGTTGTTTACCATCTTAGGGCGGTTTTCTTTAGGGCCGATGCCGTCCATCCAGTGGTATTCGTCGGCAAAACATCCACCCGGCCAGCGCAAGTTGGGAATATGCAATTCTTTTAATGCCTGCAATACGTCGTTGCGGTAACCTTGTGTATTGGGGATATCCGACTCCGGACCGACCCAGAGGCCACCATAGATACAAGTTCCGAGGTGTTCGGCAAACTGGCCGTAGATATGTTTACTGATCTGTTGTGTACCCTGTTGGGGATATACACGGATACTGGCATCTTTCTGGGCGAACAGGGGGAGTGCCAGAAAAGCAAGGGCACTAATGATTAACTTTTTCATGATATTTTTTTTGAGATTAGTATTCGTCTATTTTTCGGGAGTTAATTTGTATAATACGGATGCATGTGGCTGAAGGCTGCAACTGATCTTGTCTCCTTTTTGATCGACCTCTTTATCGCTCCACATTTCCGTTACGCGGCAATTTTCGATACCCAGGTCTTTAAGAGGTATGTCGATAACGGATATACCTTCATCGTTGAGGTTGAACAATGCCAGGTACACTTCACCGGTTTTTTCGTTTCCGGAAGTGATAGCTGCTTTCCCGTCCTGCTGGAAAAGCTGGCGTACATCCGTCCCTTCTCGGTGCATTCTGAGCACTTCTTTATTTGTCAACAAGGAAAGGGTAAACTCGTCGTTGCTGGGCAGGTCGCCACCGAACATCAACGGGGAACGGAAGATACAGAACAGGTTCATTAAAGTATATTGTTCGTCGTGGGTCAGGCGGGTCATACGGTCTTCCCCCCGTTCTCCGCGGATAGAGATACGTCCGAGCGGGATCATATCGCAATCAGGCCAAGTACCCGGGGCAATATACGGATACCATTTCCGGGCTACATCGAACAGGTGGGTGATATGAGGCCAGGTATCCCAAACATCGTCTACCATACGCCACATATTCGCATGGCTGCGTACGTGGTCTGCGTTGGTAATCGGAGTTTCGCCTGGGGAAGTGCTCAATACGATCGGCCGTCCGCAATGGTCGATGGCGTTTCGTATTAACTCGATTTCGCCGAGGTGGTAGGGGCGCGACAGATCGTCTATCTTGATAAAGTCCACTCCCCAGGATGCATAAAGTTCGAAGATGGAATTATAATATTCCTGTGCACCCGGCTTATCGGCAACGACCGTGTAGTTATCTCTCAGCCATTCGCATTGCAGTTCCGGCGAATAGATCTGATCGGCAGTGATCCCGTCGGCACCTTTTATCGGCAGTTTCTTTTCGACGGCCACTTTCGGAATGCCGCGCATAATATGTATACCGAATTTCAAACCTTTGCCATGTACGTAATCTGCCAATTCCTTGAAACCTTTTCCATCTTTAGCGGATGGGAAACGGTTTACGGCCGGCTGGTAACGTCCGTATTCATCCAATACATAACGGGGATCGGTCTGATTGTAACCGCCTGCCTTGTCGTTTTCCACGAACCAGCGGATATCTACTACTATATATTCCCAGCCGTATTCTTTCAGCTTGTCGGCCATATAGTCGGCATTCGCCTTCACTTCGTGTTCTTCCACTGTCGGGCCATAACAATCCCAACTGTTCCAACCCATAGGAGGAGTTTGTGCCCATTCTTTAAATTCGCCGGCTTTGAACGGTTCGGGCTGACTTGTTTCTTTTTTCTGTGCGCAAGAGCTGCATAGAACGGTCGCTGCGACCCATAATAATAACTGTTTTTTCATGATATACTGTTGTGATTTTTTATTATGTGTCAAAAATACGTTATATTTTTTGTTTCGCAGTACCACTAATTCGTCAAAAAGGGCGTATTTTGAGCCAAAACCCTACGAATTATTGTTTTTTATACAAATATTCCTTGAAACCGACAAAAAAAGGCCGGCTCAAAAATTTCTGTAATGAAACAGTGATGAGTCGGCCTTTTATTATTTTATTCGATCACCGGGCGATCGTCGGGATCGGGTTCCGGTGTGGGATCGGGTTTGGGAGTCGGATCGACGGGGATATCGGGTTTCGTTCCGGCTTTGCGGCGTGAGAGGGTTTCGGAGAACTGCACGATCAATGCGTTGACGTTGTCGATCAGGCCGGCCAGCTTCGTTGCCTGGGCGGCATCGTGGGTAATCGTTTCGTTCACCAGCCAGAGGGCATTGACAGCCTTCACGATTGCGCGGTAGGCATCGTCCACCTGCGAGCGGACGGCTTTCAGGCTGTCGTTGCTGACACGTCCGAGTTTGACGTCGGAACGGTTCACATACAATTCATTGAACTCATTATTCGCTTGTTTCAATAGGGGAAGCACGTCGGTAAGGCCCAGGGCGGTGATATACGCCTGGTTGGCTTCACTTTCCAGTACCTGGAGGCAGTTGGTCACTTGCGCCGTGTTTTCGGCTGCCGGTTTCGAGGCTGCATCTTTGTAAGGTCTCATCTCGAACTCGATCTTTTGCGCTGCGGTCTTTTTTTCCGGCACCGGGCTGTAGAGCATGGCGGCGACCATTTGTTTGATGTAGATGTAAAGATCGTCGCGTTCGCGGTCTTTTTCGTTCATGGCCTGTGTTTCTTCGTAAGCGCGGGCCTGTAGATAGAGGTCGTCTTCGCGTTTGAAAAGGTCTGCATAGGTTTTCTGGAGGCTTTCGATCTTCAACTCGGTGGCCAGGGCGGGGGTGGCGAAGGTGAGGACGTTGGCGTGGAACTGGAAATGCTCGGCGTTGCGGGCGTTGTTCAAGTTGGTAGTAACAATTTCCTTCATGGCATTTTTTTTATAAGGTTTATACTAAAAAAATCGATCAGATAGTTCTGAAAGTACCCTGTCGTGAAAAAAATATTTTCAGAAAGCTCTGAAAGTACTTTTTCAATCAAAAAACAAAATCAGAATACTCTGAAACAACTAAATTGACAGAAATATAAAATCAGAAGGTTCTGAATTCATTTTTTGAAGAAAAAAACGTTTTCAGAACCTTCTGAAAACATCAAATCATCAAAACAGAGCTATCAGAGAGTTCTGATAGGCCAAATGTAGTCTTTTAAAAGTGTTTTACCTAGCGTCTCGTCCTGAATTTCAAAAAATAAACTGCTCTATCCTCGCGAACCGGGCAGTTTTCAACAAATTAATATGCCCTACTTAAAGCATATGAAATCTGATGTACCTATCATCGATCTCTATTTCCCCTTTCAAAAATTAGTAGGAGATGTGTTTTTGGGTTCTAAAATCATGTTTAGGCTTTGGTTTTACAAAGGTCGGTGATTTTCTGTTCTCTGAAAAAAACATTTGCTCATAAAATATGCGGCGCATTGCATATTTTATGCAGTTTTCTTTCTGTCCTGGACAGATACTTAATTGTTTGTCCTTATATTTGTCTTCAATAAAATAAATAAGGTATGGAAAAAGATGCAGAACTGAAAAGAAGCAAAAATGTAAACGAGGGTGCGAATGTCCGGAAATTACGCCAGATATTAGGTATCAAGCAGAGTGCTTTTGCTGAAAAGTTGGGAATAGACCAATCGGCCGTTTCCCGTCTGGAAAGTCGCCGGGTGATCGAAGAGGATACGTTGCTGAAAATAGCTAATATATTTAATGTATCTCCTAAAATTATTCAGGAACTGGAGGAGAACCCGCTGTCGGTGGTGGTTGAGAATACAATATTCGAAAGTGGAAGTTCTAATAATGGAACAGTTGGATATAATGAGAAAATAGAGAACACTATCCATCCTTTCGAAAAAATCATAGAATTAAACAAGCAAACGACTGAACTTTACGAGCGCATGGTAGCCCTCGAAAAAGAGAAATCAGCCTTGCTGGAACAGTTGTTGAAGGAAAAGCAAGGATAATATAGAAGTAATTGAACCTACTTTTGGCTTGATCCAAAAGTAGTCAAAAGATCAAGGCTGCACCTGCCTCGCTACTTCGCATCCTACGTTCGCTGTCGCCTCCGAACTCGCTTCGCTCAAACAGCGGATGCTCCGGCCGCTCTCTCCGGCTGCTGCGTTTAACGCTCGCCAGCTGAGGCCTTTCCTAGGAAGCTTTGCTTCCTCTTTGGATTGCCGATACCGTCTGTTAAAGTCGAAAACTTCTGTTGTATTATAAAGGTGTCGGTATCGGCCATCCCAAAAGAACGCTTGGCGTTCTCTAAAAGGCCTTCGGCGGGTGAGCGTCCGCGAAGGGGAAAGACGAAGCGTTAGGGAGGCTGCGCTGTTTGAGCGAAGCGAGTTCGCAGACGACAGCGGAGTCTTTCACCGTAGCAGCGAAGCCGGTGCAGCCTTGAACTTTTGGTTACTTTTCTTTCAAGAGAAAAGTAACATTCAAATCTGTCAATAACTGAAATATTAATATAGGGTAAGGGCAGAAACAAAATCAGCCAGATTGTTATAGATTAAAAACAATCTGGCTGATTTAATTTAATGAGCAATAATAAATAACAATTCGTTATTTTCGATACCCTGTTTTAATACTTAAACGGTGTCATCCTCGTATACGCCTTGTAATCTTTGATCATTCCCGGGTATCCTTCTTCGGCACGGGGCAGGTAGCGGAAACCCGAAACTGTTACGGTTTCACGTAAATCGATCACCACCTGATGCGGGTATTTAGCCCCTCTGGCCGTGCTCCAATAGGTCGACTCCTGCAAATCATAAATTTTATCGGCTGTGAAGTTTCCTCCGTATGTCTCTTCGCTGTCCGCGTAACCGATCTGCCAATGCTGGCGTCCGAGCGGATTGCCGTTTTCGTCGAGCAGATAGAATTCAGCGATGGCAGCCGTATTTCCTCCATCCTGTGCATTCAATGCTTCCAGGCAGAAGTGACGGGCCTCGACTGGTACATCGAACCTGACTTCCTGCCAGCCGTTGCCGGCCTTTAACGAACCCTGTCCGACAGGTTTCTCATTTTTCAGGTCCAGATTCTGGCCTTCTTTGCGGTTGGTGAGCGGTGCTTCGGCACGCAACAGATCCAGAATCGGTTGGTTGAGTCCTTTGATCGTTGCCTTTTCCGGGCCTTTCAGGTCGAGAACGATGATTTCGTTTTCCCCTTTCTTCAACCAGCAGCCGGGCATGAACAGTGTTTGCTGCGGACCGATTTCCCAGAAACGTCCCATGGCTTTGCCGTTTACCCAAACCATACCTTTTCCCCAAGTTTGCATATCGAGGAATACATCACCGGGAGTTTCGAGGTTGAAGGTTGCACGGTAATAAGCCGGGCCTTCTGCTTTTTTTCCGGTTGCGAACTTTTTGTCTTTTACGAAAGAATAGTCAACCGGGAGATTGTATACCTGCCAGTCTTTCAACTCGTCGGAAGACGATTCGGTGATAAGAGCTACTTTTTTGGTGATCCCTTTCCTGTCGTGGATGGCTTTGTCGAAGTTGACACGTCCCATCGCTTCGATCAGGATGTCCAGTTGTGAACCGGCTGCTGCTGCGGGTAACTTAATCGTATTTTCTCCGCGGCGGCGATCCAGACGGCCGATCAGTTTACCGTCGATGAAAACCTGTGCCCAGTCATGTACTTCGTCGATCAGCAGTGTTGTACCCGCTTTTACAGCCGGAAGAGTGGTACGATACAGGATACTTCCCCATCCTTGGTCGAACTGTTCCATCGGCTTGATGTCGTGGCTGGTCTTCGGTTCCGGCAGGTTGTCGAACAATAAGGCTGTTTCTTTTAATTCGAATTCGGGGATTTCAATGACAGGGAAAGCCTCCGGTATGTCGGCCATCACTTCGCCCGGTTCCATATAACCGGCCATGAACTCGCGTAGTTTGTAATACTTCGGAGTGGTCCATCCGGCTTCACTGATAGGAGCATCATAATCGTATGAGCTGCACATTGCCGAATAAGCCGGGCTGTTTGCACCGCCCCAGTGTCCGAAGGTGGTACCTCCGTGAGTCATATAAAGGGAGAAAGAAATGTTACGGTCGAGCATATCTTTCAGGCCGGCGATCATTGTCTCCGCATCCCGTGTCTCATGCTTGCGTCCCCAATGGTCGAACCATCCGCTCCAGAATTCGCTACACATCAGCGGGGTGTTCGGACGGACCTCTTTCAGCTTTTTGAATTGTTCGTCTATATTGGCTCCCGTGCCGAAATTCACCGTCCATACCAGGTCGTCGAGCGCGTTGTTGAGGAAGTTGGAACTCCAGTCGCACTGGAACAGCGGAACATCCGTGAATCCGGCTTCCCTCAGGATGTCCCGGTTCTTGGCAATATATTCCTTGTCCGTAGCATACGAACCGTATTCGTTTTCCACCTGTACCATAATAATGTTACCGCCACGGGTAATCTGCAGGTCTGCCACTTGTTTTCCGATCTCATTCATATAGATACGGGTACGTTCTATGAAATAAGGATCGTTCGTGCGAAGCTGGATATCTTCTTTTTTCAACAGCCACCAGGGGAGTCCGCCCATTTCCCATTCGGAGCAAACGTATGGGCCGGGACGTAGCATGATATACATATCGTATTTCTGTGCCAGCCGGCAGAATGCGGCGATGTCGTTTTGTCCGGTGAAATCGAATTCACCCGGTTTCTGTTCATGAATATTCCAGAATGCATAGATGCAGATCGTGTTCATGCCAAGGGCCTTACACATCTGGATACGATGTTCCCAATATTCCACGGGGATACGTGTGTAATGGATTTCGGCAGCTTTTATAACAAAAGGCTTGCCGTTTAACAGAAATGTTTTGTCACCTATCTCAAAGGTTCCTTCATTTCCGGATTGATTCTTGCAGCCTGTCAATACGCAAATCAACAGGGCCATCAGAATTGTTACGATCTTCATTGAGTAATTCATGATAAAAATTAAGTTTATAACTGTTTTCGGACGATAAAAGTACATAAATTAATATAGGATAGAGGTATAATAATCGGTCATATTAGGGTAAAAAAGGTTCCTTTTAGCTGTTTTTATATACCTTTGCGGCATAATTCAAGTAAACGTTGAACAAAAATGAGAAAGTTAATGGTAATTCCGTTGGTTGCTGCCGGTATGGTTGCAATGTCGGGTTGCAGTAAATCACCTGTGAAGGAAACTGCAAAAGTAGACGCCATCGATCTGGCTAATCTGGACACAACTGTAGCGCCCGGAACTGATTTTTATCAGTATGCCTGTGGTGGATGGATAGAAAAAAATCCTCTGAAACCGGAGTATTCACGTTTTGGCACATTCGACCAACTGCGTGACAATAATCAGGAACAACTTCGTTCGCTTATCGATGAACTGGGAAGCACTCCCCAGGAGGCCGGAAGCGTGGCTCAAAAGATCGGTTCCCTGTATGAAATGGGATTGGATAGTGTGAAGCTGAACAAGGAAGGTATGGCTCCTATAAAAGATCAGCTGGAAGCCATCCAACGACTGGGAACGAAAGCCGATGTAGCCAGGATGGTTGCCGTTTTGCATAAGGAGGGGATGGCCCCGTTCTTTGCCCTTTTCGTAGATGCCGACGAAAAGAACAGTTCGATGAATATCGTACAACTCTACCAGGCGGGTATCGGCATGGGCGACCGCGATTATTATCTGCTGGATGATGAAGCGACAATGAAAATGCGTGATGCTTACAAGCAATATATCAATCACCTGTTTACGCTGACCGGAGCATCCCCCGAACAGGCAGAAGCTGCTGTAAATGCAGTAATGAAGGTTGAAACGGGTATCGCTGAAATCTCTTTCAGCCGTGAAGACCTGCGTGACAGCCAGAAGAATTACAACAAGATCAAGCTGAGTGAGTTCAAAGCCAAAAACAACCCGATCGACTGGGATGTCTATTTTGAAAGCATGGGCCTGATGGAAATCGAATACCTGGATGCCAAACAACTTCCGTTCTATGACGCATTGGGAGAGTTTATGAAAAATGTTTCTATCGACGAACAGAAATACTACCTTGCATTTAACCTGCTCGATGCCGCTGCTCCTTACCTGAGTGACGACTTTGTAGCGACGCAATTTGACTTCTACGGAAAGACAATGTCCGGAAAACAAGAACAACAGCCTCGCTGGAAACGTTCCCTGTCTACTGTGAACGGTGCTTTGGGAGAAGCTGTCGGCCAGATGTATGTGGCTAAATATTTCCCGGCTTCTTCGAAGGAAAAGATGCTGACACTGGTAGGTAATTTGCAGAAAGCGTTATCCGAACGTATCGCCGGCCTTGAATGGATGAGCGAAGCAACGAAGGCAAAGGCGCAGGAAAAACTTTCTGCCTTTATCGTAAAGATCGGTTATCCTGATAAATGGCGCGATTATAGTGCACTGGAAATCAAAGACGATTCTTACTGGGCAAACGTATGCCGCTCGAATATCTTCGAGATGGACTATATGCTGGCACAGGCCGGAAAACCGGTCGACCGCTCTCGTTGGGGAATGACTCCGCAGACAGTGAATGCCTATTATAACCCTACGACGAACGAGATCTGTTTCCCCGCTGCCATTTTGCAACCTCCTTTCTTCAACCCGGATGCAGACGATGCAGTAAACTATGGAGCTATCGGTGTCGTGATCGGTCATGAAATGACTCACGGTTTCGACGACCAGGGACGTAACTATGATAAAGACGGTAACCTGAGCGATTGGTGGACTCCGGAAGACGCTGCTCTTTTCACTGAACGTGCCGACCGCTTGGTTCAGCAGTACGACGATATCATCGTAGTAGACAGCGTACATGCCAACGGACGTTACACATTGGGTGAAAACATTGCCGACCAGGGCGGTTTGCTGGTATCTCACTTGGCTTACCTCAATTCGTTGAACGGAAAAACACCGGCTCCGATAGACGGTTTCACTAACGAACAACGTTTCTACCTCGGATATGCAACCCTTTGGGGACAGAACATCCGTCCGGAAGAAATCCTGCGCCTGACAAAAATCGACCCGCATTCATTGGGTAAATGGCGTGTCAATGCCGCCCTCCGCAATATCGACACATTCTATACCGCTTTCGATATCAAAGAAGGCGATCCGATGTACATGATGCCTGCCGACCGGGTAGTGATTTGGTAATGTTGGAATACAGATAGTATATATATAATGTATAAAGCGGGATAGTCGTTACGATTATCCCGCTTTTTATACCTGAAATAGTTGTTCAGGCAAATATAAATTTCAAAAGGAACAGGGCTGCCAGTATATACATGGTAATACTTATATCCTTGTGTTTTCCGCAAAACATCTTGACCAGTACATAGCAAAGTAGTCCCAGTACCATCCCGTCTGCGATAGAGTAGGTGAGTACCATCATGATAATGGTAATGAAAGCCGGGAGCGCTTCGGAGATATCATCCATATCTATTTTGGATACCGAGTCCATCATAAACACCCCGACAAGCACTAAAGCCCCGCTTGTTGCCGCACTGGGAATAAGCAGGAACAACGGAGCAAAGAACAAAGCCAGGATAAACAGCAGTCCTGTTACCAGGGAAGTAAAGCCGGAACGCCCTCCTTCAGCAATGCCCGAAGCACTTTCTACATACGTGGTAATGGTCGAGCTGCCCATCATCGCCCCGATCGTAGTACCTATCGCGTCAGACATCATCGCCTCTTTCACATGCGGAATATGCCCGTCTTTCCCCATGATACCGGTTTTGGAGGCCAAGCCCACCAGTGTCCCTACCGTATCGAATATATTCATAAATAATAAGGTGAAAATCACGACTGCCATATCCAAAGTAAAGAACTCGGTGAAATCGAATTTGCAGAAAGTCGGCTCTATCGAATGAGGCATGGAGACTGGAAGAAAACCTTCCGGTATTTCCGTTACTCCCAGCGGTATCCCGGCCAACGTACAAATCAGGATACTGTAAAATAAAGCACCCTTCACCTTCTTTACAACCAGGATTCCGCTCAGTAGGATACCCGCCATTGCCAGGACGGAAGACGGCGTGAACTCCCCGAACATAACGAACGTTGCCGGGTTCGGGGCAATGATCCCTGCATTCTTCAACCCTATAAAAGCAATAAACATACCGATCCCGGCCGAGATGGCATATCGCAGGTTCATCGGGATGCTGTTAAGAATGATCTCCCGGATGTTCAGGAAAGTGATCAGGATAAATATTACCCCTTCGACAAACATCGCCGTCATTGCCGTTTGCCAGGAATACCCCATTCCCTGCACCAGGGTAAAAGCGAAAAAGGCATTTAACGCCATACTCGGTGCTTGGGCAAACGGAAGTTTGGCCATAAATGCCAGCAAGAAAGTCGCAATAGCGGAAGCCAGTGCCGTTGCTGTGAAGACAGCCCCCTTGTCCATTCCGGTAGTGCCCAGGATAGAAGGGTTGACGGCTAGTATATAACTCATTGTCAGGAAGGTCGTTATTCCTGCGATCACTTCCGTTCGGATTGTCATGGTCTGTTTGTCAAACCCCAATAGTTTTTGTATCATATATTTTGGATTAATCGAATGTCCACTTTATCGCCAGCGTCGGAATGGTATAAAAACCGTTGCGGCCACCGAAGTTATGACTCAGTTCCACTTCACTTCCGACACTCAGCTTGAACTTATCATCAACACCTTTCAGCTTGTTTAAATTCACCCATATCTGTGGTTCGGAAAGGAAAATGAAGTTCCCGTGGTCGTTTTTCTCCCGCCACCAGTCGGCAAACCCACTGAATGTGCACAATCCGTTTTTAGCAAAATGAATATACCAGGTACCTGTCAATTGGAAATTGTTCGGGCTGCGGTGTTTCTGGATATATTTGTACATGGGAGTAAAAGTAAATCCTTTGGAGAAGTCCTTATTATTATATGTATAGGTGAAACCACCGAGGTAAGCGTTATTATAAGAAGCCCCCTTCATCAGTCCCCCGTTATATTCTATATGTATGGAGAAGGGTGGTTGCCAGAATTTCAGTTCACGGGCGATTTCCCAATAGGCCGAAGCGACGCCCTCTTTTTTATAATCCATATCTACAAAGAAGTAAGTGCTTCCCCATTTATCGACCCTGAACATTTCGACGGTAGAGGTCAGAGCCGGACGGCCGTCGAGGTCTTTGTCATAAAGAGCTCCGCCAAAATCATAATGTAACTGGATATTTTGCGCTTTCCCGCATAGAGTAGTGGCCAGTAGGATAATGGCCAGAGTAAAGATCTTTTTCATACCGATCGTTTCATATGGTTTATTGTTAGGAAAGCCGCAAAGATATAAAAAAAGCAGGACTTCCCAGAAGGTCCTGCCTTGTATTATCTTATATCAAATCACGTAGTAACCATGCCAGGTAACACAGGTAGATAACAAGTAAGACCCACCCTTCGGCCCGCGATATCTTTTGTCCGGTTTTTACAACCGGCAATAGGATCACTGTTAGACCGAGCATGACCAGCAGGTCGATATAGTTTACGTTTTTGGCTACGATCGGATTGATTATCGAACTTGTTCCCGCTATTGCAAGGATATTGAACAAATTCGACCCTACGATATTACCGATCGCAATATCCTGGTTTTTCTTCAGGGCGGCAACGACAGAGGTGGCCAATTCCGGCAGGCTTGTCCCTGCGGCAACCAACGTAAGGCCGATAACAGCCTCGCTAACTCCCAGTTCCTGTGCTATCGATACGGCATTGTCGACCATTAAATGAGAAGCAAAGATAAGGATTACCAGTCCGCCGAGGATATACAAAACATCCTTATACCAGGGATCAGGTTGTTTTTCCAGTTCACCTTTGTTTTCTTCCACTTTTTTCTCATACTTGCGCGAGTAATAGAGGCTAAAAGCCGTATAAATAATGATACCGGCAAGGAATAGAGATCCTTCCAGGCGGTTTAAAGTGCCGTTCCAGAAAAGAACAGTAAGTAAAACGGTCGACAGGATTAAAAGAGGAATATCTATTCTGGTCAGTTGGCGTTTGGCTTGCAGAGGATGGATGATGGCAGAGATACCGAGAATGACGGCGATATTGAATATGTTCGACCCCACAATATTACCGATGGCAATATCTCCCTGTCCGGTTAAAGAGGCGTTAATACTGACAACCAGTTCCGGAGCACTGGTACCGAATGCTACAATGGTAAGCCCTATGACCAGATTCGATACATTTGCTTTTAGGGCGATCTCCGCACTTCCCCTTACTAACCAGCCTGCCCCGATATAAAGGGCAAACAATGAAAGAACTAATAATGTTACACTTGTTATCATGGCTGCAAATTTACTAATCTTTTTATTACAATGTCCGGCTTCCTGCTGCCCGACAATCGTGAGATTGCCGTAGCCAAGTAAACAGCAAGTTATTTTTTAGGCAGAAAAACGTACCTCGGATAACCCCAGGAATCGCTCCGGAGTAACAACAGGAAGCATATCAGACATTTCAGTTAGGGTTGTTAGGAATATTCGTATTAGTGATTTAATATTCGTATTCTTCTTTTGGCTGTTTAGCATCTATACGCATCTGTATACCGCGCAGCACAACCATAATAACTGTAATCAGTCCGAGAATCCCCATTGTTACATCCTTTGCAACAATATTCTCAAAATCCGTAGTACCGATCAGTACTAAAATGATAAACGACAACATCATGGTTGCATCTACTAAATCTTTATTTATCTTCATTTTATTAACTTTTTAATTATGATTATTGTTCAAATTCGGTATTATTCTTTTTCGTCGATAGCGGCTTCTTCCGTAGAACCCGAGCCGCTCAGTCCCTTCATTATACCATATAATCCATAACCCAGAGCTCCCATTACAACGAGCAACTTCAGATAATCGTTAGGTATAATCGAGCTACAAGCCAATACACAACCAACAATAGTTATAATAACAGAAAGATAAATACGACTCTTATTTGATTTTTTAGTTGACATAATACTTTGATTTTTAAATGGATAAATATAAAATTGCTTTTTCGGACTGTTTCGTAGTAGCCGATAGTAACTCTCTATCCCCTCTTGAGAGGGGGCAGGGGGGGTGAAATTACGTTACTCCCGTCGCTCTATAAGCCGAACGGTCTAAATACGATTAGACGGAGTTATCCCATAAAAATCAAATAATAAGCTTCCGCAGGACAAACACATGTTGTGCCATACGGCAAAGAAGAGTGGAAAGATTTATGGTTTGACATTCTGATACATCTAGTGAGATTTTGCGTAACGTATTCATTTCTTTCAGGCGGATATCCTGAAGAACCTTTTCTGCTATTTTCAGCGTACGCAAATTTAATGTATTATTAGTCGATTGAACCGTTCTGCGTGCAGTGAGTCCATTGCTTCCCTTCAAGTCCGTACTTAACACGGTCAGGAAGTATTGCATATCCGCAGAACCTTTTTCCTTCATAATAGCCTCCTTTTTCAACACAACGATATCGTTGCTCTCTGTCTCCTCCTGAGGAGAAAAAAGCAAAATGCCGAAAAGCAGAGTCAGTATGAACAAAATATTTTTCATGCCGCAAAGATATACGAATTCTTATGAAAAAAACAAATGATTGTGCTTTTTGTTTATACTTTTGTCCGTTAATTGTGAACGCGAAGAAATGAAAGAAGAGAAGAACCTTTTGAAATCATGGTTGGAAGCCGCCCGCCCCAAGACGCTGCCGGCATCATTGAGTCCGGTGTTATTAGCTTGTGTTTTAGCCTGGTGTGAAGGCGTATTTAGGTTGATACCCGCTATTTTGTGTTTTGGAGTCGCTTTGCTGGCACAAATAGCCAGTAATTTTGCCAACGATTACTTTGATTTTAAGAAAGGAGCCGACAAGGAAGACCGTCTGGGGCCGGAGCGGGCAGTAGCCCAGGGATGGATTACCCCCAAGGCTATGTCGCAGGCTACCTTCCTTACATTAGCTCTGTCGTGCCTGTGTGGCTGCATGCTTCTGTTCTATGCCGGCTGGGAACTGATACCCGTCGGGATCGCTATTGCCCTTTGCGTATTGGCTTATTCTGCCGGACCCTTTCCATTGGCTTATAACGGGTTGGGGGATGTCTGCGTGGTGTTGTTCTATGGCATTATCCCGGTATGCTTCACCTATTATGTGCAGGCGCTCTCATTCTCGACCCTGTCCTTTCTACTGTCCTTGTCGGTCGGATTGCTTTCTACGAATATCCTGGTCGTGAATAATTACCGCGACTATGTACAAGATAAAGCCGCACATAAACGGACTACGATCGTGCTTTTCGGTCGTGGCTTCGGTCGTATCTTCTACCTGTTGAACGGTGTTGTTGCGCTTTTGCTCGCCATGCCCCTGATATTCGATGCCCCTTGGTGGATACTGTTTCTTTTCGGAGCTTTTTTCACCCTCTTTTATACTACTTGGCGCGAACTTTACCGCTTTGAAGGCCGCGAACTCAACCGGACACTGGCCCATACCGCCCGCAATGTCTTTTTCTTCACCCTCTTATTGTCTGTACTGCTAATCGCATTAACGACAGGTTTATAGCTGTAACTTCCTGTGTCGTATATTTGTTCATTTGAATCATTAAATGAATAAGTATGACACAGAATGTTTTCGATTACATGACAACGTTGGTCGTTCGTAAACGAAAGGCCGGCAAGGAAAGTACAGCCGATCTTTACCGGGCCGTATGCAACCGCCTGCACTCTTTTATGCAAGGGAAAACCTTGTATTTTAGAGGGATTACCGGAGAATTGGTCAATGAATTTGCCGGGTGGCTGCGTAGCGGAGGACTTGCCGTGAATACCGTCAACAGCTATCTGAGCAGCCTGCCTGCCATCTACCATGCCGCCCTGCGCGAAGAGTTGTTTAAGACGGATAGAGACCCCTTCTTCAACCTGCATCTGCGGCGGGAAGAGACGCCGAAACGGGCACTTAAAGCCGATGTTATCCATGAAATGATGCAGGTCGACCTGTCCGGATCGTTGCCCCCACCGCTTTGCCCTCGATCTTTTTATCTTTTCTTTCCTCGCCTGCGGTATGCCTTTTATCGACCTCGCTTACCTGACACGTAAGAACATCGTGGGAAATGAAATCGTCTACCACCGGCATAAGACGGGAACACTGGTACGGGTAGGCATAACCGGAGCGATGCGTATATTATTGGCGAGGTACGAGCGAAAAGGCTCGAACTATCTGTTCCCCATCCTGAAAGAAGGGAAAGATTCGCATTCTGCCTATAAGGCGGCTTTGTTTACCTACAATACATTGTTGAAAGAGATTGGCGAACTGCTTCACCTGCCTGGAAAACTCACTTCGTATGTGGCGCGCCATTCGTGGGCAACGGAAGCTCTCCGGCAAAATACCCCGGTGGCTGTCATCTGCCAGGCATTGGGGCATACATCTGAGAAGACAACCCGTATCTATCTGGACCAACTTGACCAGTCAACGTTGAATGAGGCAAATGAAAAGATTACGAAAGAAATTAGTGAACTGGTTCTGAGAAGTGCCTGAGATACCTTATTTACGAAATAAGGTTTGTCGGTGGTCGTATTATTCTTAAAGTTCAAGCAAAGATTGTTTATCAAAGCGTCTTGTGAGGACAAAGATAAAGAATAAAACTTAAGAATGCTCAAATATTATCTCTTTTCTGGGATATGAATTTATCCCGGCTTATTTGTCATGCCCTTATATGATGTAATTATAACCTTTTTTATAGTTTAAACAGGTTGTTTTGCTAAAATATATTAACGGAGGTGAATTTTGAATATACCGCTCCGGGATGCCAGTGGAATTAACATCCTTTTAGGAATTACTTGGATAAAATGTAGCCTTATATTGGCTGTTTAGTGCATCTGAGAGTATCTAAACTCCCCTCTTGAGAGGGGGTAGGGGGTGTGTCACCTGCTTACCGTCATGACAGACTTAATCTATCCAACTATCCTGATTACTGTCTTTTGACTTAGTATGAAATAGCAATCAAGGCCATTGTATAACAGTGGTTTAGGAATCTTCTTTGTCTTCCGGGTATGAATATAACACACCCCCTGCCCCCTCTCAAGAGGGGAAAGGTTACTCCCGACACTATAAAAAAATAGGATATAGTTCCTGCTTTCCCCCAACATGTCAAATCCGTTCCGATCCCGCAAGGGATAGCGTTCTTTGACATGTTGGGGTTTAGAATAAATATTACTATATTTGTAAGTCTAAAATTGATGTTTTATGAAACGTCCTGAAATAGTAAAAGCAATAAAGAAAGTATTGAAACAGGTAGCTCCCGATGCTACTGCAATACTTTATGGCAGTGAAGCACGTGGTGACGCACGTCCTGATAGCGATATTGACTTGCTGATACTGGTAGACAAGGAACGTATTTCATTAGAAGACGAAATGCGTATCATGGAACCAATATATGAGATCGAACTTCAGTCCGGTGTTCAAATCAATCCTTTTTTCGAAACACTAAAGAAATGGGGTAAGCGCATTACTCCTTTTTATCTGAATGTAATGAAGGAAGGAGTCGCTTTATGAACGACGAACTTAGAAAAGAGATTATTCTGTATCGTATGGAGTCCGCCGAAGCATTACTAAAGGAAATAGATAGCCATATCAATAATGGTTTTTATAATACGGCTGTCAACCGGATGTATTATGCTTGCTTTTACTCCGTAAGTGCTTTATTACTTCATCATCTGGTAGATGGTGTTAAAACACATGAAGGTATCCGACAAATGTTCGGAAAGCACTTCATCACCACAGGTCTATTACCTAAAGATTTTGGGAAGTTTTATACAATTCTGTTTGCAAGACGAAGTGCAGCCGATTATGAAGATTTTTTGAACTATGACGAACAATCTGCCAGGGAATTGCAACCTCAAACAAAAGCCTTTATAAAAGCTATACATGATCTGATAAATAAGTAATATCTTATCAAACTTTTCCCCCAACATGTCAATTTCGTTCCGATCCCGCAAGGGATAGCGTTCTTTGACATGTTGGGGTTTAGAAGAAAAAATAGTGGGTCCAATAGGATAATGTGCCAATTGTTTTTGAAAGAATGGAGGGATTTGCTTTGTATTTAGTATTAATATTCTTATTTTTGTGACATCAAAATCAGAATACTTATGGCACTAACAATTAGAGCAATTCCCACTCTCACGGGACAAGCGGCTATCGATTTCGAAAAGAAAGCGAGGGAGGCCGAGAAAAAACGAGGTTCTGTCGATTTCTCCGAACAAAAAAAGATAGCGAAAGAGATTTTGGCAAAAGTAAAGTTATAACAACATTTAAAACTTGACTATGAAAATGGAATTCCTGAATAATAACTGTTTTTTCTCTGTATTGAATGCAGAAACCTTATCGGATGCAGCCTCTTTTGGCTGTGGAGATACTTCTACCTAATGCACGAAGAAAGAGAGTAGCACGAAATATTCCGCATATAAAAGAACATAAAAGTTATCCTGCTGTATTAATCGGACGTTGGGGAGTAAATGTAAACTTTCAATCGCATCATATTGGTTGCGAATTGATGGATTTTATAAAATCTTGGTTTGTTGATCTGCTTAATAAAATGGGATGTCGTTTTATTGTTGTTGATGCTTACAACAATGAAAAAACAATAGCTTATTATAAAAAGAATAATTTTGAACTGGTCTTTAGCTCAGAAGATCAGGAAGCCGGTATATTAAGCCATGTCGATGAAAAGCTGAATACAAGATTCATGTTTTTTGATCTGATAACTGTTTGTTGAATAAAAATACATTTCTTCTAAACCCCTCATCATCTGAACGTGAAGTGCACCCCAAAAGTTAGACATAAAACTTTAGGGGTGCATTTTTTATGTATAGACATCACAGTTTTGAAGAGAAACTAAACATTGTAACGAAAATTCAGCATGGTATTCCTCTTGGGCGATT
>NZ_JAMBQG010000027.1:0-66856 GCF_023369805.1 Parabacteroides leei
GTGCCGTTCTCTCTCGAATGCGGATGCAAAAGTAGTGTTATAAAACATACGCTCCAAACTTTTCTCACTTTATTTTTTACTTAATATCGCAGCAAAATCACTACACTTCTGTATCACTGAACGTTACGGGGAAAAAAAATTAATCAACAACAAAAGAACTCTAAACCTGAGAAAACGAATACACATATATTATATAGAAAACACGATAATCATAATTGCTTATTCATTTCAGAAATAGACAAACCATACCCAGTAAAAAAACAAAAGCTCCTTATCCTTCCGGATATGGAGCTTTGTTTACCTCTTTGGTTTTACCCGAGGTTAACCTAAATACGATTTGAGGAGCTTGCTACGTGTTCCTTGTCTTAATCTTCTAATTGCTTTTTCCTTGATCTGGCGGACGCGCTCTCTAGTGAGGCCAAATTTGTCGCCAATCTCTTCCAATGTCATTTCCTGACAGCCTATACCGAAAAACATTTTGATTATTTCACATTCTCTTTCGGTCAGTGTAGCAAGTGCTCGATCAATTTCTTTAGCCAGTGACTCGTTCATCAACGATCGGTCAGCGATAGGAGCGTCGTCGTTCACAAGCACATCCAAAAGACTATTGTCTTCGCCCTCTACGAACGGGGCATCTACTGAGATATGTCTTCCGGACACCTTTAGAGTATCTGAAATCTTATCTACAGGAATATCCAGCTCGTCTGCAAGTTCTTCGGGAGATGGTCGACGTTCGTTTTCCTGTTCGAATTTAGAGAAAGCTTTACTGATCTTATTCAGCGAGCCAACCTGATTCAACGGAAGACGAACAATTCTTGACTGTTCTGCCAAAGCCTGCAGGATAGACTGACGAATCCACCATACGGCATAAGAAATAAACTTAAACCCTCTCGTTTCATCAAACTTCTCGGCGGCTTTTATCAATCCCAGGTTACCTTCATTAATAAGGTCAGGCAAACTAAGCCCCTGATTTTGATATTGCTTTGCCACAGAAACGACGAAACGCAGATTTGCTCTGGTTAATTTCTCCAATGCTCTACGGTCTCCTCTTTTGATTGCCTGTGCCAATTCTACTTCTTCTTCAACTGTAATAAGATCTTCGCGGCCTATTTCCTGAAGATACTTATCAAGCGAAGCACTTTCGCGATTGGTAATGGACTTTGTAATCTTTAACTGTCTCATCCAATGTTTTTAATTGAGAAATATCAGGGTGCAAAGATAATATTATTTTTATTGAGAAAATTGGTCGTGTGCACCCTACACCCGACCAATTATAAACCTTTAACAATCTTCCCGCCAAATAAGACGAATATAACTTTATTTTATTATTCGGCTAGATCAATAGCATAAACTTTTGTACGTCCATTCGGATAAAAACCTTTCACAACGATGTAACGATCATCAGAATTTCCTTTCAATACTTTATCTACCAACTTTTCGAGTTGTTCAGGTGTAGATATCTTCTGGTCGTTAACAATCATGATAATGAAGCCTTTCTGGATTCCGGCATCTTTCATTTTACCTTTTAATAATCCGGTTACTTCAACACCATAACTTACACCAAGTTCACGTTTTTGTTTATCCGTCAACGCTTTAAAAGCGGCTCCAAGAACATCTGCACTATTATCACCTGCATTTTTTACAACAGATGTACTACCTTGTGCATTACGAAGTTCTACAGTAAATGTCTTATTACTTCCATTACGATCAACAGTGACTTCTACCTTATCTCCAGGACGGTATTTACTGATCTGTTCCTGCAATGCATTTGCATTTTTCACTTTTGCTCCATTTACAGCAATGATCACATCACCCTTTTCGATACCGGCTTCTTTTGCAGAACTTCTATCAGCAAAATCAGATACACAAGCACCTTCAGACACTTTGATCTTCGATTTCAACTCAGTCAGTTCCTCTTTCAGTTTACTATCCAGATTAGGATAACTCAACTGCTCGGCAATATCACCCACGCCCATCATCAAAACACCCAGAACAGCACGCTGTACAGTTCCATATTGTTTCAAATCGCTTGCCACTTTACCTGCAATACTAATAGGTACAGCAAATGAATATCCGGCAAAGTTTCCTGTTTCCGAATAAATAGCCGTGTTGATACCAATCAGTTCACCTTTCGTGTTTACCAAAGCACCACCACTATTACCAGGATTTACAGCAGCATCAGTCTGGATAAATGATTCAATTTTACTTCTGTCACCTCCCATAGAAATACCGCGGCCTTTTGCACTAACGATACCGGCAGTAACAGTAGAGGTTAAATTGAATGGATTACCTACAGCCAACACCCACTCTCCTACTTTCAGTTTTTCAGAATCACCAAACGGTATAGTAGGAAGATCCTTTGCATCTACTTTTATTAAAGCAATATCCGTGGTAGGATCGGTTCCAATCAATTTTGCCGGAAATTTACGGTTGTCATTCAATGTGACTTCCAATTCATCAGCACCATCGATCACATGGTTATTTGTAATAATGTATCCATCTGTGGAAATAATGACACCCGAACCAGAACCTACGCGGGGTTGTGGTTGCGGACGCTGGAAACCTCCACCTCCTCGTCCTCCAAATCCGAAGAAGTATTCGAAAGGATCAACATACTGCTGCTGGCCTCTACCGTCATCAGCATATTGCTTAGCATTCGTCGTAGCTTTAATATGCACTACCCCATGTACCGTACTTTCTGCCGCTTTGGTAAAATCCGTATTTTCAGCAGCCACTGCATTCAATCCGGCATACCGGACAGGTTGATTAAATGTATTTGTTGAATCAGTGACATAAACCGGTTGTTTTTTATTCATCAGATAAGCACTTGTCCCAACCGCAGCACCGGTACTGATGGCAGCAACAAGAACGACTCCTAGCACATTTTTCCACATTGTTTTCATACTCTTTCTATTTTATCAAACATTTAAATTTAACACTTTTCTTTCGACAAAGAAAGTTCAAAAAACGTGCGATTATTCCATTTGGCTTTGATTTTTTATCACTTTTAACGGCGATTTATCCGGGGTTAACTGCGCTTAACAGTACTGTGTATTGCAAAGTACCTTTTTAACAATCACTCCCCTGCCAAATGGTCATGCTTTCAGTAATATAACAGTAAGAACGGCAGAAAGTTCATTCCAGTTGACAGCTGACAAGTGACAGTTGACAGGTTATGGAAAGTGCTCCTTTCTTTATAAAAGAAGCCATTCGTCTACTTATTAAGAAGCCATTCATCTACTCGATAAGTAGTCAGTAGTATTAGTTATTAAGTAGTCCGGCGTTTACTTAATAAGTAAGCCAAAAGCAACTCGATAAGTACTCTGTCCTTGTCTTTACCTAAAAATGTCAACCGCCAACCGTCAACTGTCAACTAAAATACCTATCTTTGTCGCATTGCAGCCTGCCGGTCTGTCGCTCACCTTCGGGTGAGAGGAACGTCCGGGCAACACAGAGCACCATACTTCTTAACGGGAAGCTGTCCGTGAGGGTAGAGTAACGTAACAGAGAATAACCGCCGGATATGTCCGGTAAGGGTGAAAAGGTGAGGTAAGAGCTCACCGGATGCCGTAGTAATACGGGATGCCGTACGTCTTATGGGTTGTAAGGTCATGTATACCGGCGCATGTAGGATTGCTCGTCCGATGCCGGGGGGTAGACCGCTAAAGCTTGCTGGTGACAGCAAGACAAGATAAATGGCAGACGCTTCCGTGCAAACGGGAGTACAGAACCCGGCTTACAGGCAGGCTGCATTTTTTTATTCATCCGGCAAACACTCTTTGCCCCTACATTTCACAGCATGAAAAAGAAGACGGATAAAAAGACTGCTGAAAAAAAGCCTCTGGGAGAACGGATCAACGCCTTGCTGACACGAACCATTCATTTTGTTACTTACGACATCTGGCGAATTACAGAAAATGAAGTAAGCGGCCTGAAAGAAATATATATAAATACGATCAAGACAGTCATACTGGCCATACGCGGATTCAATAACGAGAACCTTCAAACGAAAGCTTCCGCTCTTACCTACAGTACATTGTTGGCTATTGTTCCCCTACTGGCAGTATTATTAGGTATTGCCAAAGGCTTCGGATTTCAGGAAGCAGTACAACAGGAACTATTCGATTATTTTCCCCGACAAGAACAAGAATTAAGCGAAGCCTTTAAGTTCGTAGAAAGATATCTGGCGCAAGCACAAGGCGGAGTCATTATCGGAGTCGGTCTTATCCTTTTATTCTACACAGTCATTAACCTGATTTCGTCCATAGAAGATACATTCAACGATATCTGGCAAATCCAAAAGTCGCGTCCATGGCACCGGAAAGTCTCCGATTACCTGGCTTTATTCCTGATATTACCGGTATTAATGACAGCTTCAAGCGGTCTGTCCATATTTATGTCTACGCTTCAAAACTCATTCTTAAGCAGCTATGTGTTCTTCACTCCTTTGGTAGAGTTCTTCCTGAATATCGCTCCGTTCATAATCACAATAATGGTATTCACAGCCTTGTATGTTTCACTCCCCAATACGAAGGTGAAATTTGTAAACGGACTTGTTGCCGGCATACTGGCAGGTTCCGCTTTCCAATTTTTCCAGTTCATTTATATCAGTGGGCAGATATGGGTTAACAAATACAATGCTATCTATGGTAGCTTCGCTGCCTTACCATTATTATTATTATGGTTACAGTTATCCTGGTTAATCTGCCTCTTTGGAGCAGAACTATCTTATGCTTCTCAGAATGTAAAGAAATTCAGTTTTGAACGAGATAGTAAAAACATCAGCCGACGATATAAAGACTTCCTAACCTTATTGATCGCCTCTCTGATCGTAAAACGCTTTGTGAAGGGAGAAAGGCCATATACTGCCGATGAACTGTCTGACGATTATCGCATCCCCATCCGGATAACAACGGAAATACTTTATCTGCTTACCGAACTTCATATTATCATAGAAGTCAATTATGAAAATGACGAACGGGTAGTCTACTATCAACCAGCCATTGATGTAAATAAGATCAGTGTAAGTTACCTGTTGACAAAGATGGATGAATACGGTTCCGAGAACTTTAAGATCGACACATCCTGCCTGTTCACAAAAGAATGGCATACCTTGCTCAAAACAAGAGAAGATATGATTAAAGCGAACAATAATATCCTGCTTAAAGACTTATGAACCACGACCTGACACATGGTCCGGTATGGAAAGTGATCGTACGCTTCGCACTCCCACTACTCATCGGTAACCTGCTGCAACAGTTATATAATGTAACCGACAGTATTATCGTCGGACAATTTCTGGGAAAAGAAGCGCTTGCAGCCGTTTCCGCCTCCTTCTTTATTTATTACTTCATCATTTCATTGGTGATCGGAGTCGGAAGCGGAACATCCGTTGTCGTTTCACAGTTTTTCGGAGCAAAACAATACGATAAAGTTCAACGCGCCTTCTCCTCTTTCTTTATTTTCATGCTTGTAGCCGGAATCGCTCTTTCAATAGCCGGGATCATCTTTGCCGAGCCTATTTTCCGCCTGACCAATACACCGGAGGAAGTCATACCAGACGCTGTTGCTTATTTCAGAATATATATCGGAGGAACTTTTCTCTTCGTCACATTCAACAGTATAATCTCCATATTGAGAGGGGTAGGCGAATCCGTCCGGCCGATGATCTTCATATTTATTACCACCGTACTGAATATCGTTTTGGATTTATTATTCATCGTCGGTTTTAAGTGGGGAATTGAAGGAGCGGCACGCGCAACCGTCATTGCACAAGGAATCGGAATGTGTATCGCTTTAGGATATGTAAATAATACGCATCCCCTACTCTCGATCAAAAAACAAGACTTGCTATTTGATATGAAACTCTTTAAGGAAGGATTGAAAATAGGACTTCCCACTAGTGTTCAACAATGTGCAATTGCCCTGGGCTTGATTGCCTTGCTTGGAATTGTCAATAGTTTTGGAACCGACACGCTGACAGCCTATGGAGCTGCAGGTAAAATCGATACAATCATAACACAGGCCGTTCTCACCTTATCGGGTGCACTGGCTGCTTTCTGCGGACAAAATATCGGAGCCGGCCATTTCGACCGTGTCCGCAAAGGGTTACGATTTACCATGCTGGTCAATCTCATATTCAGCCTGATTACATTTACAGCCATTTACTTTTTCGGAGAAGAAATGATGCGGGCTTTTACCAGCGACCAGGCTGTAATCGCTATCGGAAAAGAATATTTACTGATTATAGGAGGATTCTTTATCGTGCACGGTGCACTGAATATATATAACGGTGCACTCCGGGGAGCAGGAGATACAATCTTCACAATGGTAACCAGTTTACTATGCCTGTGGCTGATCCGTATCCCACTCGCCTACCAGCTAAGCGCATGGTACGGACGACAAGGGATCTGGTGGGCTATCGGAATCAGTATCGCCATTGGATTTGTCATCACTTATATCTATTATAAGATGGATCTATGGAAGAAAAGATGTGTCGTAAAATAACAAAGCGACCGGATCGAATGCCCGGTCGCTCTGCGTTATCTGGCAAATGAGAGGAAACCTTTCATTTGAACTGCATCATTTTGCTGATGTATTTACCTACAATATCAAATTCCAGATTGACTACCGTGCCTTTTTCGATCCGGCAGAAGTTCGTATTATCATGTGTATAAGGAATAATAGCCACTTCAAAGCTATTTTGCTGCGAGTTACAAACGGTCAGGCTGACGCCGTTCACACAAACGGAACCTTTTTCCACTGTCATATACCCTTGCTGCGCCATTGCCTTGTCGAACGTATATTCAAATGTATAATACCAGCTACCGTCCGCCTCGCGTACATCTTTACATACAGCAGTCTGATCCACATGTCCCTGCACGATATGACCGTCCAAACGACCGTTCATCATCATGCTTCGTTCAAGATTTACCAGATCACCTACTTTCAGTAAACCAAGATTCGAACGATCCAGCGTTTCCTGAATAGCAGTCACCGTATATGTATCGTCGGTCAGACTTACAACCGTAAGGCATACGCCGTTATGTGCCACACTCTGATCAATTTTCAGTTCATTTACAAACGAACATTTCATTGTGATATGCAGATTTCCCTGCTCTACCTTCAACGCAACTACCTGGGCAGCTTCTTCTACAATTCCTGAGAACATAGTAATGTGTTGTTTAAATTAATATTATCAGGTTCAAAGATACGGAATTTTACTATATTTGTCGTTAGTAATTCAATCTATAAAAAATGGACGCACAGAAAGTGGACTTGTTCCTCCTGACAAACAGTAGCAAACTACCTAGCAGTCATATATCTATTATAAGAGACCGCCTACTCGCTATGGATGAATCCAAACTGATTTATCTGCAAACTTGTGATTTTAAAGACCCGACAGTAATACTTATTATTTCCGTATTCCTGGGTTCTCTCGGCATAGACCGTTTCCTTATCGGTGACGTCGGCCTGGGTGTCGGTAAGTTAGTCACTTTAGGTGGTTGCGGTATCTGGTGTATTATCGACTGGTTCCTTATCATGGATGCAACAAAAAGGAAGAATCTGGAACAGTTGCAAAACATATTAATGTTTTAACTTCTGCCCTCATTGTGGGAACAAGAAATAAATATGCATATCTTGCCATAATCATAATGGCCGGATATACATTATCTGTATTTCCCTGCATATTCCACACAACCACCGGATATCCCTGTCCTGCCTGCGGAACACGCCGCGCACTTCTCGGCTTATTAAATGGAAACATCTACGACTCCATTCTGATCAATCCGTATGGCTTATTACTCGTTCTACTGACAGCCATCTATCTTACCGGCATGACGATAGACTTTATCCGAAAAAAAAATCAATTCCAGAGTTGGCTGAAAAGAGCGGAGCGACATCTCATGAACAAATACATCCTCGCTTCCATTATTCTCCTGACTATTCTCAACTGGATATGGAATATCAATAAAGAACTGTAAATAACACAGGAAATAACTATATTTGCATCATATTCATAAACCGACTGAAAATAATATGGAAGCAAACAAAGTCGATAAATTTCTTCTGGCGAATGAAAGTAAATTTCCTGAATATGAAATTCCTATCCATCGGCTACTTAACCTCACGCCTGAAAAAGAGATTATTCTGGAAACAACTCATTTCAAAAAGCCAGGAAAAATGTTACTTATCTCTATTTTCCTCGGAATGCTTGGAGTAGACCGTTTTCTGATCGGGAACATCGGCAAAGGGATCGGTAAACTTCTCACAGGAGGCGGATTAGGAATTTGGTGGCTCGTCGACTGGTTTCTGATTACCGGAACTACCAAACGATATAATATGAATATATTGATGAAAATTCTATCGTAAGTCAACTATATTTTGTACATTGTCTTCATATTAATATTAATAAAACAACTATTATATGAAAACAACACAAAATCAGATTGATCAACTTTCTCAATCAATGATGGCTCACCCGATATGTGGCAGAGCGATGCTAATGTATACTTTATTGACCGGATATTCACTTTTCGACTCCATCCAAGTAAAAAAGAATTGTACAAATACTAATATAACATATAAAGATGCAGAATTCATTGCCGACAAATTCGAACAGGTAACCGGGATAAATGTTGCTCCCGCAAAACTTTTGTACGATAAAAACCAGTTAGTCGATGATTTGCTTGACGATTATCAGGAATATCAGTCTTTGCTAGAAAGCTACGATGAAAATACGCGCTCCATGGTAATTTCATTTTATCGCCATTTATATCATTATCGCAAAGTGCCTCTTCCAATAATTCAGACTTTACTAATTGCTTTGTCTGCATTTCTGCAGTATGTATCCGGAAGTATCAACAAAAAGGATTTAAAAGAACAGATTATTGACATTGACCTTCTAAATATGAAGATTATCCCAGTAGACTCCAAGTATGTGCGCCATAATTTCATCTGCATGGAAAAAGACTTTAATGATATTTGTCTCAAGAAGGCTAACAGAGTACTGAAACAAGCAGGCGAAGAACCACTGAGCGATTACTCGATCAATGTCAGCATATAATGCGCAACTAAAAAAACAGAGGTAAAACTTACGCCTTACCTCTATTATATATACTATATTTCCTGACTAATTATTTAGCCTGTTCCAACTGCAACGTCTTAGTCGGTTCGTCGCAAACTTCTGTCGGACCGAAGTACTGGATCGGACCCGGATAAACGTAGCTGGTAGTCAATGCCCATTCGTCGCGGTTAGCAGCGAACTTCTTGAAAGGAGCACCGTCCAGTTTCACCAAAGCTTTCTGGATAACCGGTTTCATTTCGCCATGACGTTTTTCCATGTTCATCATCATTGTTACAGGAATACCACCGGCAATCCACTTGTCAGCAGGAGCAGTCGTATTACGAACAGATGACATATAACCAGTCTTACCGGCAGCGATTAGGCAAGAAGCAGTGTAACCTAAAGAATAGCAGTAGTCAGCATCGTAGTTAGACGGAGCAGCGCAACGGCCTTCGTAACCGAAGAAGTGGTGCAAAGCAGAGAACTTACCGTTATATTTACCGGCTTTCTTCCATTCGTCCAATTTCTTGCCTACCATTTCAGACAACAACTTTTCTGTTTCGATCAGAGAAACCTGAACGTTTCCGTGCGGGTCGCGATCCAAAGACAGCTGACGTGCAACGCCTTCCGGCAGAGAAGCATACAGGTCTGAGTTTTCTTTTGTCAGTTTGCTGATGATATAAGCACGCTGTTCGCTCTTCTTGATCATCTTGAATTCTGCATCGTGTTTAGCCAGGAAGTCGTTCAATTCAGCGATCAAACGTTTCATAGCCGGAACGAATTCGATCAGACCTTCAGGGATCAATACCGTACCGAAGTTGTTACCAGCTTCTGCACGTTTTGCTACGATTTCAGCAACATAAGTTACGATATCGTCCAAAGACATATTCTTAGCTTCTACTTCTTCTGAAACGATAGCCACATTCGGCTGAGTCTGCAAAGCACATTCCAGTGCGATGTGAGAAGCTGAACGGCCCATCAATTTGATGAAGTGCCAGTATTTCTGAGCTGAGTTACAGTCGCGTTGGATGTTACCGATCACTTCAGAATATACCTTACAAGCAGTATCGAAACCGAAAGAAGTTTCAATCTGTTCGTTCTTCAAGTCACCGTCGATCGTCTTCGGGCAACCGATAACCTGTACACCAGCGTTGATAGCTTTGTAATATTCAGCCAATACGCAAGCATTTGTATTTGAGTCGTCACCACCGATAATAACCAGAGCAGAGATACCCAGTTCTTTCAGGATTTCAAGACCTTTGTCGAACTGTTCTTTTGTTTCCAGTTTAGTACGACCTGAACCGATCATATCGAAACCGCCTGTATTACGATATTCATCGATAATATCAGCCGTCAGTTCCATATATTTGTGATCGATCAGACCACCAGGACCCAGGATAAAGCCATACAGACGAGAGTCTTTGTTTGTAGCTTTTACACCGTCGAAGATACCGGCAATCACGTTATGACCACCAGGAGCCTGACCACCTGACAGGATCACACCTACATTGATAGCAGGCATATTTTTCTTTTCGCTGCTCTTTTCGAAAGTAACGATCGGCATCCCGTACGTGTTAGGGAATAGTTTTTTGATATCATCCTGATCGGCTACTGATTCTGTATACTCGCCGTCAACGGCTTTTACAGCACCTTTCAATGCAGCGGGAACCTTAGGCTGGTAAGCTGCTCTTGCAATTTGTAATGCGCTCTTTGTCATTTCTTAATCTGATTTATATAGAAATTATCTGATTTACTCCTAAAAGCGGTGCAAATATAGAATTTTTTCTTTAATCGTGAAAGAAGTACACAGAGGTTTATTCCGCATTTTTCTTCAGCCACTCCAATCTGCGCAGATCAGGCAAATGCTTTACCTGGAAATGTTCGAACTTTACATTAAAACCGTTCCCGTCGGGACAAGCACCCATAAAGCCGACCTTTACCGGCGTATTATCCTGCAACCAGGCATTTCGCATCATGGTGTAGGTCTTATCGTCGAAGGAGTAGAATATTTCGACGGCATCCAACCGTCTGACCGCCTTGATCCAGATATAAGGGACAGGTTTATCCAATGTTATCACACTCCAGTCGCTGGTCTTATGGGTAACGACCGTGCTCAGATTGAATTTACCGTCTACAAATTCGATACCGGCCTTGATATAATTCTCATGGTCTATACGCAGCATCAGCCCCGCCTGATCGAAACGCTCCTTATAATCGCCCGTGATCTTCACTTTGGCTTCAAACTCGCCGCCATAAGTCGCATAATAGAAAGGCGCATCGTCGACGGTAAATCCATAATGGGAGATACGCCAGTAATCGCTTTGCGGGGTGACAAACATGGACAAAGTCTTGTCCTTGATCTCCCATTGTGCAGGTTCGTTGAACCACTGCATCTTTTCCAGTGTCTGTGCCGATGTTGTTTCCATTGCCAGTAAGGCGAATACGCCTAAGATTATTTTCTTCATTGTTCTCATACATTTTATTTACCTTTGCAAAGGTAAACGCTCGCCAATTAACGTGCAATACTGATTTATAATTATTCTCACCCGTCAGATATGGATATTGTAAACAAACTGAACGACGAATTACTGAAACAGACATTCACTGAAGAGCAACAGTTCTCAGACAAACTCAATGAATGCAAACTGATTGCGTCCACGTATGCATTGATTGAAAATTCGATCGCCGTACTAAGTGACATGAAGACTAATACAAGCTATATCTATTATGGCGGGATGGCAGAGAAATTAGGAGTGGGCATACGAGGTGGCAATAAAGTGCTCTATTCGATCTGGGAAGAAGAAATTTTCAATCGCATCCATCCCGACGATCTGTTGGAGAAACACCTGCAGGAACTTCGGTTCCTGGACTTCCTGAGAAACATCCCAGAGAAAGAGCGTGCCGACTATCATATCGCAAGTCATATCCGGATGCGTGATACCGACGATCAATATGTACGGGCCCTGCACAGAATGTTTTATATCGCCAGTCACTCCAACGGCAGTATCCGGTTATCTCTTTGTCTTTACAACTTATCAGCCGATCCCTCTTTAAATAGTGTCATCATCAACTCCGCTGATGGGCAAACCCTTGAACTACAAAACCAGACCTGTAACGAGATATTATCTGCCAGAGAAATAGAAATCCTACGGCTTATAGATCAGGGAATGATGAGCAAAGAAATAGCATCAACCCTGTCGAGAAGTATAAATACGATAAACAAACACCGGCAAAATATTCTGGAAAAACTGCATGTGAGCAACTCCATCGAGGCATGCCGGATAGCCAAAGGACTGAAGCTTATCTAAACCTTCAGGAAAAACAACTGTATCCTGATACAAATAACCCTTGAGTTACTTGCTTTCTGACCCAATGTTTAGTATCTTTGGAAGGCGGGGTAGTTGTTGCCGACGCCCTCGGCAAAATAAACGACGCCCTCGACAGCTTTGCCGACGTCCTCAACAATATTGCCGAGGGCGTCGGCAACAACTTACATCGGCAGAAAAACACGATAAGATCGGACATAATCAAAGATAAGTCCGAGTAATTATAGAAATAGATAACGATTAATTGACACTAGTATGGGGAGAATAAAATTCGGGGTATATAAGACTCCTAAAGGGAATGGGACAGAGCAACAGTCTTGCGCCCGGCTTATATCTAAAGGGACCATGAGAATGGAAGAGATTTGTGAATATCTTTCGGATTCATGTTCACTTACTTCGGCGGATGTGAAAGGTGCGATCGAAGCACTGACCACTTATATAGGTCGGAATTTATCTCATGGATATTGTGTGGAGCTGGAAGGATTGGGCCACTTTTCTCCTGCCCTCAAAACGTTACAGAAAACGGATGAGAAAGGCCGGACAGTCTTCTTTGCGAGGGCCGACGGGGTAAACTTCCGTTGTTCCAAACGATTAAAAGCATTGGTCAATAAGGAGCGGCCGATAAAAATCAAAAGGGAAAATGTGACTTCTAACGAACAGGAAGACCGGAAAAAGAAAATGCTCAGATACCTGCAAAACAATCCGTATATCAATCTGACGGATTATGCCTCGCTGAACGGTTGCAGCCGCTACCGGGCTACGGAGGATATGAAACAGTTTACGAAGGATGGAATAGTGATCCAGATGGGATACCGGACACACAGGGTGTATTCATTGCCGCAGGAAGAGGGAGAGAAATAAGCTTTCAGACTATGTGTAAGCATTGCGAAACTTCCAAAAAAGATATATCTTTGTACTTGATGTAACTTAAAAACAGCACGAAAGATGAATAATACAGATTCGGAGCTTAAAAACAAGATAGAATACATTATCGCCGTAATAAGCGAGTTTGCCGCAGCTCATTCGCTCAATACATCACAGGCCTATCGCTATCTGGAAAGGTTCAAAGGCATTGACTTTGTAAACCGTTTCTACAATGTGGAACATACACTTCCGTTTGAAGACGTAGTAGAGGACCTTACAGCCTATTGCCACAGGAAAGGAGGAGCGTTGATATGATACTATACCACGGTTCTAATATTGATATTGCGGAAATAGACCTTGCGATATCTAAAGTAGGAAAAGACTTCGGCTGCGGTTTTTATCTTTCAGCAGACAAAGCGCAAGCTATGGAATTGGCCGAAAGAAAGACCGAGCAGTTAGGAATAGGTATTCCCACACTGAATACATATAGATTTGATGACAGTTGTCTTCATAACTCCAATTTATCAGTACTGGAGTTTCAAGAATATAGCAGGGAATGGGCAGAGTTTGTATTGATGAACCGCCGTAACCGTACACGTGTGTCGTCACACTGTTTTGATATTGTAATCGGTCCCATAGTGACAAAAACGAATACATTATGACCAAAGAGACATTTATGATAGAAGAGATTTCCAAGGAAATCGTATGGCTGCTGATACAAGAACATCAGATGGATATAGATGAGGCACTCCGCACACTCTACACATCAGATACATACGCACGACTAATCAACATTAACACAGGACTCTACAGTCAAAGCACAGCTTATGTATATGAGTATCTCGAAAGAGAATTGGCTACAGGAAAAGTTGCCTGATTATTATCCGTCACTATAAATCCAAAGGCAACCGTTAAACTCTATTTCATTTTTTGTACTTTTGTTACTTTAACATTGTACATAATATAAAGCATAATGAAAGACTCAATAGCTTATCTACCAAAAGACAAACAGGCAGAATTGAATTTTCTGGTTAAAGAGATATTAAAAAGATTACCTCAAACTGAGTTTATTATTCTTTTTGGTAGCTATGCAAGAGGGAACTATGTGCGTCGTAGCGTAAGAATAGAAGACGGCGGCATCCCTACCGTCAAAATATCCGATTATGATATTTATGTAATAACAAGCGGCATCAACAGCAAAAAGGCGGAGACCGTTCTGGATAATGTAGAAGATATATTCTTTGCCGGAAAAGACTTTGATCGGGATACACCTGTTCAGTTTATCAACGATGATATCAAACTATTAAATAAGTACCTTGAAGAGGGACGATACTTCTATACACAAATCAAGCAAGAAGGAATAGTTCTGTATAATAGTGGGAAAACAAATTAGCCCGTAGAAGAAAACTTAATTATGCAGAGATAAAAGAACAGGCACAAGAATATTTTGATGAAAAGTTTCAATCTGCAAATGAGTTTTTACATACAGCAAAGCTCATTTATAAAGAAGAATATTATAAAATGGAATCTTTCTTGTTACATCAAGCCTGTGAGAATTACTATTATGCTATCCGTTTAACGTTTACTTTGCGAAATAATAAGCAACACAACCTCTCTAAACTCTCATCCGCAACGAAAAGGTATTCAGAGGACTTAGCAACAGTTTTTCCACAAGATACTCTTGAAGAGAAACGTCTTTTTACTTTACTCAAGTCTGCTTATGTGGAAGCACGATATAATCCGTACTTTGTTGTCACTAAAGAGGACATTGATGCGCTTGTTCCTAAAGTCGAATCACTTAGAGATATTACGAAGCTAATTTGTACTGCAAAAATTAAGGAGTACGAAGAGCAGAGTAATACACAATAACACTGTCTAACAGACTTGTAACTTTCAGACTTGAATATATTTTGCAAACTTTGTGTAGTTCTAATTAATCAGGATTATGAATATCGAAGAGTTCAGAGAATACTGCCTTTCATTGAAAGGAGTGCATGAGAAGATGCCGTTTACGAATGTGGCGGATAAATACAGTCGGGACGTCTTGTGTTTCTATATTGCGGACAAATGGTTTTGCTTTGTAAATATCGAAATCTTTGATTTCTGTTGTATCAAATGCAACCCGGATGAATCGGGAGAACTGCAAGGAAAGTATGCTGGCATTACGCCCGGATGGCACATGAACAAGAAGTATTGGATCAGTGTCCATTTCAATCAGGATGTACCGGATCAGAAGATTAAAGAGCTGGTGAAGAAATCGTATGAGATCGTGGTCGGAAGCCTGACGAAAAAAGAACGGGAGAAGCTGGAAAAAAGGGGTGCATGAAAGAAAGATCACACACCCCCTGCCCCCTCTCAGAGAGGGGAAAAATTACTCTCGTCGTTACTCAATTATCCTAATGATTAGAAAGTTATTTGCCGACAGGTTTCTGATAGAGCATCGTTTTGCCGGGTAAGGACAAAGAAGCCGGATAGGCATCGGATGAAACGGCACGTTTATAATTCGGCTTGTCGCTCATGACGAAATGCAGGGTTATACCGGATTGCACATCGTCGTATGTCAGATACGATTTGTTGTATTTCTTTCCGTTCACATACAATTCCTTGACGTACACGTTGTCTTTCGACCAGTTTTCGGTTGTCATGCGGATCTCTTTACCGTTGCTCATGGCAATGGTCAGTGCCTCGACACAAGGTGAACCTACATTATATATATTACTGGACGGGGCAACCGGGTAAAAGCCTGCACAGTTAAACATATACCAGGCCGACATCTGGCCGCAATCATCATTACCGCTTAGAGAACCGGGGTCGTTGCCATAGAAACGGTCGACTATTTCACGTACCCATTTCTGGCATTTCCACGGCTTACCCAGGTAATTATACAGATAAGCGACATGATGGCAAGGCTCGTTGCCGTGCCAGTAACCGCCGATGCGTCCCTGAATGTCGTGGGCTCCCGGTATATCGTCCGGCAACTCGACAGTAAAGAGTTCATCCAGCCGTTTCTCGAACAGCTTCTTTCCCGCCAGGTTGATATAGCCCTGTACGTCATGCGGAACGGTCCAGGTGTACTGCATTGTAAAGCCTTCGGTGATATCGCCCCAGCCATTCACCGATCCCGGCCCCTGATAAGCGATCGGGGCAAACGGGGTACGCCAGTTACCCTGACTGTCACGGCCACGCATGTATTTGGTTTCCGGATCTATCAAAGTCTGATAAGAGAGGGAACGGTTCAGGAAATAGGTATAATCGTCCGTCTTTCCCAAAACTTGAGCAGCACGGGCAATACAATAATCGTCGTAGGCATACTCCAATGTTTTGGAAACCGACTCGGCTTCTTTATCGAAAGGGACATAACCGTTACGGTCGTAATCGGGCAGGCAATCGTAATGCTTATTCATTGCGGTTGTCTTCATGGCTTCGTACGCCCGTTCGTAATCAAATCCTTTGACACCCTTCACGATCATATCGGCCAGGACGGAAACAGCATGGTAACCGATCATACACCAGGTTTCGTTGCCGTAGAAAGACCAGATCGGAAGCATGCGCTCCGTACTTTTATCGTAATGGGCGAGCATGGAATTGGCTATATCGGCGTTCACATCCTGATGAACCAGGTTGAACCAAGGATGCAAGGCGCGATAGGTGTCCCACAAAGAGAAAGTCGTATAATTCGTAAAGCCTTCGGCTTGTTCGATATTCTTATCCAGACCTCTGAAACTACCGTCGGCATCCTGGAAGATAAAAGGATGCAAAGCGGCATGATAAGCAGAAGTATAGAATGTCTCTTTTGTCTTCCGGTCGGCTGTCACGCGATACTTTTCCAGTTCCTGTTCCCATAAGCCGATACCTTTTTCTTTCAGGCCGTCGAAGGTAATGCCGTTCAGTTCCTGCATATTCAATTTGGCACCGTCGGTGCTGACTGCAGAGACAGAAGTTTTTACAATGACTTCTTCACCGGCTTCCGTTTCAAAGGAAAGACAAGCCATCAGGTTCTTTCCCCAGGCTTCGTTTGTGCTTCTGAAACGGGAAGTATTGTAAATAACCGGCTTCTTGTCCTGCATGATGCGGAAGTCTTTCAGCTTTTTGGAGAAGACGGCGGTGAAATAGACATGGCGCTCCGGTCCCCAGCCTTTGACCAGTTTGTAGCCGGTCAGGGTCGAATCGTTCTCAACACGGAGGTTAGACCATTCGCAGGATTGCCACAACGTATGATTCAGGTCGATCATGATGAAAGACTTGTCTGATTTGGGATAGGTGAAACGGAACATTCCGCTACGCAGCCCGGCTGTCATTTCGGCTTTCACACCGTAATCCTGTAACAGGACGGCATAGTAATTGGGAGAAGTCCATTCCTGGTCATGGGTATAACGCGAGCGATAACCTTCATCAGGGTTTTCGCGGGTTCCCGGGTCGAGTTTCATTTCGCCGGTACCGGGTATAAACAGAAAGTCGCCCAGATCAGGGATACCCGTTCCGCTCAGGTGCGTCAGACTGAAACCGAGGATGGAAGTATGGTTGTATTTATAACCGGCTGCCGCATCGTAATATTTAGAGTCTGTATCCGGACTGATCTGGATACCGCCGAACGGAATCTGTGCACCGGGGTAGACATTCCCGTAACCATCTGTTCCAACCAGAGGTCTGACGTAATCTGTCAGTTTCTCATTCTGGGCTGTAGTGGTCAGAACAAAACAGGAAATAGCGAGTAAGGTGTATATTCGTTGTTTCATATCTTTAATCATTACTTTTCTCTTGAAAGAAAAGTAATCAAAAGTTCAAGGCTGCACCGGCTTCGCTGCTACGGTGAAAGACTACGCTTGAAAAATCCGAAACTCGCTTCGCTCAAACAACGGATTTTTCCGAGCCGCTTCGTCTTTCCCCTTCGCGGACGCTCACCCGCTGAGGCCTTTCCAAGGAAGCTTTGCTTCCTCTTAGGATGGCCGATACTACCTGTTAAAACCAAAAGCGTTTGTTATATAGGTGTCGGTATCGGCAATCACAAGAGTTTTGACTACTTTTGGATCAAGCCAAAAGTAGGTTTAATTTATTTCTTTTGAGAATGAATAAGGTGCATCCTTTTCCTCCGTGCCACGGTTTTTGTTCGGAGTAGCGGACATGGTGCAATTGATCGTCATACCACGCAACAGGTCTTCATGGGTCAGGTAATTACGGGTGTAATTCTTGCCGTTTACCTTCATGGAAGAGATGTAGCGGTTGGCTTCATTGTTGTTGGCAGCGTTGATTACGACCTTCTTGCCGTTTTCCAGATTCAACGTTACGCTCTTGAACAACGGGGAACCAAGGATATACTGGTCAGTTCCCGGACAAACCGGATAGAAGCCGAGGGCAGAGAACACATACCAGGCAGAAGTCTGGCCGTTATCTTCGTCACCGCAATAGCCGTCGGGAGTTGCGAAATAAAGTTTGTCCATCACCTCACGTACCCAATACTGTGCTTTCCAGGGTTCGCCGGAGTAGTTATACAGATAGATCATATGCTGTATCGGCTGGTTACCATGTGCGTAGTTACCCATATTCATGATCTGCATCTCACGGATCTCGTGGATAACACCACCATAATAACTGTCATCGAACAAAGGCGGCACATTGAATACAGAATCCATCATTGCATTAAAGCCGGACTTTCCTCCCATCAGGTCGATCAATCCCTGCGGATCGTGGAAAACAGACCAGGTATAATGCCAGCTGTTTCCTTCGGTGAAAGCATCACCCCACTTCAACGGATTGAACGGAGACTGGAATGTACCATCCTCGTTACGTCCACGCATCAATTTGGTTTCGGGGTCAAACAGGTTCTTATAGTTCATCGCATGTTTGGCAAAGATCGCTATTTCAGACTCCGGTTTACCGAGTGCTTTTCCTAATTTATAGATCGTCCAATCGTCGTATGCATATTCTAATGTACGGGCGGCACTTTCGTTGATCTTCACATTGTAAGGCACATAACCCAGTTTGTTATAATAGTCGTAACCCAGACGGCCGGTAGATGATACTTTCGGATGTACATTGTTCGCACCATGTACAACAGCTTCCCAAAGCGTTTCGATATCGTAACCACGTAAGCCTTTCAGATAAGCATCTGCAACAACAGAAGCAGAGTTGTTACCCACCATACAGCCACGATGACCGGGGCTCGCCCACTCCGGAAGGAAACCACTTTCCTTATAAGTATTCGCCAGCCCTTCCTGCATCTTCACATTCATCGACGGATAGACCAGGTTAAGGAACGGGAACAGACAACGGAAGGTATCCCAGAAACCGGTATCAGTAAACATATAGCCAGACAACACTTCACCGTTATACGGACTATAATGCATTACGTTTCCATTGGCATCCACTTCATAGAAGCTACGGGGGAAAAGAACCGAGCGGTACAGGCAAGAGTAGAATGTACGCAACTTGTCGATATTATCGTCATTCACCTGTATACGTCCCAATACTTCGTTCCATGTCTTGCGACCGGCATCTGCAATCTGATCGAAAGAACGGTCGCCCAACTCTTTCAGGTTCTGTTCAGCTTGTTCAGGACTGATGAAAGAAGAAGCGACACGGGCATGAACAAGTTCGCCGCGACGGGTAGAGAAACCGATAATCGCTCCGGTATGATCTTCCTGAGCTTCGGTTTCACCTTTACGGATTTCGTTGTCGCCAACCGTTACCTTATAGGTAAAAGGTTTATCGAAAACAACCACAAAGTAATTCTTGAAATTCTCCGGTACACCACCACTGTTACGGGTCGTATAGCCGATGATCTTGTTCTCTTCCGGGATGATCCTGATGTAAGAGCCGCGGTCGAATGCATCGACGATCACATACGATTTATCAGTTTCAGGGAAAGTGAAACGGAACATGGCGGCACGTTCTGTCGGCGCAATCTCCGTCACCACATCATGATCGGCCAGATACACACGGTAATAGTTCGGTTTGGCAACTTCTGCCTTGTGGGAAAACCAGCTGGCACGCTTATCCTGGTCGAACACCACTTTACCGGTTATCGGCATAATGGAGAACTGGCCGTAATCGTTGATCCACGGGCTGGGTTGGTGGGTTTGTTTAAAACCGCGTATCTTATCGGCATCATAGGTATATGCCCAGCCGTCGCCCATCTTTCCGGTTTGCGGCATCCAGAAATTCATACCCCACGGCATAGCGATAGCCGGATAGGTATTTCCTGTCGACAGGGAGTGTTTGGATTGAGAACCAACCAACGGATTTACGTAATCCACGAGGTCTGCCTTTGCAGCAACTTTCATCGAAAACAAGCTGCCGCAAAGAGCAATAGCTAAAACAAATAGTCTCTTCATGGTCTAATATATGTTATTTTAATTTGATGATAAAGAATAAGGTTTGTCAGCTTCGGCAAAGACACGCTTCTTGTTTGGAGCAGATGTCATTTCGAAGGTCAGCTCTCCCCCGTTCATTATATCTTGTTGAGTAATATACGCTTTGGTATATGGTTTCCCGTTCAGTTTTACAGATTTGACGTAACGGTTCTTGTCGCTTACCTTGTCGGCTCTGACTTCGAATGTCTTTCCGTTTTCAAGAGATACTTTCATGTAAGGCAGATAAGGGGCACCCAATACATATTGATCGGTTCCCGGACAAACAGGATAGAAGCCCATCGCCGACAGGATATACCAGGCAGACATCTGGCCGCAATCGTCGTTACCGCACAGGCCGTCGATATTGTTACGGTACATCTTGTTCATGATCTCACGTTGCCAGTACTGGGTTTTCCAGGGTTGTGTAGTCCACATATACAGGAATGGGATATGATGACTCGGTTCGTTGCCATGCACATAACCACCCAGAAGACCTTCTTTGGTAACATCTTCCGTTTCAGCGAAGAATTCGTCGGGCAGGTGCATGGTAAAGAGAGAGTCCAGTTTAGTGATGAATGACTTGTCGCCACCCATCAATCGGATCATATTGTTTACATCCTGAGGAACATAGAACGAATAGTTCAGGCCATTACCTTCGATAAAACCTTCACCGTGTGTGCTCAGCAGGTTGAAGTTCTCTTTCCAGCGTCCGTCGGAATAACGGGGACGAGCATAACCGATACTGGTGTCGAATACATTAGTATAGTTCATGGCCCGCTTTTTATAACGGTCGGCAACTTCACGATTACCTGCCAAAAGGGCTGTATTGTAAATCGTCCAGTCGTCGTAAGAATACTCCAGTGTCAACGAAGCGGCACTGCCACTACGGTCGAGGGATACATATCCTTTTTCCATTAATTCTTTCGTTCCGTCATAATAAGGAATGGTAGAGCTGCTGACCATTGCTTTCAACACTTCCTCCTTATCCAGCGGCAAGCCTTTTGCCACGGCATCAGCCAATACGGATACAGAGTGATAACCGATCATACACCAGTTCTCGTTTGCCATATGGCTCCATACAGGCAACGCCTTATGTACGCTTTGTTCGCAATGTTTCAGCATGGAACGGGCAATATCGGTATTCACCTGACGGTTGATGATATTGAACAGCGGATGCAAAGCCCGGTACGTATCCCAAACAGAGAAGACCGTGTAATTAGTGAAATCGTCTGCTTTATGAATATTACCATCCAGACCACGATACTGACCATCTACATCGGTGTAGACACAAGGATTGATCATCGTATGGTATAGAGAGGTATAAAGCATCGCCATCTGATCGTCAGAACCTTTCGCATCGATAATAGAAAGCTCCTTATTCCAGGTATCCGCAGCACGTGAAGCCAGTTGGTCAAAACTATATCCGGTAGCCTCGGCATGCAGGTTTTTCAAAGCGCCATCGGTACTTACACCGGAAAGGGCTACTTTTACTTCCAGTTCATCCGAAGAAGCAGGATCGAAATCGAAATAAGCAACGATCTTCCGACCGCCTATATCCGGAAAGTTCTCTTTCATATTAAACTTGCCGTAACCGCCGCGGTAATCTACTTTTGCTTTTTCATCGCATCCGTAATGGATAACCGGTTTGGAGAAAGACATGGCGAAATAGGTATAATTGGTCCGTGCCCAGCCGTTGGTTATACGATATCCTGTCACTAACGTATCATTTTCCACACGGATACTTGTCCATAAAACCTTTCCGTCGTAGTTATAAATACCATGTATCATATCCAGGATAATACGCTGATTCTTCGATTCTTTCGGGAAAGTATATTTATGTATTCCTGCCCGTTTGGTTGTAGTCAGTTGTGCTTTTACACCGTAATCGGCCAACATCACTTCATAATAACCGGGACGGGAGATCTCTGTGTCGTGTGAGAATCGAGAACGATAGCCGCCGTCGGGATTGGTTGCTGTTCCGGGATTCAGTTTCAGGCAGCCGGTAGTCGGCATAATCAGGATATCACCCAGGTCGGAATGTCCGGTTCCGCTGAAATGGGTATGGCTGAAACCGACGATGCTGCTGTCCTTATGCTGGTAACCGGCACAATATTCGTAAGCGCGAGGTTGATATTTGCCGTCCACATTATGCGGGATCGTATCTGTATCCGGACTCAACTGTACCAATCCGAACGGTACGCATGCTCCCGGAAAAGTATGTCCCATCCCGTTTGTCCCGATGATCGGGTTCACTAATGAGACTTTATCCTGCTGAGCAAATAAATTTCCTCCTGCCAATAAAGCAGACAGAATTAAGGCTAAACATGTTGAAGACTTCATAATATATAATGTATTTGTTATTTCGTCAGGAACGCCTGGTACTCATTCCACATACCTTCGATGCTGCTATCTTCACCAAAGACACTTTTTATCGCTTTATCGAAACTCCAGACTTCCAAGTCACGGACAGTCAGATGGAATTTACGTATAGCATCCGGATCTTTGGTTTTCAACCATTGGATAAAGAAACCCGTTGTGCGGTAACCATCCATCCAGTTACCTCCGGGCTTACGTGTATTCATATCAAAAAAGCCGGCTTCTGCCCGTACAGCATCAGCCATTCCTTCAATACAAGCCCAGAATTCCTTATTGGTAGAATAACTCCCGATACCTCTCGGTTCGAACTGATAGGCATGGACCAACTCATGGTATAAGACGCCACGTGTCTCGAAGTCGAGTCTATACAACGACTCGCCTGCCGACTTCTCTATGTGTTGTGTACTGTATTCGATGGAAATAACAGGTGGATTGCCGGATTTGGCAGATACACCGTCGTAATCTTTCAGTGTATATTGAATGGTCTGCACGTCATTCATCGTATCCTGAGCGGTATAGAAAAGGATTTCCGCCACTTTTTCGGCATGATATTTTATGTAAGCATCCGGATCCTGCACCAGGTCGGCATAGATAGACGCCCCCTTTGTCTGAGGATCGAGCACCTCGAAGTCTACTTCGGGATATCTGAAATCTTTCCAGTCCGTCAGGAGATTCTTTTCAGAGAAAGAGACATCGCCTATTATCAATATATCATTTCCCTCAGTGGCTGCTTCCAGCATATACTGTTTATAATTTGAAGGATTAGCTATCGTGCAAAGTATCTCCTGATAGCGGGAGCAGAAACGCTGGTCTTTGCGTTCGTCAATCACCACCCATTTCGTTCCGTCGTACGAACCTTTTAATGTCCAGGTTGCCGGATCGTGTTCCGGCGTTTCTCCTGATGAGTAGAGTTTGTAACTTTGGATAGGAATGCAGCATTGAGTATCAAAAACGATTTTATTTAAGCCCTGCGCTCCCGTATAACAAGTGGTAGGATCTCCGTCCGATAATTCCGGGACATTTACAGAGATATTTTCCCTACATGCAGAGAATAAGAGTAAGCTAACTACTACAATTACATATTTATTCATAACAACACAACTTTACTGTTAACTCAATAATGCATTCACTATCCAAAGAAAACAACTCCCCAAAAACGCCTTTGTCAGAAAATGCCTATCAAACAAGGGCGGTGATAATTCTCGAATGCAATATTAGTCAGTTTCCATTTCCCAGGGTTATTCCTCAAATACCAAAAGAGTGTCATAATATACCTGATGTAGATTATGACACTCTTTTGGTAATTTATGACACCAACAGAAAATCAGGCATTTACCGGGTATTCCGGTATTCTTTGGGTGTCTGATTGTACTTGGAAGCGAACTCACGGTAGAAATAGGATTTGTTTGAAATACCTACTTTATAGATGATCTCCTGTACATTCAGATTGGTCGTTACCAATAATTGGGCGGCATACGTCAGCCGGTAATCCTTTATAAAGTCGGTCGGAGTAAGCGGAGATATTTTCTTGAACCGACGGTAGAGCGAACGGGTATTCATACCCATTTTCTCTGCAATCAGTTCAGGACGCAAAGTTTCCTTATCCAGATTCTCTGTAATGATAGCAATAACCTCATCCATAAATTCCTTGTCTTCCTGATGGATCAACTGTCCCCCGGATTGTTCGTAAGCACTTTCCGGTGAATAGTAGTAATCTTTCAACTCCTTCTTACTTGTCATCAGACGATTCACCACCGAACGGAGGACAACCGACGAGAACGGTTTAGTCAGGTAAGCATCAGCCCCCAAGTCCAATCCTTCAGCCTGATCGTTTTCGGAGATACGGGCGGAAACGATGATCAACGGAATATGCCGGGTAAACTTATCCGACTTCACGCGACTGATCAGCTCCAGGCCGTCTATATCCGGCATCATTATATCTGTAATAATAAGAGCCGGTGTTTGTTTCTCCATCAAAGCAAGTGCATCTTCCACACTGAACGCTTCTTCTATCGTATAAGCCGGGGATAAGGATTCTTTGATAAGCCAGACAATATCTTTATTGTCATCTACCACAAGGATGCAAGGTTTGTCATCCGCAGAAACCGGTATCCCCATCTCCCCCTGATCCGGAGAAGTCGGCAAAATACAGGCATCAGGTTCTTCGTTATCTTCCACCATATCGTCTTCATCCACTTCCAGATATGGTAACCGGACGATAAATTCAGCAAATTTACCTTCTTCACTTTTCACTTCTATCGTACCACGCAAAGACTGCACCATGCTATGACAGATAAACAATCCCAAACCGTTTCTGGAAGTCATTTGGGTGTAATTGTTTCCATCCAGATCACCCAGTATACGATATCGGTCAAAGATTGTATTCAGGTCTGCTTCCGATATTCCTTTACCAGTATTATATACACTGATAACTAACGAATCATCCTCTATCATTGCCGAGATACGGATGCTGCCGGCCTCGTCCGTATATTTAAAAGCGTTGGATATCAGATTAACCAAAATCTTCTTCAGACCGGTAGGATCGGTATTCCAATTAAGAGAGTCCGGCAGAGACATCGTAAAGTTTATTCCGTTCTGCTCAGCAATAGGGGTAAAAGAGTCGTATTGCCTGCGGATAATACCGGAAACGGAAGTCTTTTTAATACTGAAATAATTCATTCCCGCTTCCTCTATCTTGCGGAAGTCGAGGATTTCCTGGATCAGTTCGTTGAGACTTATTACGTTATCCCGCAATATACGGATATATCTTATCAGTTTATTATCCGAAGTATTCTCTGCATAAGTATGGATATAATCCCCCACCCCGTTTATCAAAGTAAGCGGAGTACAAAGTTCATGTGTGATATTGGCGAAGAAATTCAGCTTTGCCTCATATAGTTTTTCTTTTTGTTCTTCCCTGATCTTCCGTGCAACGAGTTGTTGCTTTTCTGCCATCCTCCGGTTGAAACGGTAGAGTAATCCCGTTAATAAAAGAAGAAAAGCAAACACATATAATACGATTGCCCAGGTTGAACGATACCAGGGAGGAAGTACCTTCAACGGTAAAAGGTATTCGCGGGCATTCGAGTCGTACACATCGTTTTTATAGCGGACTTTCAGTACATAGTTACCGTAAGGAAGTTTGGTGAACGATATTTCGTTATTCTTCTGTAATTCCGTCCAGTTGGTATTATAATTCTGCAACAGGTAAGAGTATTCATAGTTTTCTCCATGAATATAATCTGTTGCAACAAACGAGATATTAAACGTCGAGATATCCGGAGGAATCACGAGCTGGGCAGACTCTGCATCCGTATGGTCGTAAAGACTTACCGTCTCCCCTCCCATCTTCAGTTCAAAGAAATGAAGGTCCGGCCGAAAGTTTTCCAACTGGTCATTTTGGGGTTCGATCCAGACGAGACCGTCGATACCTCCGAAAAACAACCGTCCGGTATATTCGCATATCCAATAGGCGTCATCCGAAAATTCTGTGACTTTCAATTCCTGATGCCCGTAGTTGTGGAAGAAACTGTTACGGGGATTATATTTCGTCAATCCTTTATTGGTACTTAACCAGATACATTCGTCCCGGTCTTCCAGTATACCGTGGATCATATCGTTGCTGATACCGTCACTCCTGTCGAACTGTCTGACATCACAGGTGCCTGATGAATTACATTTCATACGGGTCATTCCGGAACTGGCACCCAGATAAAAGGTCGAGTCACTACTATAATACAGGCTTAACACGTCACCAATTGCCTGGTTGGATGAATTATTCATCGACATAAAGTCATATTCCCTGGTTAACAGGTCAAAACGTGCCATCCCGTATCCGCCGCGGCTACCCAGATATATAGTCGATTTTCCGTCATAATACATCGAATAGAATTCGTTACAGACTTTCCCATCTTTCTCCAGCTGATAGGAATCAATGTATTTAACGCCCAGCCCCGATTTACTTTTCTCCAGAATAACCTCGATCAATCCATCCCCTGTCGTGGCTACCCATAAAGTAGAATCGTTCACCTCACAGATGGAATGCACAAATCTTAATTTTGTATCGATCTTACTGGGAAGTGTATACACCTTCCCATCTTCATACGAATAATAGGAAAGCCCCGGACCATCCGTTCCGATCCATACCAAAGAATGATACCGGCTCTTATAAAAACAATATACACGGTTATTAGAAAGTCCGTTGGCTGTGGTATAACGGGTTATCTTATCGGAAGGTATCTGTTTTCCTTTATAAGAATCATACTCCTTTATACGGACAAATCCATCTCCTTTTGTTCCGAACCATAACGTTTTATCTTCGTCGGTATAAACCGAACGTACAGGATTACGCATCACAAAAGGCAAATCTTCCAGCAACAACCCGTCAAAACGCTCAGACTTATCGTAAAACATTCTGACACCCTGTCCGTCCGTTCCGATCCAAAGAATATTCTGCTTATTGTCTTTAATCATACTAAAAATACCGATATTCAGATCGAAAGCTCCTTCCGGATCATTCAGATCCATCAATAAACCATCCCTGAACGCCAGATATTGTTTCGACTGAAAAGAGACAATACGGGATATATCCCCATATTTCTTCATCCATACGGAAAGATCAGACAAATATTTTTCCTTTTTATCCTTCATTCCATATTGATACAATTTGTTCTCTGTATCCACATAATAGAGAATACCTTCTTCATAAAAAGCCTGCCTTATCTCTTTATCATGTATTTTACTTTCCTTTATCTGTAATTTAAGAGGTAAAGTAGAATAATCCGGAACGATCTTCTTCAGAAAGCCGTCAGACGAAAGGATATAAAAATCCCCTTGCTCATCGGTAAACAAGGCTTTTACTGCATCCGGAGTTATCCCTTCCGTATAAATATCCTGAAAAGAACCAGCCCGGACGGTATAACAGGAAATAAAATTATTCCGGCTTACCAATAGCGTATTTTCCAGAGAGTCTGCAACAATCAGGCGGCATTCGGGATATTCCATATACGACTCCGTCACTTTGCGATCCCTTAACGAAAACCGGTTCAGTCCCATCGAGGTCGAAATCCACAAATATTCTCCTCCACCTCCCGAAATCTTATGAATAATATTGCTGCAAAGTGTATTTTTATTATCAGGTTCGAAACGGTAAACATAGGTATTCTTCCCATTATACAAGTTCAACCCGTCATACGTTCCAAGCCATATATAACCATGGGCATCCTGGTAAATATCTATTATCGCATTATTCGACAAATCAATATTATTCGCTTTATGGAAAGCTATCGATGCCGCTCCTTTAAAAAAGGGGCACAGCAGGAATAAGCCCAATAATAGAAATCGTATTGATAGGAATCGAGTCATTATTATGTTTATTATTGATCAGACGACAAATATAATCCATCTTTTCCGTAATATTAAAACTTTTTAAGCTTAAAGGGATAAAGGATTATTAATAAAGCGATAACTTCGCATATTCGAAGGTGATAATATCGTTTTAACACATATAATATATGAAAAAGTATCTACCTCTTGTTGCTTCCGCACTGCTTCTTGCAGCCTGCAGCGAAAAACCGGGTTACGAAATAACCGGTACAGTATCAAACGCCGATCTAAATGGAAAGTATGTATACCTCTATGAATACGGAAATCCGGATGTCTTACCTCTGGACAGTGCATTAGTGGAAAACAACACTTTCAGATTCAAAGGGACACAAGAGGGTTCGCTGCTTGCTACTCTTCAGTTCTCGACGAATGTTGTTCCCGAAGAACGTGGCAAACCCAATTTGTTTAAAACAACATTCACTCTTGAAAACGGAAAAATCATCGCCAACCTCGACACATTCTCTGTTGTGACCGGAACACCGGCCAATGATGCAGAAAAGGCTTTGAAAGATGAGATCGCTCCAATTTATGATGAAATGGGAAAACTGGGGGATGCCATCCGTTCTGAAGATAAAGATATTGCCAATGCCGCTGAAAAGAAGTATGACGAATTCAGCGAAAAAATCACACGGGCAATCTGTAATTATATCCTGGCCCATATGGATCAAAAAATGTCTGCCAAATATACGTTTGACAACCGTTACAGTCTGAGTGAGGAACAACAGAGTGAAATCATCGCACAGGCTGACTCAACTTTCAAGGCATTCCCGGGTATCGACAAAATGATGAGCCGCCTCGAAATACTGAAAAATGTCGCTGTCGGCAAACAGTTCGTAGATTTCGAAATGGCTGATCCTAAAGGAGAAGTTCACAAACTGTCTGAATTTGTAGGTAATGGCAAAGTTGTCCTGATCGACTTCTGGGCATCCTGGTGTCCTCCTTGTCGTAAAGAAACACCGCATTTAGTCGAACTATACAAACAATACAAGAATAAAGGTTTTGAAATCGTTGGTATTTCATTGGATAGCAAAGCTGATGCATGGGCAAAAGGTGTAAAAGACCTGAACATTACCTGGATACAACTATCTGACCTGAAAGGCTGGCAGAATGCAGGTGCCGCTCTATACGGAGTAAACAGCATTCCTCATACGGTTCTGGTCGACAAAGACGGTACAATCATCGCCAAGAACATCCACGGAGAGGAAATAGATATTAAACTGCAGGAAGTTATTAAATAAAAAGTTACGACATGTCTGCCCAGATAACCCTCGACTGGAAAAAAGATTCAGTCTTTGAGACACAGATGGATGGCCATACGGTAACAATCGATACCAGCAAAGAAGACGGCGGCACCGGTTCAGGTGTCCGCCCAAAAGCTTTGATGCTGGTTGCTATGGCTGGTTGCAGCGGATTAGATGTGGTCTCTCTTTTCAAAAAAATGAGAGTCCGCTTCGAAAAGTTGTCGATCGACGTCAAAGCAGAGACATCCGATACCATCCCAATGCTATATATAGCATTCGACGTAACATACCATGTTACAGGAAACGCCGACGACAGCGCCCGAATAGAAAAAGCGATCCGCCTCTCACAGGAAAAATACTGCGGTGTAGCGCTTATGATGAAAAAGATAGGCCCCATCACTTACCGAATACTGTTTAACGGTACCGAACTTAATATTCAGCCAACCGAGAAATAACGAACTTTCCGTCTTGCATGGCTGGATTAAAAATTTTATCTTTGTGCGGTCTTTTAGAAAGCGATATTACATAGAAATTAGCAAAAAGTTTTATTATCACTTTAATATAATAAATTAGCGATTATGATTTATTCACATGAAGTTCAACACATGTGTGTTGTAAAGAAGGGAGCCAACCATCCTTGTGCTCCGATTCCTGAAGAAGGAAAATGGGTTAGATCTACTCAGATCACTGACATCTCAGGTTTGACTCATGGTGTGGGTTGGTGTGCTCCTCAGCAAGGTGCATGTAAACTGACACTGAACGTAAAGGAAGGAATCATTCAGGAAGCTCTGGTTGAAACAATCGGTTGCTCTGGTATGACTCACTCTGCTGCGATGGCATCAGAAATCCTTCCGGGCAAAACGCTTCTGGAAGCATTGAACACTGACCTTGTTTGCGACGCTATCAACACAGCTATGCGCGAATTATTCCTGCAGATCGTTTACGGACGTACACAGTCAGCTTTCTCTGAAGGTGGTCTGCCTATCGGAGCGGGTCTGGAAGACTTAGGTAAAGGTCTGCGTAGCCAGGTTGGTACTATGTTCGGTACTTTGGCAAAAGGTACTCGTTACCTGGAAATGGCAGAAGGTTACTGTACCCGTATGGCATTAGATGCTGACGATCAGGTAATCGGATATGAATTCATCCACCTGGGTAAATTCATGGAAATGGTAAAGAAAGGTATCGATGCTAACGAAGCATTAGAAAAAGCTAAGGGTTCTTACGGTCGTTTCAAAGAAGCTGTAAAATATATCGATCCTCGTAATGAATAAGAAAACACTGACACGCGTCCTAATCGGGTTAATTATCATAACTGTTATCGCGACGGTAATCACCTACTTCGTCATGAAGCCGGACCGTCCCTGGATGGCTTTTTATATGGCCTGTTGCGGCGGTGTACTTGTTTTCAACTTTCTAATATCTTTATTCCTGGTAAATAAGAATTTAAAAAAGTAAAAATAATATGGCTTTATTTGAAAGTTACGACCGTCGTATCGATCATATCAACGCGGTTTTAAAAGAATATGGTATCAACGGTATCGAAGATGCAAAAGCTATCTGCGACGCTAAAGGTATCGATCCTTATACAATGTGTAAGGAAACTCAACCTATCTGTTTCGAAAATGCATGCTGGGCTTACGTTGTAGGTGCTGCTATCGCTATCAAGAAAGGTTGCACAAACGCTGCTGACGCTGCCGAAGCTATCGGTATCGGTCTGCAGGCATTCTGTATCGCTGGTTCTGTTGCTGACGACCGTAAGGTTGGTATCGGCCACGGTAACCTGGGCGCACGTCTGCTTCGCGAAGAAACAAAATGTTTCGCATTCCTGGCTGGTCACGAATCTTTCGCTGCTGCTGAAGGTGCTATCAAGATCGCTGAAATGGCAAACAAAGTTCGTAAAGAACCTCTGCGCGTTATCCTGAACGGTCTGGGTAAAGATGCTGCTATGATCATTTCCCGTATCAACGGCTTTACTTATGTTCAGACTCAGTTCGACTATGCAACAGGCGCTTTGAACGTGATCAAAGAATATCCGTATTCAACAGGTCTTCGTGCAAAAGTAAAATGCTACGGTTGCGACGACGTTCGCGAAGGTGTTGCTGTAATGCGTGCTGAAGGTGTTGACGTATCTATCACAGGTAACTCAACTAACCCGACTCGTTTCCAGCATCCGGTAGCCGGTACATACAAGAAAGAATGTATGGAAAATGGTCATAACTACTTCTCTGTTGCTTCAGGTGGTGGTACAGGCCGTACTCTGCACCCGGATAATATGGCTGCAGGTCCTGCTTCTTATGGCATGACAGATACAATGGGCCGTATGCACGGTGACGCTCAGTTCGCCGGTTCTTCATCCGTTCCTGCTCACGTAGAAATGATGGGATTCCTGGGTATGGGTAACAATCCGATGGTAGGTGCTACTGTTGCTGTAGCTGTTGCTATCGAGGAAGCTATGAAGAAGTAATTAAAAACTTCATATATAGGTAAGCTCCTGCATTCATCGACTGCAGGAGCTTTTTATTTTGTATAAAGAATGTTTATTTCGACTATCTTCGTCCACCGTTTCTACCGGATGAATTAGAACGGTCATTCTTATTTGTCTGACTGTTTGTCGAATTATTGTAATGTTCCGTACGATTACTTGCTCCCGAATTTGGACGAATTACCTCAGGTTTCGTTTCGGGACGGGTAGGACGATTTGTCTCAGGACGGCTCGATTCGGGGCGACTGGTTTCAGGACGGCTGGGACGGTTCGATTCAGGACGGCTAGGCCTGTTCGGACGATTCGGGTGGTTCGGACGATGGTCCGGGTGGATATAAATCGGACGGCCATAAGGGGGAAACACCATCGGAGGGGCTATCGGTGGCAAATAATTTACATCATCATATAAAAACTCATAGCCTGTCAGGTAATTATCCCAGAATTCCAGGGCATACACTTCATTCTTGCCCGTCCGGTATTCCAACACTTCCTGTACATAGCCATCTTTCTTATTGACAGCCAATACCCGTTCGGGAGGCCCCATAAGGTTCTCCACTTCGGCAATGGTCATCCCGGTCGTCAACATCCCCAAGTCGAGATATTTATAGGCACCACAGGCAACCAACAAGAAAGAGGTCAATATTACCAAACTTAATTTCTTCATGACTATTAAGATATTAAAGACTCCAGATACTCCGCAAATTCGGAAGTCATCCAGTTGCCGTCATAGAGCTCTCCATTAACGAAAAATGTCGGTGTACCCTGAACATTGTTCTCTATACCGGAGTCGTAATCGTCTTTCACCTTTTGATAGAAACGATCTTTACTGAAATCCGTCTCAAACTCGGCAGCTTTTATTCCCAACTTTTTGGCATATTCCAATAAATAATAATCATCCAAAGCATTCTGATTCTCAAAAAGAAGATCATGCATCTCCCAGAACTTCCCGTAAGAACCGGCTATTTCCGTTGCAATAGCAGCATGCAAAGCATGCGGATGCAACTCTGTCAGTGGAAAATTCCGGAAAACAAACTTAATCTTGTTTCCGAGTTTTTTCTGTATCTCTTTTACTATATGGTAAGCCCTCCCGCAGTAGGGACATTGAAAATCTGCATACTCAATTAATTCTATCGGTGCATTGACCGGACCTTGAACATGATCGTTCTTATTTACTTCCAAATACATATCTGTTACTATTTGATTTCTAAATAATAACACTGCTTCCATTTCATTTGTTGCTTTATTAGCACTTCATTAACTGAATTCATTTTGTTTTTTATCTATCTTCGCATATATGAAACGAGGTACAGCTGATTTACCATTACATTACGGAACAGTCCCGCCCTGGCTGGCTCAACGTATGAGTTTGCTTGGAGGAGCCATTGCCGAAGCTATTATTATCGAATATGGTCGTCCGGCGTTATTACGACGGCTTAGTGATCCTTTCTGGTTTCAGTCGTTAGGATGTGTGTTGGGAATGGACTGGCATTCGTCAGGTATCACGACATCTGTTATGAATGCCCTGAGAAAAGCTATCAATTACCGGTCGGAAGAACTGGGTGTTTATATTTGCGGAGGAAGGGGTAAGTTTTCAAGAGAAACACCTAATCAACTCCTGGAAGTAGCCGATAAAACCGGATTGAATGGAAATGAACTGGTAAGATGCAGCAAACTGGCGGCCAAAGTCGATAATACAGCCGTTCAGGATGGTTTTCAACTTTATCTACATACGTTTGTCGTCACCAAAGAGGGCGACTGGTCTGTCATACAACAAGGAATGAACCCGAATGAGCGTATGGCCCGGCGTTATCACTGGCTGTCGTCTTCGCTCCGTTCGTTTATGGAAGAACCTCATACTTCCGTTTGCGGCAGAAACCAAGGATTGATACTTAACCTGACAGATAAACTGGCTGCCCCTACCAAAGAGGGAATCGTCGAACTGACAAAAGAGACACCGGAAAAGTTGATGCATGAAGTTTCTATCATTCTTCCCAATCACCATGAAGTAAGAGAGGAAGATGTTAACCTGAAACGTCTGGGGGCTGCACTATTGTTAGCCCATGAGACAAATGTGTCCGATATGGAATCATTGCTTTTATTGGAAGGTGTCGGGCCGCGTACGCTGCAATCGCTGACATTGGTCAGCGAAGTGATACACGGCACTCCATCGCGCTTCTCCGATCCAGCCCGTTTTTCGTTCGCACACGGGGGGAAAGACGGACATCCGTTTCCTGTCCCGACAAGTGTTTATGATGAGACGGTTGAAGTATTCGACAAAGCCATACGGCAGGCTCGTCTCGGGGATAAAGATAAATCGGATGCTTTGAAGAACCTGTCCAAGATATCACAGGAAATAGAAAAAGGATATACGCCAAGCAAATATTTTGATGATTGGGTACAGCATGAACGGGATACGTCTTATAAATATGGTGGAAAGACAGTTTTTGGTGATGCTAAAAAGCCTGTAAAGAAAGAGGATAAGGGAAAGGGAGGAATACAACTCAGTTTATGGGATTAAAGTTACTTTTCTCTTGCAAGAAAAGTAACCAAAAGTTCAAGGCTGCACCAGCTTCGCTGAGACCTATCGTCGTATCAACATATATTTATACGCCGTCTCCGTACAATCCTGAATAAACAAGGTATCACCGCTTATCGCCAACGGGTAGGAAGGATTGGTGGCATAGAAGGCATCCATCAGATAGGCTTCGTAGCCGGCACCGGTATCGGCTTTGCGCCAGTTCAGGTCGCCGGGCTCGTCTTTGCCATCTTCCGACCAGATGTATTTATCGCCGTTGAATGTGATGAAAGTATTTTCAAACTCGCAAAGCTGCCCGGCATTCTGGCCACTGACTAATTCCCATTTTCCATCGACCAGTTCTTTGATCTCGGGAAGCGATTTATCAAAAAGGGTAGCCTCTACTTTGGCACGGGTTTCCGTCTTCTCTGCCGCCGGCTCTCCACTTTGCTCCGACTTGCCTTTACAGCTGTTTGTTCCGATCAGGCATACCCCCATCGCTGCCAGTATGAAAATACTTTTCACGTTATTCATATCCGATATTTTATTTACAATGTTCTTTAATCAGTCTTTCAGCCAACGGATCACCCAACTCTTTTGCTTTGTTCAGGGCTTCGCAAGCCTCTGCTTTCTTCTCCATACGGACATAGCAGATACCTTTCAGACGATAGCAAGCAGCAAAGTCGGGAGCCACTTTCAAGGCATTGTCGATACTCGTCAATGCATCGTTATAGTTTTTCATGCGGACATAAACGGAAGCTTCTTCTGCACGGTAGTCGGGAATATCCGGACTCAGCCGGATCGCTTCTTTGATATCGGCTAAAGCACCTTCCAGATCATCGGAACGGAATTTAGCCTGTTCGCGATAATAATAGAAATTGCTGGTTACATCACCGTTCATGGCCTTGTAATACAGGTCGTAGTCGGCAATAGCTTCTGCATATTGGGACAGGCGTAGCTTCCAGTCGATACGTTCAAGGATATATTGCCCGGCTTCCGGAGTCAACGGCAAGCCGCTCTTCTCGATCGCACCATCCAACAGCGCAATGATATCACCGATATTGAAACCCGTTACATTCTCTTTTGCCTTTGCAGCCCAGTAGAAAGAAGTTGGCGATGCCAGGTCGCTGTTATTCACAACCATATACTCATTATAAGCCTGTTCGTATTCTTTCAGGAAGAAATGGATATCTCCCGCCAGTTGGTGATAAACAGGAAGATCTTCCTCCTGGATTGCCTTCTGAATGGTTTCCAGGGCGGCTTGTACAGACCATGCCGGATCGGTCAGGGTCGTATCGCCGGCGGCTACATTATAGATCAGTTTGGCCTGATTATAATAAACGTCCCCTTTCTTATCGCTAAACTTTGAAGCAGTCTTAATATCATCCAACGCCTTATTCAGATAGTTAGCCTGTTCAGCCGGGGTAGAAGCCAGCTCGGCACGACGACCGGCATAGTGAGAGGCACGGTTCAGATAACCGTCTGCCGAGTTCGGGAAAGTAGCGATAAAATCGTTCAATGTTTCCAGATAACTTTTCGCATCTTGTGTGCTACCTTTCAGGAATAAAGCGACCTGCGCCTGTTCTTCATCCGCCGGCCATGCCTTCTTTATACCTATATTATTATAGACTGTATTCAGGAAATCGGTTGCAGCCACAGACAGGCTATTGGTATAAGCAGCCGATACAGCATACGAAACATCTTTCTTACCGGAAGCATCCGCCTGTGCCAATCCGAATACCTGACCTTCGGCATTCAGGATCGGAGCATTTACCTGTCCGTCTTCCAGGGGTATCGATAATTTATAATAGCTGTAAGGATCTTTCAGCTTGCTGACTTCCGTGATCGTTCCCTGTCCGAAGTTGAGCGTTTTTGCCGTAGTATACGGTAACAGATAAGCTGCTGTTCCTACGACCAACGGATCGGAAGCGATGGGAAGGAACTGCACTTTCTTCGGTGCTTCGCTCTTCACTTTTATGACATCATACAATTCGTCGGCTCCGACAATAGCCGTCACGGGGTAGGTTTTTCCATCCACATCGGTGATCGTTGCCTTCTCAGCTCCTTTAAATAGATCGTAAGCAGCAAGGACATCGCCCGTTTCGGAAACATAGAAACCAGTTCCCGAGGTCAGTTTAGCTCCGTCTTTCCCGTATGTAGTGATTAAAACAACGGCCTTTTTACTTTTATCCATCCATTTAGGGGCGTTCTTCTGCGCAGTTGCCGGTAATAAATGGCAACAAATTAAAATAAGTAGTAATAGTGTTTGTTTCATTTCTTTTCTCATGTTATCAGATATGCCGACAAATGTAATACTTTATTATCTTTGTACATATTGTCTGAGTATAAATTTATCCGCTAACGTACGTAGCAGGCAGATGCAGCTGGTTAGGCTTCACCTGTCACAACCGCCCCAACTCATTAGTAAATAACGACATATAGTGAAAGGTAACCCTTCACCATCCTTTCACAAATAGGACGGCACCAAACAATAAATGGGTAACTACCCATTCCCAAATAGATAGTTACCCATTTATAAATATCTTGCCTGGAAAAAAACAAGGGTGTTTTGAAATGTAAAGACAGGACTTTTAAAGATAAAAGAGAGGACTTTCGTTTTCAAAAGTCCTGACTTTTTTAGGAGGTTTCAGGCCCTTCACTGTATTTCACTCAATACCAAAACATTACCAGCAATGTGAAAGGTGAAACGTCACCGATGCGACTTACTGATATTATACCTGTATACCCAACATGCCAGTATAAAATATACCGCACACTGAACCCACAGCGTCACATACTCCGTATGTATCTCTGCCATCGTGGCTCCCATCGAGTTTAATTTGACATAAGCCAAAGTGGCCGGTGCTGCCGGTATAAGGAAATGCGATAACTTCCAATACCAGGGCATCAATTCCAATGGATAAGATACGCCAGAAAGGAAAATCAGACCGACAGAGAAAAAGGCGATCATCAACAAAGGGGCATCGGAGTCGGTAAAGAACAAAGATGCCGTCAAGCCGAAGAAACTGGTCGCCATCAGAAACGGGATCAATAACATAATGATATTCCACACATTCCCGATATCCGGCAGGTCAAAGATAAAAGGGATCAAACCCAACAGGAAGAGGGAGAAGATGGCATACAATATCATATAGACAAATGTTTTCCCGGTGACCAACCGCATGGCCTGTGCAAGCGAAGAAGGATAGGACTGTAATAAATGAAACTGCCGTTCCTCCCCGCTGACCATACCGATCACCATCAACAACGTCTGGAACATAATGACGATCAATACAGCCGGTATCAGGTAAGTACCGTACCCTTCCGTGTAGTTATATAAAGCCGTACCCGCCACATTGATCGGCTGTACGGAAGCCAGTTGCGCCGCATCCCCGGCAGGAAGGAAGACCAGCATCTCCGGGCGGTAACGGTCGTTGAGTGCCAGCATAGAGCCGGCCGATGCTTCCTGTATCGACATATAATAAAGGAAAGCATTGGTCGTTTCATACATGATAAAGATAGACTCGTCACCACGCGAAACCCGGTCGGTAAAATCGTACGGCAGGTATAAGATACCGGCAGCCTCGTCACGTTTCATCAACTCTTTTGCCTGCGGAAAATCTTCGCCGGTAGCTATCACATCGACTTGTGGCGTTGCATTCAACAGGCGGATATATTCGCGGCTCAACTCTGTCTTCGAATTATCCACCACAACGACCGGCACATTTCGTACCACGTCGGGAGCATACATATAATTATATAACAGACCGTACATGAAAATACCTCCCATCAATACCAGAACGATGGCGAAGCTGCCCGAAATGGTCTTGAACTCATTCAGGATGATAGAGGATATATTAGTCAGACCTGCCTTTATATTATTTGATGTTTTCATACTTATGACTTAAAATTGCTCTTTTTAAATGCGGCACCATCAGAAAAGCCACCCCGATGAAACAGAACAGCGCACTGAAATTCCACCAGGTATAGGCAAACCCATAGTCGCCGTACAAAAGATTTTGATTGATCTCGACAAAATGACGTACCGGAAACAGGAACGAAGTGTAATAGACCGGAGCATACATGGATGGAGCCGGAAAAGTTACACCCGACAAGGTCGCTCCCAACGATCCGACCATCGACACGATACTGATAATGATACTGATCGCCGGAAAAAGGGAGAACAGAAAGACGGCCAGCGCCTGCGTTGCGATCACAAACAGGATCGAAGTCAGGTTCAATGGCCAGAACCCACAGGAGAATGGGATATTCATAGGACCGAACATCACATAATTTCCGAAGATACTCATCAGGGAAAAGATAATCGTGTAAGGCAACAGTTTCCCGAAAAGGGCGGTAACCATATTCATATCAGCCGTTGCCAGCCACTCGTCGCCGGTACGGAACTTCAGTTCGCTACCGACGGCATACACCGTAGTCAACAGGATGATCACCTGGAAGAAGATAAAGAAAAACGGATTGCTCAGGTAAACGGAGTAATCGAGATCGGGATTGTACAGCGGATGGTTCTGTGCCTCAACCGGAAGTAGAAAAGTCGTTACCTGCTTCTGGTTGATGCCCATAGCAACAGCCTCGGAAACGATCGGCGACATGGATAGTGTGCGTAGCACATTCTCGAAAGCACCTCTGACCTCACCACCGACACTCAATAAGGCGTAATGATAATAGTAGGATAAGGTAGCCTGTCTCCCACCCGTCACGTCTGCTTCAAATTGATTCGGGATCACCAGGTAACCATATATCTCTTTTGCCTGTGTCGCCTTACGGGCCGTCTCGGCATCGACGTAATGCCGTGTCACCCGGAAAGTGGGAACGGCTTCGACCTGACGGATTACTTCGCGCGACAAAGCGGTCTGATCCTGATCTACAATGCCCACCGGAATATTTTCCATCTGTCCGTTACCGAAGATCGTAGACATGAAGAAGATACAGAACAGGGGCAACACGATGCAGACCCCGAAATAGAGCCTGCGTGAAACCATCCGATGTAGTTCCCGATGAAATACATTGTAAAAAGGACTATGTTGTTTATTACTACTCATAAATGATACCGGTTATTGTTCTCCCAAATTAAGCAGGACAGACATGCCCGGGCGTAATCCGTCGACCGGTTTTACAGGCAGGGCATGGATCTCGAAAGTTCTCAGATCGTAACTTCCGGTCTGTTTCGTCGATTTCCAAGTGGCGAAGCTACCCAGCGGACTGACGTAGTTAATCTTGAATTCAATATCTTTCGTTGCGATTGCGGGAACGTCCGCTTTAAATGTACCTCCCATTTTAAATAACGGCAGACGGTCTTCACGCACATTCAGGACTACATGCACATCGTCAAGTACCACCAGGTTCATGATCGGCATGCCGGCCCCTACCAATTCACCCCGTTTCGGGAAAATGGTCGAAATCTGACCGGATTCGGGAGCGACCAGGCGGGCATCCTGCAGGAGAGCTTCGACTTCGTTGACTGTTCCCTGTGCTGCCGTCACCAGTGAACGGGCACTTTCTTTATCTTGTATCCGGGCACCGTCGAGGGCCATCTGATATTCATTATAGCAGGCACGTTCGTTAGCAACGGCGGCGTTATAGAGTGCTTCCACTTCGTCTTTTCGTTGGGAAGTGACTACGCTGTCTTTATAAAGGGCCGTGATACGGTCGTAAGTTGTTTTAGCCAGTTGGAGGTCGGACTTCGATTTGTTCCATAACTGTTCTACGGATGCTATGATCTGTTTCCGGGTTCCCTCATCAACCTTTTGATTCTGGAATTTGGCAATACTCTCCAAAGCATTTACTTGCTGGTACTTCGCCATTGCTTCGGGACTGTTGATCACCACCAGCGTATCACCGGCCTTTACATTTTGTCCTTCTTTGACAAGGAAAGTATCTATTCTACCGGGTAACTTACCGGATATGCGTATTTCGGTTGCTTCAATCTGCCCTTGCAGGATAACCGGCTTTTTCTTCAGTAGCAGTATGCCGACAGCAGATATAATTATTACGGCGATCAGTACCACTATAAAGGAGATCGTCAGGTATTTCTTAGTCTTGTCCATAATTTTTTTTGTTTATTGTTGATTCAATATTTCCTACATTATCTCCGTCGTTCCCTCTAACCGGTATTGATGGAATGATTCCGGAATACCGCAAATAGACAGGAGATTGATTAATGCTACATCATATTGGTAATAGGCCAGCAGAAAGGCAGTCTTCACTTTTGAAAGCATTACTTCCGCATCTACCACCTCGGTGGATGTTGCCATTCCTTCCTGGAAGGATTTCTGCCGGATACGCACCAGCTCGTTACTCATTTCGAGCGTAGTATTCAGGGCTTTTACATTATCGAGTGCGTTTTGTAATTGGGTGTAATACTTATCGACTCCTACCTTCAGGTCCGTCACCGCTTTATCTTTTCCGATAGCCAGCGTCTGACTGGTGAGGCGAGCCTGCCGTATCTTCTTTTCCCGGTTCAATCCGTCGAAGATATTCCAGGTAAAGCCGATCCCCACCATCGTACGGGGCATCAGGTATTTATCCACTCCATGCGAATAAAGAGTCTGTTTACCGAACAAAGCGATTGTTGGAACATAACCGGAGCGGCCGATCTTCAATTCACTCCCGGCAATATTCTCTTGTAGTTTTAATTGGTTGACCAGATAGTTATTGGCAGGAACCAATTCTTTAAAATAATCGGCGGAAGGAATATTCGTATTGATAAAGAGGGAAGTCGTTGTACTGATATCTTTCTCTTCTTCCATATTCAGAAGACTTTTCAATGCCTGCCGGGCTACTTCCAAATCTTTGCGGGACGATTCCAATTCCCGTTTTGCCTCATCCATGCTAACTTGGGCGAAAAGGCGTTCGGCCCGGTTTATCATGCCGTTCTGTTCCAGTTTAAGAGCCTGGTCATAATGCGTTTTCAGTGAGTTGTAAGTTTCTTCCTTTACGGCGACCACCCGCTGCCCGAGACGTAATCCGAAATAGCTTTCAATCAATAACGATTGTTGGTTGGCATTAACCTGTTCCCGGTTGACTTCGGCGATATTGACCATCGTCTTCCCGATCTTACTGGCGAAAATACGTTTCCCACCTGTAAAAAGAGGCCAGGTGACATTTGCATCGATGGAAGTGATATTCTGTGAAATAAGTGGAAGAGTCAATGTGTTCTGTCCGATCTTATCCAGAATAGAAGAGATAAACTGGTCGTCGGGGATGATGGAATGAACAAAATCTTTTGCCGGATCAGTGAACTGGTCTAATGGTTGCTTTACTTCGACCGGATTCGACATATGTACAAAGGCACCGGCTGCACTGACCGAAGGATACCAAAAAGAGTTCAATTTCTGATGTTCGTTTTTTGCCAGCTCCACCTCTTTTCCCGCAATCCGGATACTCCGGTTCTCCTTCTGAAGCAGCTCCATCGACTGTTCCAAGGTCAGATCGACCGTCTCCGTCTGGGCAGAAGTCAGGACAGGAAAAAGAAACAGCAAGCCAATACTGAAATGCGTTAAGTTATTAATCATAAATGCGTTTAAATTTAGTTTGAGCGAATTTTTGATTAATAACAAAGCCCTCTCCGGGATTGTTCAGCGAGCTAACTTCCTTTTTTAGAGGCTTTCTTCAAGTCCGGTAAAAACCAAGTGACCAGCCCGATCAGCGGCATATAAGCACAAACATTGTAAACGGTCTCGATGCCATAGTGGTCAGCCAGATTACCTAACACTGCCGATGCAATCCCTGCTACACCAAAAGCAAAACCAAAGAATAAACCGGAAATAAGTCCTAACTTATAAGGTAACAATTCTTGGGCATATACCAGAATAGCCGGAAATGCAGAAGATAACGTCAAGCCGACACAAAAACTCAGGACGGCCGTCAGATATAAACTATGCACATGCGGCATTACCAACGAAAAAGGAGCCGCACCGAGAATGGATGCCCAAATAACATATTTGCGTCCCACCTTATCCCCTATCGGACCTCCCAACAGTGTACCCAGGGCAGTAGCTATCAGAAAGACAAACAGGAACAACTGCGAAGATTGCACACTCACACCGAACTTCTCGATCAGATAGAAGGTATAATAACTGTTCAGGCTCGCCATATAAATGTATTTGGAAAAGATAAGAACCAGGAGGATAGAGATAGAAAATATCGTTTTACCCAGCGGCAAAGGCATTTCGATATGGTGTTTCGAAGAGCCTGTGTCTTCACGCTTAAACCGCTGAAGCAGTCCTTTATACCAGCGTCCCACATAAGTCATGATCAGGATAGCGATAAAGGCCAGAATAGAAAATAAGGCAATATGGCTGCGCCCGTAAGGAGCTACCAGGATAGCAACCAATAACGGCCCCAACGAGCCTCCCAGGTTTCCGCCCACCTGGAATAACGATTGTGCCAGTCCCCTCTTCCCCCCTGAGGCCAATGAAGTCAACCGCGAAGCTTCCGGATGGAATATCGACGAACCGACGCCTATCAAAGCGACGGAACATAATACCCAGGGCAAAGAATTTGCAAAAGCAAGGCTGAGCAAACCGATCAATGTAAAACTCATACCGATAGGCAAAGACCACGGAGAAGGATTTTTATCGAAGTATAATCCGGTAAGCGGCTGAAATACGGATGCTGCAGATTGATAAACCAGCGTAATCAAACCGATCTGAGCAAAATTCAGTACCAGATCATCTTTAAATAACGGATAAACAGCTGTAATGACAGATTGTAACGAATCATTTATACAATGCGATATACTTAACGCCACTAAAATCCGGAAGGTAATCCCACTTGCCGACTCTACCCTATTTTGTCCCATTTGTAACCTATTTGCCTATTGAGCCGCAAAAATACATAATAAAAACGAAGGCTCACTAACAACCGGATATTTATTTACTGAACGGATTTATTGGGAAAATTGAAAAGACAGTGTTTTTTCAAGATGTAAAATTCTATCAATTAACATTCAGATTTGTTTCCACAAACACCTCTCCAGCCCTTATTCTTTAATGTCAGTACCGCAACAACGCACCATTTTAACAAAACTTTTCTTTCAGATCTTTTTGATTCTTTACGTAAACTGTCGTTAGCCAAACGGCCTTACAGTTGTTTTATCGTTGAACAACTAAACAAAGAGCATAAATAATGAGAATTAAACTTTAGAACTGTGCCGGAGATGAAAGGAAATCTTGTATCCATCTCTCCCGAAACCTACGCCAATTCCCCCTATCTCCCTTATCGCCCTGATGTAAGAGACTATTTTCACTTCGGTACAGCGTCTAAAGTTTACTTAAAACTCTTCTTCTTCCTCCCCGTTAGCCGTATGAAGTATAAATGTAGTGGCACCCATGGTTACAATCGCACCTTCACCAATCCGTACCTGTTCCTTTTTTCCTAAAATAACACTGCGGAGGAACGTGCCAGTCATACTCTGGTTATCACGGAGGGTATAGATAAACTTACCTTCCTTGTCCTGTTTTACATTAATAATACAATGCTTGCGTCCCACACTCGGATCGCTGGTAATAATAGGGACATCCACACCTTCCGTGTCTTTATTTCTACGTCCAATCATATTATCTCCCAAAACCAACGGCAGATCTTGCTTAAAACCAAACGTATTTTCAATTACAGTGATATAGCCGCAAGAGAAATCCGGTTCTTTCACCTCTTTCTCCTGGCCGGATTCGGTACGGATTGTCTTTCTTCCCAGCTTTATCTTAAATTGCGATCCGCATTGAGGACACACAAAAGCCAGTACTTGTCCATCGGGATACTTGGTTTCATCGAACGATAGCTGATTATCACATTTGGGACAGAATATTCTTTTCATATTATTTATCGGAGCATTTACATTTATGAAGTACAAAGATAAGCCTTTTTCCACGGATACAAAGATTGAAACCTTTATAAAACAAAAAAGGCCATCCGTCACGGACAGCCAATCTTCATTGTTAACCTTAAATCTAATACCATGAAAAAACACAGTGCAAACATAGTGCATTTATGTTATATAACACAACTTATTAATTGTGTTTCTTATTCATTTAATAACGTTTAACAAAAAACTGTTCTAAAACATAATTTAGTTCTGCGGCATTGCACCCACAAACATTCAGTCTGGGTTTGGCCTATTGTTTCCGGAAATAAAACCCTAACGTCCAAACATACAAAAGATGAAACTTAAGTTTTTATTTCTTTTTATTTTCTCCGTTCCTATTGCCACGAATCTTTATTCACAACAAGATAGCATTCGTATAGAGAAAAAAGACGGCGCCCTGAAAAAATACTGGAACAGCTTTATATATGGTAATGTAAACCGTACCTTTGAAAGAAAAACAGGAAACAAACCAGATTATGTTTATAAAATAAGCAAGCATTTCCATATCGGGGGCGCCTTTAATCTAAACTATGCGAGTTTATCCGACATAAAATTACGAATAGAGTTTAAGCATAACGTAAACGCGCGTGTTGACTATGGTTTTGGGAAAGATACAGGTGGATTTGTGTTCAACTTCGCCGAAGCCTTTTAAAGATTTTACAATGTGCCAAAAGTAGGTACCGCGATCCTTAATGCCTACTTTTAACAGTATGTTTGAACGACTATACGCCACAACAACGATTAACAAAAAATTATATCAACAAATTTTAACAGCACACAGACACATATATGTTTTTTCATTAAAAGAAGCAATAAAAATCAGCGGATATCATAGAGATCAGAAAAAACACTATATTTGCTCAATTTTTAAAATTTCATATTGTATTATTATGAAATATAATATACGCCTCAACATTATTTTAACAATTCTTACAGGCCTGCAACTTGCCTGTGTCATGAATTCAGTAGCTAACAATTCGGCTGTTTCCAATAAAGATTATTTATTGGTTCTAAACAGTTATACCTCCGATGCAACCTGGAGTAATGCTCTCATTAGCCCTATACAGCAGGAAATAGCGGCAAATTCGCATCTTGATTTCTACGTTGAGAACATGAATATGTTAATGATCGATGATTCCGCCAAACTGAACAAGTTTAAAGAGTCTTTTTTTCCCAGATACACACATGCACCTAAAGCCATCCTGTTATTAGGAAACAGTTCCTTCATGATGTGTGACGATTTCAAAAAGCATTGGGGTGATGACATACCTTTGATCTTATGTGCCGAGTTACCCTACTTAAGTCCTACTACAAACTATATAAAAAAATATCCGGCAGAAATTACCGAGCAAGTTCCATTGGAGCAATTGACGGAAAGCTATAATCTCACCTTGTTGCAAACTAAAAATTACCTGCCTGAAAACATCGAACTGATGCAAAATATAATCCCCGGCATGGAAACATTAACATTTATCGGAGACGGCCGTTACATCAATCAGCAATTAGACCACGATTTACGCATTTTACTAAAAAAGTCATATCCGGATTTAAAATACGATTTTCTCTCTGCGGCGGAAATGACAACAGACTCTTTATTATTTAAATTAAATACAACAGACAGAAACACAACCGGGGTACTTTTTTCATCCTGGTTCACTCGCCAAACCTTTGCCGGAGGAGATCTGTTAATGGCTAATACATTCCAGGTTATTTCCAATGCAACCATTCCGATCTTCGCCTTAGGGGATGCAGTCATGCTAAACAGCAGGATGCTCGGCGGTTATTTCTATCAACAGCAAACATTCGATAAACAGTTAAAAACGACATTGGACGCCGTTCTCGCAGGCAAAGCCCCCAGGGATATTCCTTTTTACATTCCAGAAGGACAACCTGTATTTGATTATCCGACACTTCTGCAAAAAGGAATCAGTACGAATTTATGCCCCGCAGGTGCTGTTTTTCTAAACCTTCCTAAAACGGCTTTGGAAAAGTACAAATACCACCTGATAGCACTCGGTGTCTTATTCATCGTATTAATATTTTTTACATTGTATCAATTCAATCGCATAAAATCACTTAAAGCGTTGCGGATAGCACAGCAAAAAGAGATTGAAGCGAATGCGGAATTAAGCAATCTTTTCGAGAATATGCCGGTACTATATTGCAAGGTTCAACTGATACGTAATCAGGCTGGCGAAGTGATCGATGCAATCATTCATAAGGTAAACAACCGGTATTTGAATGCGATGCACCTGGACAGAGATATTGTCGGTAAAAAAATGAGTGATCTCCCGGATGATGCATTGACGATGTTCATCCGTTATTTCCAGTTCATGGAAATGGAGAAAAAAACAATCAGTTTCACTTATTACCTGAAACAGTCTTCTGCCTATTTCAACATCATGCTGACTTTCTCACTCCAGTCTGACTTCGTGGATATCTTTGGTGTCGATTGTACAGATCTTCATCACACCCAAGTGAAACTGGATTCGATTAACCATAAACTTGCGATGGCACTCGACATCGCCAATATCGTTCCCTGGAAGTGGGATCTGCGTGAACACACCATTTTGTGTGACGTAAACCGCCAGGTCGAACTCGACGTTACGGATGATAGCCTGAGTGAAAAGCTATTGTCTGTCCCCGAATCGCAATATTTCGGAAAGATATATAAGGAAGATCGCCAGCGAGTACAACAAGCTTATACCGAACTGATAGAAGGCAAATGCTTGAAAGTAAAAGAGGAATACCGCGTAGTCAGCCATACCGACCAGGGCATTCAAGTAGATTGGATCGAGGCCCAGGCTGCAGTAGATACCCGTGATGAAAATGGAGTCCCTATTACATTAGTCGGATCATCTCTGGTAATCACCCAACGTAAAAAAATGGAAAACAGCCTGCTCGATGCTAAAAATAAGGCCGAAGAATCCAACAGGTTGAAATCTGCTTTCTTAGCTAATATGAGCCATGAAATCCGTACTCCATTAAATGCAATCGTAGGTTTCTCCACATTACTACCTTCGATACAAGAGCCTTCCGAGCAGGAAGAATACATAAGTATTATCGAGAATAATAATACACTATTGCTGCAACTCATCGGAGATATACTTGATTTATCGAAGATAGAAGCAGGTACCATGGAATTCAATTACAGCGATTTCGAACTAAACCAGTTGATGCAGGAATTAGAGAACAGCTTAAGACTGAAACTACAAAGCGAAAAAGTGCAGTTGATATTCAAAGCAGGAAGCCCTCAATGCCATATCCACGCAGAAAAAAACAGAATATCCCAGTTAGTCATTAATATGGTAAACAATGCAATCAAGTTTACCACCGAAGGTTCTATCCGTTTCGGTTATGAAATCAGAGGTAAAAGGTTGTATTTCTTTATCAAAGACACAGGAATAGGTATTCCGGCAGAAAAAAAGAATGACATCTTCGAACGATTTGTCAAGTTGAACCATTTCGCCCAGGGAACAGGATTGGGACTTTCCATTTGCCGCATGCTCGTTGAGAATATGAACGGGCAAATAGGTGTTGAAAGCGAGGAAGGCAGAGGCTCGATCTTCTGGTTTGAGCTGCCTTACGTACCGGCTCAAGAAATGATAAAAATAGAAGAAAAGCAAAAACAGATCAAATCTAAAACAAAACATCTTACAATCCTTATAGCAGAGGATAACGACAGTAACTATAAATTGTTCCAGACTATACTTAAGGATGATTACTACCTTTTACATGCATGGAACGGAAAAGAGGCGGTGGATATGTTTAAAAACGAATCTCCTGACATCGTACTTATGGATTTAAACATGCCTGTCATGAATGGATATGATGCGACTTTAGAAATACGGAAGACTGATCCTCTAGCTCCGATAATAGCCATTACAGCCTTTGCCTATGCATCAGATGAGCAGCGAGTTATGGAAAATGGATTTGACGGCTATATGGCTAAACCCGTACAAGCGAACAAATTGAAGGAGCAATTATCAGATATTATAAATTCAAGAATAATTCTGTTATAGGAAATATAAAGAGTTCATATACGGACAAAAAAAAGGCTATCCATCCCGGACAGCCAATCTTCATTGTTAACCTTAAATCTAATACCATGAAAAACACAGTGCAAATATAGAGGCTTTATGTTATACAGCATAACATTTAGCTTGTTTTTCTCATTCACTTAATATAGTTTAACAAAAACATGCTGCAAAACATTGTTTTTGCAGCATGTTTGGAATGATTAGACCATACGTCTTTACTGTTTGACGACTTTTACCACTTCATTATCCATACGGATAAAATAAATGCCTGCAGGATATACCTGCATCGAGATAGTATTCTGTCCAACCTGACATGGAATTTTCGCGCAGATTTGTCCACCCACATTTATGATATAACAAAATATTTTTGAAGATATTTCAATAAAAAAAAGTCGTTCTATCTAAACGCAGATCCGCTACCAAACAAGGGCTAAGTCTACTTACTAAGTAAGGCAAAATCTACTTAATAAGTAGACTGCAACTTACTTAGTAAGTAACCATACTACCTACTCGATAAGTAGCTGTCGGTCTACTTATCGAGTAGGGTGTATAGATTATACTCCGAGTATTATATTAGCATCAATATTCAGTTTCCGATTAATTTCCCTGGCAACTTTCAAAGTCGGTTCACATTTACCAGAGATATAATCACTGAGCCGGGAAGGACTTACTCCTATCAGTTTGGATAATGATTTTTGATTAAGTCCCATTTCATACATGCGAAGTTTTAGTACATCCACCAAAGTTGGTTCTCCTAAAGCATAATGCTCTTCTGAGTAATCAGCCACAAGATTAGACAAAAACTCTAATTCTATGCTATTAGGATCATTCAGTGGAGTATTGTCATCCACTAGTGGAAGAAGTTCCTCTACCCTTTTAACTGCCCATTCATATTGAGCCTGATTTTCTATCTTTGTCATACACCTTAAATTTTAGAACAATCAATTTGATCATATTCTTTATGAGTACCGATGAAACGAATATAAACGAACTGGATCGTAAACTTAATAACAACTACCAATCGATAATTATAACCTTTGATATTTAAAACATAATGCTGATTGCCAACATTGTCTACACTATTGAATGTTTTCTTCACATCAGCATAGTTAGTCCACTTACTCTGTTTTACTATCGTTGTCCATTCTTGAAGAGCGACTCTTGAGTCGGGATACTTTTCTGCATATTCTTTTAATGCCTGTTCCGTAAATATCCTCATTGCTATTTATTTTTATACAAAGGTAGGAATACAATTCTATATTTCAAAATTAAATTTCATATTTCAGAACCATAATGAACAATAGTTATTATGGTAGAACGCAAAAAAGGCCATCCATCACGGACAGCCTATCTTTACACAAAAGCGTCATGGTATGCAGCATATTTACCGTACCTTTAATATGATTAACGAAATATACTACATACCATATTTTACTATATAGAAATCATCCTTCCCATCATAATGGCTTATCAATTCCGGCCGGATTCAAGCCGGGGCCACCACCTCCTGTATACCCTCGGCTTTCACCTGTTTTCCAGGGAGAAATCCAAAAAGCATACAGATCACCATCAGTTACATAGAATTTTATTTTCACGACTTTATCAGTAAGAGAGGACAGGTCTTTTCCCGATTTCCACGTAACCATTTGTTTGGTCGAATTTAAATCCTTCAATGCATCACAGTCATCCTTGGAAAATCCGGGGATTACTTTTCCCTTTTCATCCAATATCTCTACCTGCAAGTTTTTAACCTGTGCATTGACAAAAAAGTACTTACCGTCAAATTTAATATTTCCGGTAGTGAGGAAACCCTGCCCCGGAGTTTGCATGGAAACAAACCCGTCACGACGTAAAGTTGCCATACCCGTGGAAGTAAAACCATCCCACATGACATCGTTTTTCATTCTTCCGCTGGAATACAGATACAGGGAATCACCTACAACCAGCGGTACGCCGATAATCGATTGCATATTTCCCCAGTTCCATGCCCCGTCCGTTTCATTAACACCCATAATAGGTTCATAAGTAGGACGATAAAAATGGAAACCATCGCGGCTGTATCCCATTCCAATCTCATTCCTCTTCTGAATACCTAATTTATCGCAAACATCATTCTCCGGCCCTTTCCACATAGCATAAAATCCCAACATAACACTCTCATAAGGCATAGCATCAAAGTTATAGATGGCAGGACGTACATCCGGAAATTCCGGATGTACCAATTCCTTATCCGACGGAGTAAACCATAAGACTATATTTTTATCTTTGATACCCGCCGCCAACGAATGCGCCACACTGACAGCCATTTCCGGATCTTCATTTTCCAAATATCCCCTGGAGCGTCCGTCCGCTTTAGCCCCTTGCCGGAGACTCAGTGCCCATTTCCCAGTGAAAGGGTTATAGAAAGCCGTGGTACGGTCGCCTACCGGCCCGGATTGTGCTACCCCTTCCGACCAGTGGATACCATCTGTAGAGTATTTCAGGATCACTTTCCAGCCACCCCGGTGCTTCTCCACATTGAAAAGTTTAAAACGCTTTTCCGGATCCGGACACGTTTTATCCAGCCATACCGTAGCAGCATCCCTATCGCAAGTATCGACTATATTAGTCCCCGGTTTCACATCCATATTAACCTTCTGCCACTGTTTACCGTCAAGCGACTCGGCATAACAGGTGTAAAAACTCTGGCGGTGTTTATGCATAGATCCCGCACCGGCCAGATACCACATTTTGAATTTCCGGTCAGTCTCATCATACCAGATACCATCGCTGAAAGGAGCTGCATAAGGGGCACGTTCAAATGTATATTCCCATTCCTTATCCGGTGCAAGTACCGGATTTCCTTCGTAAAACGTTGCTTTGTGAGAGACACGCTGCATATCTGTTTCTGCAATGAGAAAATCATCGACAAACAACTGGCGTCCGAGATTAATCGGGATAACAGCCGGTTTGTTTTCAATATACGGCAAAGGCATTTCACGGCAAACGCCATCATCTACCATACCCGGAGGCCAAAGCTCCGGAAGAACTATTCCATTATGCAAAGTTTTGCCATTGCCTTCTACCGGACAATTGTTTTGCGAAGAGACACAACCCGAAAGAAAAGCAGTGCATATCAAATAATAAGCTATTTTCATGTTATCTTTATTTTAATTACCAACCTGGATTATTCTTAATTATATACGGATTACCTTCTACTTCATCGATAGGCAGCGGAATCCACTCATTCTTGTTTTCCTGGAAACCCATATACTGAGCTCTGCTAAACTTCTTAAACAAAGGATCGGAAGCTTCCAACTCACGGAAACGTTCCACCACTTTTCCCCAACGAAGTAAATCAAAAAAGCGAAATCCTTCGTAAGTAAGCTCCAGAACACGTTCATTTTCGATCGTTTCCATATTTGCATCTGCAATATAAGGAACACCGGCTCTGTCACGTACACGATTGATCGCTTCCAACGGGGTTATATTAGCTGTAGCTTTACCTCCCATAACGACTGCTTCGGCATACATCAGCAAGACATCTGAATAACGAATCATTCTCCAGTTGACACCTTGTGCACGGCCATTGAAAAAATGGGCTCCGGCATCGTCCGTCGGAGGCAATGTCCAGTCCATCCACTTTCTGCTACACATCTTATATCCGGTAGCCAGTTCATATTGTTCGCCGAATGTACCGTCTTTGGATCCCATCTCTGCCTCCCAGTTTTTATTTTCCAGGAAAGTCACTTTCATTCCGTCCGGATTAATAATTTCCGGAGCATTATCATTAAAAACAAACGACCCGAACATCCGTGGATCAGTCTTTCCATCAACGGTCTTTGAGGCAACAAATTTGTCATATAACCAATTATGCATCACTTGTGCAGAACTATTCGAATTTCTGTTTTTATTCATGATACACATTTTACAACGGATATCATTAAACAGGCCGCTATCCACAAAACCAGGATTAAATCCGGTATTCAACACACCGACAAATTGTATTTCAAAAATAGACTCATCGTTATTTTCATGAGTTACGTCGAAATTCCACGAGTAGTCGTCTACCAGTCGGTAATTGCCGCAATTTCCATTGATGATCTCAGCAAATGCTGCTGCCGCCTCATCATAATAAGTCGTTTGTGAAGTACCGTATTTAGGCTCTATCCCCGAACGATACAGATAAGCTTTACCCAAAAGGGCACAAGCTGAAGCCCTGGTAACACGGCCTTTGTTTTTTAAATCCCAATAATCCTTACCCGGAAGCAGGTCTTTCGCTTTAATCAGATCACCTATGATAAAATCCCAGGCCTCTTCCGGTGTTGCCTGCGGTTTATATTCATTAGGGGCTTTTGGTAATTCTTTGATTAAAGGTATGTTCCTGTAATTAATGAATAAGAAAAAGTGCGTGAATGCACGAAGGAAATAAGCTTCACCCAGATAAGCATCATGCTGTTCTTTATTACTAAATTCAAGATCAGTTAGACTTTCTATCATCTGGTTCGCCTGCGATGCAGCCGTATACATCAACTGAAACGGCTGTACCAAAGAATAATACGAGGGAGTAAATTCCTCGTTATAAGCACCGGGTACGCCATAATCGGCTACTGAACATCCCTCATCACTACGGGTCAGCATCAACCCGAAGCCACAAGCACCCAAGTTACGCGGAGTAGATATGTAACCATAGATCCCCAAAACTCCCTTGTTACAATTTTCCGGTGTAGTATAGAATGAGTTTACATCCAACTGATTCGGATTGACAGACAATTCGTCAAAAATGTCTTCACAAGAAGTCATCATCCCGGTAATTACGAAACCGATGACCCATATTAATATTTTATGCAAACTGTTTTTCATATTCATACGAGTTTTAGAAAGTTAAATTGATACCGATATTATATACTCTGGAGTTCATTGTTGCTTCATGCGGACTCTCCTGCGCCTGCCAGAAGCCATCCACTCCTCTGTCGAACAGCGCGTTGGAACTAACTTCCGGATCATACAGCGGATACTTGGTGATAGTGAACAGATTTTGCACACCTGCATAAATCCGCACCAGATCGACATGGAGTTTCTGCAACAACTTCCTGTCAAAAGAATAACCGATCTGTAAATTCTTGCATCTGAAATAGGAACCGTCTTCTACATAAAATGTACTTGGTAGCGAGTTGATACCCGAACTATTCTTGCTATTCAGCTTAGGAGCCTCTGCATTCGTATTCTGCGGAGTCCACGAGTTGTAAAAAGCATCTTTCAGAATGGCACTATTGGCACCGCCAAAATACCAGTCGTACTTCATCAAAGCAAAGACGTCATTGCCTTGCGTACCCTGGAAGAAAGCGGTCAGATCCCAGTTCTTATAGCCGACATTGATGTTCAACCCATAAGTAAAATCCGGATGAGGATTGCCGATAGCTGTTTTATCGTTTTCATCGATCTTCCCATCCGGTTTTCCGGTCAATACACCATCTACGCTACCATTATTATCCTGGAAAATAAAGTTTCCGTCAGCATCAAAACCATCGACCACATATCCCCAGAATGTACCGATAGGAAGCCCCGGCTTCGTAATGGTAGGACGGTCGTTGAATGAACCGCTCATCATCACTTCCGCCTTGATAGGTTGTACCCCTTCGCCCAGACTCTTTACATTATTTTTCAAAGCAGAAATATTGGCAGTTACCCCCAGGCTCCAGTCTTTCCAGTCTTTGCGATAACCTACCGTAAATTCAAAGCCTTTGTTCTCTACCGACGCAGAGTTGAAAACTGGTAAATCACCGCCATTGGTCATAATGGTCTGCCCGGATGAAGCCAAAGGCAGCAACGGAGCAAGCAGGTCATTGTTATCTTTCCAGAAATATTCAGCCGTGAATGATAATTGATTATTCAGAAATGCCATTTCTAATGCGATGTTTTTAGAGATGGATTTCTCCCACGTCAGGTTCTCCTGAGCAAATTTAGTAACGTAACCGTTCATCACACTTTCCTGCCCGGTTTGATTTTCACCGAACACTGATGGAATAGGGCCGTATGCCGTGGAAAGGAATGAATAAGGATCAATAAAGTTTGCCCCTAATTCTCCATAGCTGGCTCTAATTTTCATTCTGCTGATCCAATCGATATTAAAGAATTCTTCTTCATGTATATTCCATCCGATAGAGACAGAAGGGAAATACCCTACCCGGTTTCCTTTGGCAAATTTTGAAGACTTATCACTACGGATACTTGCAGAAACAAGATAGCGGTCTTTGTAGTCATAGTTTAACCGGGCGAAAAATGAAAGTAAAGCCGAATTATATTCCTCGCTGGTTATATCTCCTTTTCCATTATAGATAGTAATACTGGGGCCTCCCAGATCCGTAGAACCCGAACCAATTCCCATTGTTCTGTAATATTCACGCATCCAGCTGGTACCTATCATTGCGTCGAAAGTATGGCCTTCAAAAGTATTCTTATAAGTCAATATATTATCGATCGTATAGTTGAATCGCTGCCCCCGGCTTTCTGACAGGGAGTTGAGCGTTCGGCTGTAATCCGGATCTGGGTCACCATTGGCATCCCAGTTGGAATCGAATGCAATGGAGCGGGAATAATTATTTGTGGAAATATAATCACCACCCAGTACAAGCTTATAGTCCAGCCCCTTAAACAAGTTCAATCCTATGTTTAAGCTACCTGTTACATTGACTGTCTTATTTCTTCTGACGGTATTGGAATAAGAAGCGAAAGGATTCGTCACCTTACTTTCGTTCACGTAAAACTCCCTGCCTGCCGAAACATATCGTCCTTCGGCATCTGTCATCGGCACGGTCGGAATTCCCATGACCATTCTTACTTGTGGTTCTTTATTCGTGAATGCGGCAGAAAGTGTTTCACTGACAGTCAGACGGCCTTTCTTGAAAGTTCCGTTCACACGTGCATTGTACTTCTTGAAACCGGAGAACTCCATAATACCTTGCTGATCGAAATAACCGATACTGGTATTGAAAGTCGAATATTCACCGCCACCGGAAATAGCCGCATTCAGATTATACATAGGTGAGTTTCTTAAATAAGCATCCTGCCAGTCCGTATTGATACCCGGATTAGTCGGATTTACATTTTCCGGTGCCTGGGTCTGATTACTGGAATTAGCGACAAGCTGCTTTGTATATTCACGATGTTCGTTTGCACCCAGGAAATCCAGGTATTTGGAAGGTGTTTGCATAGAGTAGTTTGCGGATATCTCCACTTTCGCCTTCCCCTTCTGACCATGTTTCGTTGTGATCAGAACTACACCGTTCGCAGCCCGTGAACCATAAATGGCAGCAGCAGAACCATCCTTCAATATTTCCATCGACTCGATATCCGACGGATTCAGCGAGTTAAGGCCATTGTTTGAGAATGCACCGTCAATGACATACAGAGGCTCCGTAGCACCGAATGTACCAGCTCCGCGCACAAGTATCTTTATATCAGCACCTGCTTCTCCTCCTTTTTGCAAGACTTCCACACCAGGAGTACGTCCTTGCAAGGCGGATGCTACCGAGTGTCCCACTTGTTTGTTCAACTCCTGGGCAGGAACAGTAGCAACAGAGGCTGTTAAACTGGATTTCTTCTGTGTACCATAACCGACAACGACCACTTCTTCCAGCTGTTCCATATCTTCTTTCAGAGTGATATTGACATTTCTTCTCCCCTCAACATTAACGGAAAGAGTCTGGTAGCCAACAAAACTGACTGACAAGACTGCACCGGAAGATACTTCCAATGCAAATTTACCATCCAGATCTGTTATAGTTCCATTGGTTGTTCCTTTTTCCAATACGGATGCTCCGATTACAGGTTCTCCCCTTTCATCGGTTATCGATCCGGTTACCTTATTTTTGCTTTCAGCAACCAGCTGTCTCGAAATAAGGATATGTGATCCCTGTATTGTGAAAGTACAACCGGAGTTTTGCAACAACACTTTCATCAGATCGCCGACAGTTGTTTCCCCCGAAGTTGCAGGAGCCGGACGCGAAGTATCAAGTATTTTCGCATCATAATCTACTGACATCTTTGTTTGTTTCTCTATCTGCTCAAAAGCAGTACGGAGGGAATTATCCGTTCCGGTCAGATGAACCTTTTGATTCTGTGCTTCTACCAATGGCACAAAAGCCAACAATAGGAATGTTATTAATATACATGAAAAGATTTTAGTCTTTTCTGATTGTATTAGAAAGGTAATTCGCATATCTTTGTGTGTTATTATTAATATGAATACTATTTTAATATTTCTTGAAATGTTTTTGATGGTATTCTATGATTTCAAAATACGGGGAGGAGATTTTGCCGGTCGTTCTCCCCGTCTTTCTTTTATATATGCTGTGGTTCCTCCTTCCTTTTAGTTTATACTGATTGTTTGCCCTGTTATCCGGTATCTGAAGTCTTCTATCAAATGTTTTAAAATCAGAAGAGCATCTTCTATACTTTCATCCGGATTGAATTTCACATAATAGGTACGCCCCTTATATTTTTCCGCATTATAATTAATTGTCACATTATATTTGCGTTCCAAAGCGGCAGTCACTTCTTCAAAGCTGGCATTTTTGAATATCAGGTAACCATCTTTCCAGGCCGAGACTTGTTCAGCATCCACCACATTGATTGTCGCCTGGTGTGTCAAATGGGAGTAGACAAATTGTTCATTGGGCTTTAAAATGGAAGCCAGAGTCATCGAAGATTTCGTATCCACCTGTATACTTCCTTCCTCCAACGTTGCAATAGTTTCTGTTGAACCGGGATAAGCATTTACACTAAAAACAGTACCCAAAGCTTGAACATCCAGATGTTTCGTACTTACAATGAACGGCTGTTCTGGATTTTTCGCCACCTTGAAACAAGCTTCCCCACTAAGAAAAACGGTACGTGTGGCAGCAGTAAACTCCGAAGGATAAATAAGGACTGACCCGGCATTTACCCACACAACAGAGCCATCGGATAACGTTATCTCCTGCTTATCACCATAAGGGACATAAAATTCAGTTAGTTTCGGAGATACTATTTTAACATCCTGTTCAGAGAAATAACGGGTTGTGAACACTGTCAGTATCCAAACAGCGGCTACTGCTACATATTTCAACCAGCGCCTGTTGCGTCTCTCCGGTAATGTCACATTCCCTGACTTTGAAATCCTGTCCTGAATTTCCGACAGCCTGTTCCAGGTCTGCTCTGAAATATCAGACGGACTTGTCTCCCAGATTTCCTGCAGGGCATGCTCCTTTTCATCACGATCTCCTTCCGAACGAAACCAATAACGAAAACGTAATTGAGTATCCTTCGAAAACCGTTTTCTAAAAAATAACCTGATTATCTCCCTTATCTCTTTTTCGTGCATAATTATCGCTTTTTATGAATAAGAAAGCGAACTTCGGTTTTACACACAGTCTAAATTGATTTTTTATCGAAAACAAATAATCAATGGAAAAAGAGCAGAATAAAGATTTTAAACATTTTCCTCAAATCCGCCAGGGCGACGGTTAAATGGTTCTCCACAGTCCGTTTATTTATATTGAGCCGGTTTGCAATTTCCTCATTATTCAGACCTTCCATCCGGCTCATACGAAAAATCTGTCTCCGTTGGGGAGGCATCTGATCGACTCTGAGGTTAATCAATTCCTGTAAGTTGCTGGCAAATAACTGTTCTTCCGGATCATCGGATACCGATGGAGATAAAAATTGCGCCATCCCGTATTTTTCCTGCACCAAAGAATGATCATAATAATTGTATAAGATGTTACGTGCCATCTGATAAAGGTAAGATTGAAACAAACGTATATCCGAAAGCTTGCTTCTGTTATTCCAAAGATTAAAAAAAAGATCCTGGGCTAAGTCCTGCGCGATCTCGTCATCGTGTACAAAGCCTGTAAAGAAATAGACAAGTTTAGGCTGATACCGCAGAAACAATAATTCGAATGCTTTCGAATCACCGTTACTCAGCGCCTTAACATACTCATCTTCCCTGGATGTAATCATAACAGCAAATCTCCCCTTCATCGATAAGACCAATATCAATCGTACTTAAATTACTTATGTGGATTTTATCAGAGGCAAATATAAAAATAATTGTTTCAGAAAAGTCCAATTGGCAGAAAATAAAAAAGGCCATCCATCGCGGACAGCCAATCTTCATTGTTAACCTTAAATCTAATACCATGAAAAACACAGTACAAATATAGAGGTTTTATGTTATGTAGCATAATATATCATTTGTTTTTCTCACATCTTTAATATGATTTAACAAATACATGCTATAAAACATCTTTTTGCAGCATAATTCAGCTACAATCCTCTATTTCATCCTTGCGTCTGCGCCCCACATGAGTTTCTCACGAAGCGTCTGATAAAAGGTATGATTATATCTTTTAATCACTTTTGTTGTATAATCTGCTTTCGATACCGTCAGTTGTATACCGGTAGGGAATATTTCCGAACGTCCGTCCAATGAGATCAGGAAATATTTATTCCGGCTCTCGACCCCTAGCGTGATCTTATAAGTATCAGGAATAACCAGAGGGCGAACATTCAGGGAATGAGGGGCAACGGGACTCAATACGATATTGTTACTTTGCGGTATAATGATCGGTCCGTTCACACTCATGGAATAAGCTGTCGAACCGGTCGGCGTTGCGATCAGCAATCCATCTGCCTGGTATGAAGCCAGGTACTCATCATTAAGCGACGTATGGATCGTGATCATTGAAGAGGTGTCGCGCTTCAATATGGCGATCTCATTCAACGCATAGTTATACCCCTTAAAAACACGGTCTTCCGTATTCAGACGCAATAAAGTACGTTCTTCTATTTTATAATAGTTCTTGAATAACTCATCCAACGTGTCCTCGATATCATTACCACCCACATCTGCCAGAAAACCGAGCCGTCCGGTATTAATACCCAGAATAGGAATATCCTGCCGATTCACCCGGGCTGCCGTACGCAGGAAAGTACCGTCACCTCCCACACTGAGAGCCACATCCAGATCGAAATCATCATCTGTCAGCAACCCGGCCACTACAGGTGCGAAATTCAGGACATCTGTCAGGAAGTAGTAGAATTGAGAGTCCACATACACCTCCGCCTCCTGCAAACGAAGCTTTTCAAACAAACGTTTTATCTGACTCTGTTTCTCTACCTGATATTCACTGCCAAATACACCAACCTTCATAAAACTGTCAATTGATTAAATATTCATATAATGCAACAACTCGTTCATCCGCTGCTGCAACAGATCATCCACCATCCCTTTTTCCATGAAATAATAAAGAACAGTATAATTGAAACGCTCGAAACTACGGATCACCGGCGAAGCATCCTCCAGATCGATTTTAATAATAAGATGTAACCTTCCGGTATCTTTATCCGTGTACGAAAGCAGATTCAATACATGCGCATTGTTCGATTCGATCAAACGGGCAATATCCGTCAGCGAATAATCCTGCGGCATCACCTCCAGAACAAACACACTGCCCGAAGTCTCGGCATTACACAGCTCTGAAAGAATATCGATCAGTTTCTCTCTCGTAATCGCCCCCCGATACTCCCCTTCCGGACTGACCACCGGCAGCAGGCTCAACTGGTAGCGGGCGATCAGCGAAAGCGCCTCATGGATATGCGTATTCTCCATCGCACTGGGAGCAAACAGAACCGGCTCGCCAATCGTTGCCTCAGGATCAGGCATAGCCATCAGATCCTTTTCCGAGATCAGGCAACGGTATATCCCCTCGCTCAACAAAGGCAGATGTTTTAACTTAAAATCATCCATCAATGCCAACGCGTATTCCCCTGTGTCAAAACTTTTTAACACGGGAAGTTCCTTCGTTATGAAATCTTTCACCAACATTATTCTGTTAATTCCCTTAATTCTGCTAAATTTGCCGATACTTTTGTGCAAATGTAATGAAAGAAAAAAGATATAACGATATACGATGACAAATTTAAGTGTAAACATTAACAAGGTTGCAACCATCCGTAACGCACGCGGAGGTAACATGCCTGACATTTTAAAAGTAGCTCAAGATTGCGAAAATTTCGGTGCACAAGGAATTACAGTCCATCCACGTCCGGACGAACGACATATCAAATACAGTGACGTGTACGCGTTAAAACCTCTTATCAGGACAGAATTTAACATTGAAGGGTATCCTTGTAACAATTTTATAGACCTGGTATTAAAAGTAAAACCGACACAGGTGACACTGGTTCCGGATGCACCCGATGCCATCACCTCCAATGCCGGCTGGGATGTAAAGGCAAACTTCGACCTGCTGAGTGAACTGGTCGATACGTTCACCGCACAGGGAATCCGCACCTCTATCTTCGTAGGGACCGACCTGGCCAACATCGAACTGGCGGCAAAAACAGGTACCGACCGCATCGAGCTGTACACAGAGCCTTATGCAACCAATTACCCGGTAAACAAGGAAGAAGCCGTCGCTCCTTTCGTTGCTGCCGCACAACTGGCAAAGAATCTGGGAATGGGAGTCAATGCCGGCCACGACCTGAGCCTGGAAAACCTGGCGTGGTTCAGTCAGAACATACCTTGGCTGGAAGAGGTTTCCATCGGTCATGCCCTGATCTGCGACGCGTTGTATCACGGATTGCAGGAGACCATTTCATTATATAAAGCATGCTTGCAACAATAAGAACAAACTAATATTAACGAATAAGTATACAAATCTATGAGTATTTTACTTTCCCTACAGGCAGTAGGGGCACAGACAGCAGAGCAGATGCCGGATCTGACGGCAGTAACAGTCCCCACTGAAGCAGAGATCAATGTAATAGACCTTGCATTCAAAGGAGGGTGGATCATGGTTGTATTATTGCTGTTATCACTAATGGCAGGCTACATCTTCATCCAGCGTTTATTAGTTATCCGCCGTGCGGGTAAAGAAGATCAGAATTTCATGAACCGTATCAAAGACTATATCCATGAAGGGAAAGTCGACTCGGCACTGAACCTGTGCCGCAGCACCAACACCCCTTCCGCCCGTATGATCGAAAAGGGTATCACACGTCTGGGACGTCCGATGAACGATGTACTCGTTGCTATCGAAAACGTGGGTAACCTGGAAATTGCGAAACTGGAAAAAGGCTTCCCGCTGATCGCTACGACAGCTGCCGGAGCTCCTATGTTGGGTTTCCTCGGAACGGTAACCGGTATGGTACGCGCCTTCTTCGATATGGCGAATGCCGGAACGAACGTTGACGTATCCTTATTGTCCGGAGGTATTTACGAAGCACTTGTAACCACCGTCGGCGGTCTGGTAGTCGGTATCATCACCCTGTTTGCTTACAACTACCTGGTTTCACAAGTCGACAACGTGGTGAACAAGATGGAAGCCCGCACCATGGAATTTATGGATTTATTGAACGAACCGGCTAATTAACAAAGCGAATGGCACTAAAACGAAGAACAAAAGTAAACGAAGCCTTCAGCATGGCCTCTATGACCGACGTCATATTCCTGCTGTTGATCTTCTTTATGGTCACCTCTACGGTAGTCATTCCGAATGCCATCAAGGTAACATTGCCGCAGGCAAAGAAGCAGACGGCAGCCAAACCGCTCACGCGGGTTACCATCGATGCCAACCTGAATTACTACGTAGCATTCGGTAACCAGCGGGAAACGCAGGTCACGTTCGACGAGATCACCCCGTTCCTGCAAGACAGTTACGCAAAAGAGCCCGAAATGTTCGTCGCCCTTTATGCAGACGAGACAGTTCCTTATAAAGAAATCGTAAAGATCCTGAACATAGCGAACGAAAACAAATTCAAGATGGTGCTTGCCACCCGTGCGCAGAAATAACAGATATGAAATTCAACAAAGATGACATATACAGTATAACCGGTTCGGTCGCATTTCACCTGGCGATCTTCCTGATCCTGTTGTTCACGGTACTACGTACGGAAATTCCGGATGAAGACGGGGGTGTCCTTGTCAACTTCGGGAATGTAAACTCCGCCGCCGGTACCTTCGAACCCAAATACACCGGACAGGAACTACCCCAGGAGACGACCACTCCTCCACCGCCACCCACTCCACCGGTAGAAACACCGAAAGAGGAAGTGATCACGCAGGACATCGAAGAGAGTGTTGCCATAGCAGACGCTAAAAAGAAAGAAGAGCAACGCAAAAAGGAAGAAGAGCGTAAACGGAAAGAGGAAGAGGATCGCCGCAAACGGGAAGAGGCCGAAAAGAAACGTTTGGAAGAAGAACGTCGCAAGAAAGAGCAGGCCATCAGCAACCGTGTTGCCGGAGCATTCGGTATCGGCGGAGCTGAAGGAAACAGCCAGGGCGATGCAGAAACAGGTACAGGTAACCAGGGAAGTCCGTTCGGTAACTCCGACCACGGAGCCAACGAAGGCGTAGGCGGTTACGGTTCATTCAACCTGAACGGTCGTTCTATCGGAGCCGGAGGCTTGCCCCGCCCCGCTTACACGATCCAGGAAGAAGGCAAAATCGTGATCAACATTACGGTAGATCCGAAAGGCAATGTAATATTCACAGAAATAGGAAGAGGTACCAACATCGACAACGCTTCCATGCGTAAGAGTGCACTGGATGCCGCCAAACGTGCTAAATTCAACAGCATCAACGGGGCGAACAACCAAAGCGGTACGATCACCTATGTGTATAAACTTAAATAACGGAAGTAATATGAAGAAAGCAATTGTATTTTTAGCCAATGGCTTCGAAGAAATGGAAGCCCTGGGCACAGTCGATATCCTGCGCCGCGGAGGTATCGAAGTGACAACTGTTTCCATCACAGACAATCCTGTTGTAACGGGAGCACATAATGTTCCGGTTACTGCTGATACAACGCTGGGAAAAGCAGACCTGGCAGGAACCGATGCGCTTGTTCTGCCCGGTGGTATGCCCGGAGCAGCCAACCTGAATGATTCGGAGCCGGTAAAAGAAGCCCTGTTGCAGCAATACCGTGAAGGAAAGATCGTTGCCGCCATCTGTGCAGCTCCGATGGTACTAGGCGGACTAGGATTGCTGAAAGGCCGTAACGCTACCTGCTATCCGGGCTTCGAACCTAAACTGATCGGAGCTAATGTGACTGGTGAAGCTGTTGAAGTTTCCGACAACGTGATTACCGGCAAAGGTCCTGGACTGGTCATTAACTTCGGTCTTGCCCTGGTAGCTGCTATCAAAAGTCAGGCTGTAGCCGAAGAAGTTGCCGCCGGTCTGTTGGTTTAATCATCTGAAATAATATTTAAGAGCCGTGATATTACCTGATAATATCGCGGCTTTTTTGTATGTTTGCAGCCGTTTTAGCAAAAGGTAAAAAGGAAAAAGATGAACAACAATTTGAAAGGATTCGCATACGGCATTGCCACTTCGGCTACATTCGGTTTGATACCATTGTTTACTTTGCCGCTTATGGCAAAGGGGATGCAGTTCGATTCGATCCTGTTCTACCGTTTCCTTTTTGCATCGATAGCCCTTATCGGCATCATGGCGGTGAAAAAGGAATCCATGCGTATCGACAAAAAAGACATTCCCGTACTGATATTGCTCGGCTTCTTTTACACGGCATCCGCCATGTTCCTTTTCTGGGGATATAACTTCATGTCGGCGGGGATAGCTACAACGTTGCATTTCACCTATCCGATATTCGTCACCCTTATCATGCTGGTGTTTTTCCGCGAAAAAACATCATGGGTCACGTTGCTGGCGATCTGCCTGGCGATCTGTGGAGTTGCCCGCCTGTCTATCAACGAAGGGGAAATGAAATTGAGCGTACTGGGTGTCTTTATCGTACTGCTTTCGGCTGTCGGGTATGCCCTTTATATCACGACCGTCAATAAATCGCGGATACACAATATGACAGGCAGGAAACTGACGTTCTACGTATTCATTGTCAGTACCTTCCTGTTTGCCATCAAAGCAAGCACGAATGAGGGGATACAACCCATTCCCGATGCCATGTCGGTTGTCAACCTGATCCTGCTGGCTACCGTACCGACAGTGATATCCAACATAACGCTCGTATTGGCTGTGCATAATATAGGTGGCACACTCACTGCCGTGCTGGGAGCTATGGAACCTGTAACGGCCGTATTTGTCGGTGTATTGGTATTCGGAGAACCGTTCACTTTCAATCTGGCCGTCGGCATTCTGCTTATAATCATAGCCGTAACAATGATCATCTTATCCAAAACCATACAAAAAACCCTGCGGGGTGTCCGCAGGGCCTTATTACATTATCCCAAGCATTGATTATTATTTTTGCTTGTTCATGACTTTCAATAACTCCTTACCGGCTCTGAACTTAACGCTCGTCCGGGAAGTTATCTGGCAGCTTTCTCCCGTGCGGGGATTCCGTCCCAGTCGCTGACTTTGTGCCCACGGACGAAAAGAGCCAAAACCCTGCAGGGTTATTCCTTCCCCGTCGCTTAGCCCCTCCGCCATAGCATCCAATACAGCATCCACCATCCGACGACAGCAACACTCCGTATTTCCGGTATGGGCAGCTACATGTTTTATCAGGTCTGTTTTATTCATTATTTATTGTTGGTAGTAAGATGTTGTTTCCATTATTTCAAAGCTTCACTAAGGAGTCACCGCATCCTTCGTTTGACTGATGTGCAACGTATCGCGGGCTGTCACATTCGCTTTATTACGGATCAACAACATGGAGCGGCGGGTACCTGCATCCGATAATTCGTCCACCTGGACGGTATAAGTTCTTTTGTAGCCGGTAGATGCTTTTGTCACGATCGTCGGATCGGAAGCCGAAACGCTGATCCACTCCAGATAATGTTCGTCACCGGCGGCGGCATCCTCATCATCGGGTTCGGGTACGATCACACAATCCGTATCGAAAGGATTCACTGCTTCGAACGTGAAAGTGCCGGTAGCGGCAGGCAGGGCAATCTTATTATCGGCATCAGGAGTAAAACCAATAGTAAAATTACCCAATTCGGGTACCACCTTCTGCGTCGGTTTCACGTTGACAGTGTCGACGGCATTCCAATCCGTTACCTGGATATTGAAAGAGACATCCGTCATATCGGGAGCCGGATTGATACGGATCAGGTAACGATGGTTACGTTCGATAATAACCGGGGCGCCTTTACTGTTCACAAACGGAATCACACGGCTGAACGGTGAGTCGCGAAACTTGCCTTTGATTAGTACCGAGGTAGCCGAACCGGCATCCTCGTCGTCATTCTCATAGGTGTAGAGCTCGTGCCAGAGACGTTGTTCTACAACACCTGCTTCTATCGAGGCATCCACCCCGATTGTATTTCCATTTATATCGCTCGTTCCCGGTGTCGGACTCTTATAATCCGTACCATCCTGACTGTAGCCTATTATCTTAGCCGGGTCATTCACTTCCGCAAAATTACGGGTCAATAAAGAAGCAGTAGTTGCAGCCGGGATCAGGTAACTGCCCGGTTTAGCATTGACTATATGGACAGAGGTCAGGACAAACCCTTTTTCCAGGAAATCCTGATCGAAAGCCCGGTTCGTTATATCGATACGGGCGGCCAAGCGTTGCATAGTGAAAGCCATCCCTGTCTCTACCGACTTTTTGATCATCTTCGCATCTTCTGCATACATCACCAAGCCATATTGATTATCAAAATTCGGATCAGCAGAAGCGACTGTCGGCATAATATCAGTCTGCAAAACAGCTTCCTGCAATTTAGCGTAAGTATTCAGGTTGTTTGTCTCGTCGAAATCGTCCGGCAAGTTGGCCAGGGCTACGATCCGGCAACTGAAACCGCCGCCTTCACGCAGGATAAAGTCACAGTCGTATTCACCTTTAGCCGTTTCCGTGATCTTCACGCTGTCTTTTTCCAGTGGGAGTGTCGTCATATCGAACACATAGCGCTGAAAAGGAACGAACTCTTTATCAGCCTCCTTTTTAGGGTAGACATAAAAAGAGAGTTTGGTGATTGTCTTTTCTGCGTCGGTGGCTGCAAACGGGTCACCGAGGGCACGGGTAGACGTTCCGTTACGGAAAGAGACTTTCAGCATAGCGGCATCGCCTGTCAGAACAGGCGGTTCTCCTCCGTTAATCTTATCCTCGGTACAACTACCGAGGAAAAAGCCGGCTAACAATAAGGCCGACAGATATAGATAATGTTTCATAAGTTTATCAGTTCATTTTTTATATTCCCTTGTTTTTTATAAACTGTCGAAGGCTAAGAGAATAAAAAATCCCCCGGCAGAGTGAAGTGACCCCGAAAAGTTGGACAAGTTATCTACTATATATTTTGATAAAGAGTTCGGTACTGCACCGGACTCTTTCCATTTAATCTGATTTTAATTCTTTTATTGTTATAATAGTCTATATAT
>NZ_JAMBQG010000028.1:0-57269 GCF_023369805.1 Parabacteroides leei
ATTTTACGGCAGGAATAGATATTGTTCAAGTACCCATAAAACAGGACCTTGAGCATCATACGGGGATGGTAGCTGCTGGTGCCTCCTCCTTTATATGTCTGAAGAAGACTGCTAATATCCAACGCGTTTACAACACGAACGGGATGATTGGGAGCTATCTTTTCCGATAAACTTACCGGAAAAAGTACATTTTGGTTGGATGTTAACTCTTTAAATACTATCTTAGCCATTGCTATAATGTTTGTTGCAACGGTAAGATACTGCTTTTTACCGAAATAAACAATAGCAAAAGGGGCTATCCGACTTTTTGGACGGCCCCTTTCTATAACTGGTAAATGTTTGACCTGTATAACTTTTAGGGTACACTTCATTTACGACACAGCCTCTTTTTACGAATTTCCGTAAGTTTCTATTTTTACTTTTTGATCTTTGTCGACTTGTAAGCGTATATCTTTTCTTTCTTTCCGGCAGACGGTTCAACCACTTTGATCTTCGCAAACATACCGTTGTGCACATCATCTAAAACAATAGCCGGACGATAATCTTTCTTCAAGGTTGTCAATTTCACGTTCTTGAAAGTAACACCGTCAGCATGGCGAACATAGAATCCCCAGGCCGGCAACTCCTTATGCTGAGAGAATTCAGGGTAAGCCTTAGGCATTTCCGGAACCTTGTCCAATTCATCCAAGCCGACTTTAGCATACAGCGGATTACCACCACCCGGATAGACGATCTCGACGTTCTCGATAGAGACATTCGTTATCTTGTTATCCTGCAATCCGACAATAGCGGAAGGCGATACATTACGCGGATTGTCTTCTGTCGGCCCTTCGTAGTCATATCCTGCATCTGGTTTCGTTGCCGGAACTTCGGCATAGACATTCGAGATATGGACGTTGTCCATCCGGCTACGACGACCTTCACGGCGCTCCCCCACCACCAGATAAATCGGATTACCGGTATTGATGGAACGGAGGCTATCCACTATGACATTTTCAACCTGTCCGCCATCAACCGCCTGGATCGTTATAGCCGAGCGGAATGTGTCGAATATCGTATTGTTAATGATCTTTATATTCTTGAAACCACCCGTCGACGCCGTTCCAAACTTAATACCGCTAGCACTTGAACAGGCCGTATTGTTGCGTACCTCGATATTCTGGCAAACAGCATCGGCACTATGAGATTTCAAGCAGATCGCATCGTCCGTCGCATCAACATAGCAATTTTGAATCAATGCGCCGTTACAGTCGACAATATCCATCCCGTCGTTATTCCAGTAAGCACGACTATGCACCATAATACCGTCGATCAACAAGTTCTCACATTGATCGTAGGTCTGTGTCCAGAAAGCAGGATTCATCATCGTCACACCTTTTATCTCGACATTCTTGCATTCACGAAGATAGACTAGCTTCGGACGGTTGGCAACACGCCCCAACTGCAACTTGTCCTTAATCACCCCAGAATAAACCTGGTTGATGAAGTTATTGGCAAGCTCACGTCCGCAACCATCGATCACACCTTTACCGGTAATACCGATATTATCCTGTTTGTTCGCTAGAATCAAACCATACCAGGCATTCAGTTCCATATCATAATCATAAGGGTTGGTGGAACCGACCAACACAGCACCCTCTCCCAGATGGATCGTCACATTCGACTTCAGATGAATACTACCAGTCAGATAACGCCCAACAGTAAACACCAAACGTCCGCCCCCGTTCTCTGAAATAAAGTCGATAGCCTTCTGTATGGAGCGGGTATTCATGGTTATTCCATCTGACTTGATCCCGAACATGGTCATCTGATAATCCTTCGCCCATACCGGAATCATCATTCCCGCCAACAAACACATGATCGTTATTTTTCTAATTACATTCATAATATCTTTAAATCTCCAATTTTTAATTCTTAATTCTATAAGTGGTGACCGGTCCGACCAATCCCGCCGACTGGACAACATCCTGTCTCCGGGTCCACGCCTGGGCGATCTTATTATCCTTCAACGTCTTCAAATAGTTACCCATTACGGTGACTACATGTATTTCAATCGTATTTTCTCCCTGTTTCAATTGGGCAGCAATCGGATGGATACGGCGGCCATACCATTTGACACCACAGTTCTGTCCGTTCACAAATACTTCCGATACACCATGTACCAATCCGAGGTTAAGCACCGTACCGGTAGGCGAAGAAACATTAATTTTTTTCCTATAGACAATTGTTCCGCAGAAGTTAACAAAGTCCGTTTCCTTCAAATCTTTCAGTTTGTCGAAATGAGCATTCTGCACTGTATTCTCACGGCTATGGCGGAACTCTATATCCCAGTCGGACGAAAGATCTTTCAAATCCGCCCCGGAAACGGGCAACGGCTTATAGTCATTTCCTCTCTTTTGTTTATCGAACACAATCAGGAGAGAATCCGCCGGACCGAAATCAAACAGGAAGCCATTGTCGGCATCTAACGGCAACCGATAACGTTCACCCGTTTCCAGATCCCACACCCAACCCTGCCGACCTTTTATGATCTCGCTGCTGAAGGAGATATGGGTCTGATGCGAATTATAACGGTGTGCATAACTGAAGAAGAACATTTCTTCCCTGTTATCGCCCTGATAACGGTTCTGCATCAGATAAGAATCAGGCTTTTCAATTGTTATATACGGTATCAGATCATAGTCTTTCTGTACTCCTTGATACCAACCGACAAAATCCTTTTCCGGTTTATGTAGCAATACGAAACGTTCTTCCATCAGCTTCATCTTTTCCACCCATTCCTGTACTTCCTTATCGTGCTTGTCATGATCTTTCAAGCCGACTGATTTATACGGATAAGCCTCAATACAGAAGATACGTCCGCCCGAAGCCACAAAATCATACAGTTTGCGGGCGGTAGCCGGTTCCATACTCTCCACTTCGATCAGGAAAAGCGTTTTATATTTGCGGGGACCGTAACACAAGCAACCCTCTTTCATCTCGGCATCCCTGATGATTGATTCGGAAACATAGTCGCAACCACTACCGTTCTTATGGATTGCCTCCCATACCAATGTCTTATATATCACGTTGGTGGTAGAAGGAAACGGCTCGTTCTGCATCCCCAACGTACTCCACATATCGGCTATCGGATTCAGTATTGCGATATCCGCATACATGGTTCCATGTTGCAGGGCAGAAGCCATACGGCCTTTATAAGCGGTATAATATTTGAAATACGGCCACCAATTGTTATTCTCGTTATAGTAGGCCCCGTAGCGAATCCATCCGGGGAACGGAGCTTCCTTCGGAGAATAGTTGAAACCGTGGAAGATGGAATGCGTCACCCCGGAAATAGCCGTCTGGTCGCCTCCGATCTTCAACAACTCCAATGTCATGTTAAACACGGTATAGGTATTTGTCATCTCCTCGCAACTCACCAGACGCTTCCCGCGCAGATGAGCAGCCGAAGAAACGTATTTATTGACCATCGTATAAGCACGCCCACGACGATAGTCCTCTTCCGACATTTCTTCTCCCAAACGGTGACGCAGCCAGGTCATCGTCCAAGACTCGCATTCGGGAATATCGTAATCCAGACTGCTTTCGAGTGGAAATAGCCCCCGACCATAGGCTTGTGCACGCGATTTGACGTTAAGCCCCTTGCACCAGTCCAGATAAGTCCGCGTAAAACGCTCATGGAGCAACTCGGCCTTCGTATATTCGAAATCATAGCGTACGCGCTGAATAGTATCGTTCAACTCTGGAGTAAATTGCACCTTCGGCTCGTAAGTCAATGCATTCCCCATACTTCCCATCTTAAAAAGAATGAAAGGTAGGTAGGGTTGCACATCATAGCCCCGGCGTTTCTTGAATTCTTCCGCCATGTCATAGGACCAGTTCGAACCTTCTAACTCCATGCTGTCGGTGAACAGGGAACGGATATTACCGGACAACGGACCTAAGCGTTCCTGAATCTTATCCGACATATTGTTCAGATATTTCTGTACGGCCGACTTATTGTAATGGTTCAACACCGGACCAGTAGCACCCGGAGCGCCATTAATCACCTCAAGGAAACCCTGTATCTTGACAAGAGCAAATAAGACATATTTACCATCGGGAACCTGAAACTTAAACGTTCCATCGCTCTCTCTATCCATCAGATCGATAACCTGGTCAAGACCTCCGAACGGTTCGGGAACCAATTGAAGGGAGAGTAACTCCATCTTCCTACCCAAAAACGGCGAACTTATGGCGGGGTCCGCCGTACTGAACAATCCGTCGCGAGAGACTTCATAGTCAATCGGTCCGATCAACTTTCGGGAATAGTTCACGACAAGATCCGCCCTTTCATCGCCCGTCAGGAATTCGCCCCCGAACGGCCAACCGGAACCAACAATCAAGTCGCAATTCATATCTAGCGACTTCGCCTCGTCGAAAGTCACCCGCAACATATCAATCCATTCGTCACTCAGCCAGGGCAGAGACTTCTTTCCCAGATCATCCGTGTCATTGCCAGGGAATTTGACCGGATTGATCTCCACCCCTCCGATGCCAACCTCCTTCAATACATGTAATTCACGTTTCAACTCATTAGCCTCTACCTTATCCCCATTCCACCACCAACGGACAAACGGACGGTAAATGGGTTGCGGATCACGGAATAACTTATATAGCTCACCGGAACGCAAGGTCGTATCCGCCATCTCTTCGGTTGCATCGACTGCCCCCCATAGCGGCATACGGTTACCAACGACACAACCAGCTGTCCATAAAACACTCTGTTTGATAAAAGATCTCCTCTGCATATTTTTTCCTCCTTTTATTGATCGCTTGAGACAGCTTTGCCGTCTAATGTTATACAATTTATAAATATCAAATTGCGTGATGTTCCTGTACTTTCCAGCGGATTCCCTGTCATATTAAAATAGCAGTCCGTCATCTTTACTCCGTCACAGCCGGAAATTGAGATCGCTTTCCGTTTCGACATTCCTGCGTTCACAACGACTTTGTCGACTGTTACATTGCGACAATCCTTGTATATTTCAGCAATATCAGCAGCATCCTGCAAAGTGATCTGCTCAATTTTCACATCCTCGCAACCTTCCATACAAATCAAAGCCGGAGCATAACCAGAAATATTAGCTTTGATATGGCCTTTCTGCAATTGCTCTTCCACGCTTGCCAGTACAGTAACACTACGACCATCAATAATTCCTTTACCACCGATACCGATATTTTTTTGCTTGTCTGCGTAAATGAGCGCGTTACGTCCCCCTACCCCTTTAAAATCATAAACGGATGGGACAGCAACCAAGGCAGCCCCTTCTTCGATACGAATCGTCACATTCGACTTCAACTCGATCGAACCAGTCAGATAACGACCTACATAAAAGATAAGTCGACCGCCTCCTTGTTCGCTGATATAATCAACAGCCCGCTGGATGGAACGGGTATTGAGTGTCACCCCGTCCGATTTGATCCCAAACATCGCGACTTGATAATCCTTTGCCAAAAGATTCGACACGAAGACCAGAAGACCTATCACACTTGCAAATAATTTATTTTTATTCATATTGTCTCTCTTTTATTTTAATCCCACAAATTCCTTTTCCGGTATCACACTATCATTTTATTACTTTAGACTTATAAGGAAATATCTGTTCCTTTCCCTCGCTTTCCGGCTCCACAAACCGAACATCTTTAAACGTTACCTTCCCTGCATCATCCATTACGACCGCCGGACGATAATCTTTTTTCAAGGCCATAAAAGTCACATTATCAAAAGTAATCCCCTCGGCATGACGGATATAGAACCCCCAGGCCGGCAGTTCCTTAAACTGCGAAAACTCCGGATAAGAAGTTTCCATTTCAGGGATACTGTCCAATTCAGCCGGTGTCAGTCCCCGGTAAGCATAGTAAGGATTACCGCCTCCAGGAGAAACGATCTTAATATTTTGAAGCGTTACGTTCTGAATCTTATATTCCGGCAACCCGATGATACTGGCTGGCGAAATATTACGAGGGAGGTCTTCGATCGGTCCCTCATAGTTATATCCGGCATCCGGTTTATCCATCGGGATCTCGGCATAGACATTCTTGATCTTTATATTTTTCATAACCGGCTTCTTCCCTGCACTCCAACGGTCACCAATACGAAGGTAGATCACATTTCCTGTATGGATGGAGCGCACACCATCCACTTCGATATTCTCGATCAGGGCACCGTCGACCGCAGCAAATGTTATAGCCGAACGATACGTATCATATATCTTAATATTCTTCACTTTAAAATTACGGAAACCACCACGGGACACTGTTCCGAATTTCAATCCGCTGGCACTCGAACGGCCTACGCAATTCTCGACAACCACATTCTGGCACATGCTATTCGCATCGTGCGATTTGAAACAAAGAGCATCATCTGCCGCATCAAGAAAAGAGTTTTTCAATACGACGCCATCACAATCCACAACATCGATGCCATCATTGTTCCAGTAAGATTTGCTATCGACGTGTATGCCATCGACATACAGATTCTTGCATTGATCATAGGTTTGGTTCCAGCTTGCCGGGTCCCGCAAAGTGATGTCTTTGATCGTCACATTCTCACATTCACGAAAATAGATGTTCTGCGGACGGTTCGTCTCGTTCGGACGGCCCAGTTTCAGAGGGTCTTCGTAAATACCTCGCCGGATATAGTCCACCATATTGTTGGCGGTTTGAAAACCACGCCCGTTAATCGTCCCCTTTCCCGTTATACCGATATTCTGCTGTTTAACAGCAAAAATCATAGACATCCAACGAATATACGGATCTTTTTCGTAATCCCAGGGATTAGTCGATCCCTGTAAAGTCGCCCCCTCCTCTAGGTGGAGCGTCACATTCGATTTCAAGTAAATAGTACCAGTTTGATAATTGCCCGCAGTAAAAATCAAACGTCCTCCCCCCTGCTCATTCACAAAATCGATCCCTTTCTGAATAGAGTTCGTATTCAAAGTCTTACCATCCGCTTTCACTCCGAAATCCGTGGCATAATAATCTTTTGCTGACAGGCTTACCTCGCATATCAGGCTGAGGCAAAGAATAAAGAATTTGTATCTGTTCATCATAATACGGTATTTACATAAATAAGATTAATGCATATTCCATGTGTCTTTCACAACGGACAAAAATATTTACGTTCTCACAAATTTTATCTATGCTTTTGATATTTATAATTAAAAATTTGGCATAATTGGATCAGAAATAACATCTATCCCGACAGAATTCCTCAATAGATTTGCAATCTTATGCTTCCTCACATCTACTCTTTTCACCATCAATTCTGGGATATTATAGGAGAACATTAGCCGCTTATAATAAATCGACGGATTTTTTTGTGGAAGTAAAAACGGTTTACGCGCATGCCCATTTTCATCTATATAGACAATAAAAGGCCTTGTATACAATCCATCAATCCGTCTGCTGCTAAACACCATCCAACGGCTGTTATCACTCCACGAGTGGTAGCTATCCACATCATTCAAATTCGCTTCAGACAGAGGATAGACTTCTTGTGTTTGCAGATCGACCATATATAGATCTGCATCTTTATGCCATATGGAAAAATTACCAAATTCATGCAAAACAAATGCCAAAAATCTACCATCAGGAGATATTCGTGGAAAAGAAACGCTTTTTCCATGTAAAGACGCATTATACAAAGTATCCGCCTGATTGCCAAACGTCATATCTTCCGGGGCAAAGGCTATACGGCAAAGACTATATTTCACTTCCTTATACTTTTGAGGCATGGAATCGACAGCGTGAGCCGAGCAGAAATACAAACTCCGGCCATCTGGAGAAAACGCAGGAAAAGTTTCAAAGGCCTCAGCCGATTTCGTTAGCGGAGAATAAGTGATCTGATGAGTATGTACGTTATAGACTACGACATCCGAAGCCGAATCATAGACTTCCACCCGGTTCGAATGACTGTTAAAAAAACTCTGTTTTGTCTTGTTAACCGAAAATGCCACATAAAGCCCGGAAGGATGCCAAAAAGGGTAGACCAAAGTACTTATTGTCGAATCAGTTTTCGTATTCAACTTCTCGATCACTCGATCATGCATCATGACAGTTCCATCAAAATCGGCCCTTGCATGAAACAACATCCTGTCCGGATTCCGATTACAATAAGAATGGCAATTCACACAATTGCCGTCTGTCAACTTATTTTCATAGATGGCAGTCTGTTCATAGTTCTCTAAGTTGCGCTGATAAATCCCCATATCCTTCCAGCCTTCATATCCGGGAGGAATCAGCCGATACGAAAGATAAGCATCAATCGGTTCGGATGCTACATCTATACAAAAAGGTTTATAACCAACCCATTCATCGCCCGAACGAATAGCAACAGTCAGCTTTAACACCTTACCTTTATTACGCTCCATCAAATCCTTCCATGCAGAAACAGAGAAAGAGAAAAGTCCTTTTACGCCTGGTACTTGAATTTCTCCATCCATCCCTGCAACAATCAGGCAACACTCTTCTTTCCCCATATAAGAAAAATTCAGAGGAGCGATATTATAAGGGACAGTTACATCTTTATAATCAGGAAATATCGAAGGACTCTCTTCCAACTCTTCTGATATCCGTACATTGACCTTTCCACACGCTATGCAACAGAACACCACGCTTAATCCCCACATGAATTGATAGATATTTTTCATATTTATATTTGTACAAAAAGTAAATAATACCAGAAAGTGTTTTTATAAGCAACCAAAGCATCTGCAGATTGCCGAGCCCTACCATACGCCTCCTTAAAGATTGCAAACCTGTCAATCGTATCTTGTGTTACTCCATGCTCTTTACAATAGTTTAAATCCACACTTTGATAAACAAGCAATTGCTCTTTCGTGATTCCATGCTGAACTGCATAATTTTCATCCAATGTATGATAATAATCATAATAAAAAATCAAAGCTTCCTGTGCAGAAACCGGTAAAGTTTTTAACTCCAGCGTTCCGTAATATTCATCAATAAACTCTTTGACATGATTAATATCCTTTGCCAACAATAAATAAGATAGGGCATATTGTATCGCTTTCCCATCAACAGGATTAGCATCAAGGATTTTGTACAAGTCATCCATAGGGGAATTAAACAATACAAAAGTTTCTTCATTAGGGAAATCTCTTCTTCCAGTCCCTAAAACAGCATCCTGCTCCACCGCACGATCGTCAAACAGAAATTTCCTTTGAGATGTCGCCCATTCGGAATAATGCCAAGTTTTCTCCAACAATTCGATATACTTTAGGGCAACAGCATAAGCCCCACGCATCAAATCGATTTGCAAGACCATTTTCAACATAGTCGGATTATAGCCGTTCAACGACAAACTGGCATTAAATGCCACATTCTGGGCAGCTCCCATATTTCCCATTGCAAACAACACATGAGCCAGCCTGACATCCGAAGTTTTATCTTTAGGTATATAAATAAGAGATTTAGGTCCAAACTGAGGATAATGGAATAAATGCTCGATAAGTTCTCCCTTTTGAACCAGAGAAAGATTCAAATAGTTCGCATCATTGTGATTTCTGATACGTATTGCGCTTGCTTTGAGCAACTCATTCCATTTCTCATTTACCGTATAATATTCATATCGATAAAAATCATTAAGATCCGGTTTTATATGGTCCTGATAATTCTTCTGTAAACAAACGAATCCGGCAACAATCACCATCAATCCAATGGCGATTTGGCTGTTGCGCCCCCTTCTTTCAAAAAAACGGATGGCACCTGCAACCAATAAGCAAACCGGTAGTGCCAACCAAGCGGCATAATGGACAAACGGAGCCGTAACAGTTGTTTCATAGTAACCCAACGGGGTATATACATAAGCATATAAACCAGCCCAACCGAATTGCACAGCGACAAAACCTACAATAAGCGCCAAAGCAATATACAGAAGGGACAGCAAAGCTGTCTCCCGCCTCATCAAGCAATCATACAAAAAAGTACAGATGGCAAATAGGAGTACAACGGCTCCTGCTGCATAAAACAATGCAACAATAAACATGCATCCGGCAGACAATCGAAGCCATTTATTTTCTTTAATGCCTAAAATACTATATACAAACAAAAACAGTTGCATTAAAAAATAGGCAGTTATACCTTCATAATGAAAACAATTATCAAGTAATGAAATAGCCAAGAACAAACAGGGGATAAAACAAACAGGCAAAAGGAATCGATAATTTCCTATCTTGCGAATAACGAGCCAGATTAATAAAGATATTAAAGTCAAAAGAAACGATGTCAAAATAGCACTAGTCCAAAGCGAATAAAAGAATTGTACGATGAACCTGCTCATTAAAACAGAAAGGCCTCCGGGTTGCCTAAGAATATCGGAAATATAAGCCCAATCAAATAGAAACAGTTGTTGTTGCTCCCGGTAGAACAAAGCATATTGCTGGGTTTCTTTGAGATAATATCCTAACACAAAGAAAAATAACACACAGATTCCACTAAATAAAGTATTTCTATATCGGGAATTCATAGCTTTAAACAAGCTCGAAAAGACAGCCATCTTAATTCTATTTCATATTTGACTTGTTAACAGAAAGTGTACTTCCATACATTTAATAATAGCAGTTCATCATAAAAAGACAAGAAAGGACAGTCTAATTGGCCGTCCTTTCTACAATTAAACTACATTATATTAATAACCATAATTCTGAGGATACTCGGCTCCCGTATTAGATTGGATAACCTGTATAGGAATCGGATATTGATAATTATATGGATGAATGTTCGATATGTAACGACGCTCCGCTTCGCTCCATTCGCGCGGCTGGTCGGAACCGGACATATTTTCATAGCCGAGACCATATTTACGCACACGCTCATAAAGCGTATTGGACGTTTTTTCATCCTGAACAGGATAAACCTCCGTTACATAAGTCGCATTCGGATTCACAGACAAACGGTTCAATGTAATCCAACGCTGTTCCTCACCCAACAATTCGCGAGTACGTTCATCCAGGATATAATCAATATTAACATCGGCAGCCGTACAAAGCGGAGCATTGGCACGATTACGCAGGACATTGATGTCGTCAGCAGCTTTTGCACGGTCACCCAAAGCCAGGTAGGCTTCGGCACGGAGCAAATGGGTTTCTGCAACACGAGTCATATACCAGTCGCAGTCGTATGCCTTATTGTCACCATTGGGATGTTTATCATCCGAGAATTTCCAGAAACGCGGGAAAATACTGATTGTATCAGCAGCCGAAATCACATATCCGTAAGCCTTTGCTCTTTCAAATGCAGCAGCTTTCTCATCAAGCCAGCGCGTACCACCCGGAGTGTACCAGTTACGCTGAATCATGATCTCAGAACCACGGAAATCTTCCTTGCCTTCCTTTTTGGAATTGTTCCATAAATCGGTATAGACATATCTTGTAGGCCACAGGACATTGCCACTGTAAGGAACATTGCCACCAATTGAGTCACGCATGATATCGGCCTCATAACGTCCTTTGGCCGAAGGCACGGTAGAAAGAGCACTTCCGACGATTCCTTCTTGGAAACAAGCAGTATTGTCACCCCATAAATAAAACTCCGTACCATCGTCCGCTATTCTTCTGTCTTTATTGAGACGAACTGTGTTACTTAGCCAGTTGGATTCAGTCGTACAAGCATAAATACGATACCATTCGTTACCTCCACCACCAGTAGAATAAGTATTGTAATTATATTGGCACACCCAAATAGCCTCTTTATTGTCTTCTGAGTTTTGATTGCCACCTTCACGGAACAAATCCCAGTAAGCACCGGCAGGTGCAGCCAAAGAGTTACCATAACGATCTGTCGCTTCGCTTGCACGGGAGCCGAAACGGGTTGTCATGACATGGAAATCGCCATCGGTTCCGTCAATCACGCGAGAAGAGGCATCTACTGCACCGCTAAAATCTCCCAAAGCCAGACTTACCTCCGCCAGATAATGGTCGGCAGCTGCACGAACAATTTGTCCCGTTTTTTCAGCTTTTATCGGTAAATTCTGCACCGCATAAGTAAAGTCGTCCTTACAGAATTCCCATACATCTTGCCGAGTAGTTGGAACATAACCTGTCGTAATACTCGTTACGCGATGATCCAATATGGGGACATTGCCATACATACCTGCCAATACACGATATGCCCAACCTCTGAAAAAGACAGCCGTTGCACGAAGTTGTGCTTTTTTTTCAGCTGAAGAATATGTAATATAGTCGCGTTCGTCCATCATATCAATAACCGTATTAGCACGGTTAATCAAATCATACAGTTTGTCATACCAGTGACGAATCAAACCGTCGCTGGCATTCAAGTTGTTCCAGTTCGCAAATTGAGAATTACCTCCTGTCTGGCCGAATGTATCAAGTCCCAATCCCATGATCATCCAAGAATGTCCGCCATGCGTCTGCCCCATCATCAATGATTGTATTTGGCGATAACAAGCATTTAACCCCATTTCCATATCAGCCTGAGAAGTATAAAAAGTTTGGTCGTCAAATTTATAAGAATGTTCCGTCAAAAACTCATCCGCACTTTGACACCCTGTGAAACCGGTCACCAAAGAGGTTCCGGCCAATGCTATTAATAAATATCTTTTGAGTTTCATATTTACTTCTTTTGGGTATATTATTATTAGAAAGATAAATTAAGTCCTACAGAAACTGTCTTGTAAGTACCATTACTACCATAACGGCTCGAAGAAGCATTAGAAGCAATCGTACCTCCGTTTTCCGGATCAAGCCCTGACCAACCAGTGATGGTAAACAAGTCCGTTGCAGAAAGATAAATGCGTAAAGAAGAGATGTCCAGCTTTTTTAAGAACGACGCATCGACATTATAAGAGAACACCAAGTCTTTCAATTTCAAAAATGTCCGTGAGTTCCAATACAAATAGTTCAACGAATTACTATATCCGTAACGCGGATATTTGTCGGAATGGTTATCGGCAGTCCACGGGTTAACAGCATCCAACTGAGCACCGTTGGACATATTCGTTCCGAAAGCATTCGGATCATATCCTAAAAAGTGGGTATCGTTACCCTGCATCCAGCGGAAGTTGAAATACAAAGAAAAATTTTTATAACTCAACGTGTTACCAAAATTAACTGTAAACAACGGATCCATGTCGCCGATCCAATGACGGTCATCTCCGGAAATCTTACCATCGTTATTATAATCAAGGAATTTCAAATCACCAGGAACGGCATCGGGTTGAATTTTGCTTACCTCACCTGTTTCCGGATTCGTCCAGTTATAATTGTCGATTTCTTCCTGGCTTTGGAAAATACCAACCTTCTTCAAGTCGTATGCCGAACCGATAGCATGTCCGATCATCAGGGCATAATAGTTATCAAAGCCATAGGCTACAGCATTTGCAACATCGTCAGCTTCTTTACCCTCATAATCTTTTCCATACAAACTCTTTATCTTGTTGCGGTTAAGGTCAAACACCAAGTCGGAAGTCCAACGGAATTTTTCTTTTCCGTCCCCATCGATATTTACGGAATTCAATGTAATTTCAATACCCTTGTTCGTTACTTTTCCGACATTATCGCTAGCAGACTGGAAACCAGTAGGATAAGGAACGGAACGATTCATCAACATATCCGTTGTATTTCCTACATACAAATCTACATTTCCATTCAAACGTCCGTTCAAAACACCGAAATCAACTCCTAAATTATATTTTTCAACAGTTGCCCATGTCAAAGAACGGTTCGGCAATGAAGAGGGTGTCAGGCCAAATGCACTACCGGAACCTGTATCACCAAACCAAGTATAAGTCGTACCGACTGTCGCTACAGTTGCATACGGACTCACCGAACGGCTACCGTTCTGTCCCCAAGAGAAACGAAGTTTCAAGAAATCCAGCCAGTCCACATTGTTTTTTAAGAAATTCTCATTACTCATCACCCAAGCAGCAGATGCTCCATAGAAATTACCATACTTATGCCCTGCCGCAAATGCAGAATAACCATCACGGCGAAAATTGAAAGTTGCATAGTAAGTGTTTTTGTAATTGTAATTAACACGACCTAAATAAGCTAGAGCAGAACTCTGTGTACGTTCACGTCTGAGTGTCTTCGTCGAAGCCAAATCTTGTTTATAGACACCTAAGATTGTCGGAACAGAGAAGTTCGAGAAATCAGTTCTGAGATACTCATTATTAGAGGCCTCACGAGTATAACCAGCCATCAAATCGAAATGATGTTTACCTAGATCTTTCATATAGGTTAAAATGTTATCAACATTCCAAGTGCCGCTAATAGAAGAATAAGAATATCCTCCGGCTCTGGATCCAAACTGCGAAGGATCATCCATTTGCGCCGTATTATCAGTATCTACCCACATTCCGGGATTATTGAACAGGTCACTTGTTCCTGTATTACGCTGTCCATTCAAAGAAATACGATAAGATAATCCTTTTACAAAGGGGAAATCCACTTGTGCATAGAATACACCATTGATATTGAATCCATGATCCTCTTTGTCCGTCCATAAATAAGAGTCGTTTGAACCGGTTCCCCAATAAGGACTAGCAACATTTCCATCCGGTTTCGAATTATACCAGTTTTCATATCCCGGCTGACGCGCATGAATATACGAATAAGGTGACATCCAAGTTGCATTCTGAATACGAGGAGAGACCCCCCAACTCTTCGAACTCAAAAAATTACCCTTCAAACCGAAAGTCAACCATTCTTTTGCCTTGATATCTAATTTGGAAAGAATGTTATACTTTTCATAATCATTTCCTTTCATAATACCTTGCTGGCGGTAATAATCCCCAGAAATATAATAATTTACCACCTTTGAGTTACCAGCAACACTCACATCATATTTCTGGCCAACACCGACACGTGAGGTTTCATCGATCCAATCCGCATAAACACCTTCGTTATAAGCATCTAACTCAACCGTATTCAACAATTGCGCTTTATCATAAGAAGTAGACCATACAGCATCTCCCGGAATACTACCTGTCGCTTGTTTTGAATAAAAACGATTTTTCATGAACTTCTCTTCATCAGATACCATTTTAGGCTGACGTGTCCAATCCGAAAAGCTCCAGTTCGTATTAACATTGATAGTCGGCGTTTCACTTCTACCTTTCTTAGTCGTAATAATGATTACACCATTCGCTGCACGAGATCCATAAATTGCAGCAGCCGAAGCATCTTTCAACACATCAATACTCTGGACATCATTGGTATTGATCTCATTAATACCACCAAAAGAAATGACGCCATCAACAATAAGCAAAGGCTGATTCACACTTTGCTTGTCAGAAGAAACATCTGCCGGAATTGCATTCTTACCACGCAAAGTCATAGTCCCCATATTATTAGCACCAGCACTGCTTGTCGGAGCATATTTCAAACCAGCCACTTTACTTGACAACGCAGCAATCGCATTCGGATTAGGTAAAGCGGTAATATCACTATCAGAAAATTTCACATTGGAAATAGCTCCCGACACATCTTTCTTACGTGCCGTTCCGTAACCAACCACAACAACCTCTTCCAGTTGTTCAGAATCTTCCAATAACGTGACATTGATCATTCGCTGATTACCAACTGTCACTTCTTGTGTCTTAAATCCGACATAAGAAAAAACCAACACAGAATTACTCCCCGGAACACCAGGGAGCGTAAACGTACCATCGGCACCAGTCATAGTGCCGATCGTCTGTCCCTTCACGGAAATGTTTACTCCCGGCAATTCAAAACTACCGGCATCCACCACTTTTCCCGATACTGAAATCTGGGCAAAAGCTTGTATCCCACACAGTAGAAAACATAGCAAAAGCAGAATACGATCTTTCATAAATTCATATATTATTTTTGTTTAACAAAATTTACTGCAAAAATCCAGATTCTGCTTCTGCATCTACATGGAAATATGATATTTTTTTGTATAATTTTGTCCTAAATGATATTTTTTTTTATATTTGCGAAAATTGTTTCTATCTATGGAAAAACAGGCTGGGAAAGAATCTCAAACAATATATACTTATGTATTCCAATCGCAACAAACACAACATTATCAAGTACTTGCCCACAAACGACAACGAAACAACATGGGGAATTTCTATCAGCAGCATAGGTTTCCAATCTATCAGGCCCAACGAAAATTATCCTTTAAAAGGACATTCAGCCAAATACACCTTCAATCCTGAAAAAGGAAGGATTATCGATGAATTTGTATTAGTGTACGTAACCAGGGGAGAAGGAATTTTCATATCTTCAAACTGTCCCATGTCCAAAATATCCGAAGGGGATGTTTTTTTCATTTTTCCCAAACAATGGCACACCCATCATCCGATAGCAGAGATCGGATGGGACGAATATTACTTCACCCTTAGCGGACCCTATTTTGATAATCTGTTACGAAAAATAGTAAACTACACAAATCCGATATTTCATATTGGTATAAATAGATTATTAATCAATCATTTGAATGAAATGATTGATTCTGCCATGGCAGAAAAACCTGCTTTCCAAGTGTTACTCGGCGGAACCGCTTTACACATTATCAGCTTAATTTATTCAATAAATAAAACCCAAGACTATGGGACGGAAGCCATACAAAAAATGCAAAAAGCCTGTATGCTGATGCGGGAAAACGTTTATGAAAATTTCACATCGGAAGACATTGCCAAAGCAATAAACATGAGCTACTCCAATTTTAGAAAATTTTTTAAGAAATATGTAGGGATTACCCCACACCAATACATCTTACAATTGAAAATTAACAAAATCAAAGAATTGTTAGACAGTACGGAAATGTCCATCCAAGACATTTCTGCCAAACTGAATTTCGAATCTCCAGATTATTTTTCTTTCTTCTTCCGAAAAAAAACAGGCGTAAGCCCCATCTCATATAGAAAACATGTTAAGATACAAAGGGACAAAAATCTATAGCCTAAAATAAAAATAGGAGAGGATCAATCAAAATCCTCTCCCGAACTTATGCCAAAGTTGTCCTTCCATCTCCTCCCAGCAACGAAGAGTCGAGTAAATAAACTCGAAAGAGTAACGGGTAAGATATGCTTGGGCTTCCTCCTTTTTGCCTTCCCGAATAAGAACCGAGACCTTGTCCTCAACTAAAGGCATTTCATCTGCAGCTTTCCGCTCGAAGGAGATAACGGCTGGTTCAATCAATTTGCGGCCATGCCCCCAGCTCACCTGTGCCAAACGGTTTGTACGACGGTAAGTCCAAAGAGCCGCATCAAGGCGATAGTGCTTATGCCCGCATACCTTAAAACTCTCAGGAACATCCGTCATCCCGGCAAACAACGGGACACGTGGGCTCTCGCCCGGATTATCTTCCGACCACCAGCAAACGCCTCCCACCTCATCGGGCAACCAATCACGGCACTGGATTACAAACGAATAAGCACACCAAACAACCGATATCGTCCGCTGTTTCTCTATCTTTTTTTCACCTCGTTGCGCATTCAAAAACTCAAACATGTCGTTTGTCATCCAGTTTTGAGCCAACGGGCTTTTATACGTCGTATCGCGTTCGGTCCCGTCTTTATCTTTGATCTTCTTCGTTACCATCATATCTTTAGTCATGTCCCACTCCGTTCCCTCATACGTTTCACGCAACAGACGGTTCATATCCGTCAAAGAGATTTTCCGTTCGGGCTTGACAGATAAAGGAAGCTCCCCCATATCCATCGTCAGGTTCAAAGAAGGAGCTAGCGTTTTCAAAACAAAAAAGTCGCGGATAGTAAAAGGCTTCTTCCCCGTTTCATGGATAACCTTCCAAAACTTGAAAGGTTCTATCCCATCCCAATATCCTAATTGACGAGCCTTCTCTTTCAATCTCTCGCTATACATAAAATTATCCTTATCCTTGAAATCGACATCGGAAATACGAGGCGTATTGGCCGAAACCGTCACATGGTCGTCCGGTATGCGTTGGGCAACCCACAAAGCTCCCATATCTTTCGGCCCCGCACCTGTAATCTCGAAAAACCAAAGTTCCTTTTTATCGGCAACCGTCAGGCATTCCCCACCGTCACAATAGCCGTATTGCTCCGCTAAACGCCCCATCAGCAAAACAGCTTCACGTGCCGTACTGCAACGCTGCAAAGCAATCCCCTGCAAATCCTCGATATGAAACAAACCATTCGGATTGCGTAGTTCCTTACGTCCAACGATAGTTGTCTCGCCCATCGCCAATTGTTTCTCATTCATGCAAGGATAACCAGTATTCAGGAAAGCAAACGTATAAGAGACCTGCGGAATAGAACCTTTCAGTTTAACTCCCAAACGGTCGTTTTTGCTTTCCGTGTGGCGTAGATCCCAGTAGATATCGAGTTTTGCCGTATCCGGCCAGTTCTGTGCAGGCACTACTTCCATCCAAGTACGCGAGGTTCCGTCACAAGTCTGGGAGGTCATTACCGAACCATCGGTCGTCGCCAATTTACCTACAGCGATACTTGTACAACTTTCATCTGGATTTGTCAATTCGACTACATAATCCTGGGCTGAGAGAGACGTCGCAACACAACAAAGGCAAATGATTACCTTATATACTTTTTTCTTCATTTCCTTTCAAAATCTTTATTTGACCGGACAAAAATAAGTAATATGAACAAATACATCCCTCACTTTTTAACATTATCCATTATCATTTTGACACCTTCTTTCCTTTTAGCTAGGATTTTATAAAAGGGAATGTAACGAATTATGACACATTCCCTTGTACTATAAAACTTACGTTTATTTGTCCAATGATTTTAACCGGTGTTTTATTACTAACCTTTTATGATTTTTCTTTGTGATAAAGATGGCTTTAGAAATATCCGTGCGTTTTTACGTCTCCGTATTTGAGGGCTATCTCTATCCGTTTAACAGTGAACGTATTTTCGTCTTCGGAGCGAAATCCGATGCGGTTATATCCTTGCTTGAGGATTTTGTCTGGCAGGATAAAGGCATATTCTTTTTCTTCCCCATCCAAACCACGTTCCCTGTCGTAAAGGCGGGTGTAGGCCGGCATTTCTTTTTTAACTGTTTCCCCGTTTACTGTCAACCGGCAAGCAATCGGATGATTAGTACGAATAAATAGGATTGCTTCTTCCGGATAGCCTTCTTCTACAGTATCGCCTATATAAATATCCGCTTCTTTTTGATCTCCTTTCCTTATTTTTAGAGGGAGAGGAGAATCGGGTTTTATATTGTACTGGACAACGCCATCCGACAAAGCATAGATTTTGTTACGTCCTTTCAGTGTTTCCAGTGATCCTAATTCTTGAAGTAGTTCCGGCATCATGATCCGGCAAACTTGACCACCATCTTCCAGGTATAGTTTCCCGTCATGTTCGGAATTAAATGCGCCAAAATAATAATTAAACAGATAGATTCCATCTGCCCCCTGCGAGAGAATGTGAGAACACATACCCCTGTGCATCCCGTGTGACCAGAATTCCCGTGGGCGGTATCCCCCGTCGTCAATAGAACTGTAGAACGGAATATTGAGGTCTTTCCCAATCTCTTCCCGGAACTTGGCTACCGGCATTGCGGGATCTCCCCTCCAATGGACACCTGTACTGATAAAGTCCAGCAGTCCGAGGCGTAGCCATTCACGTATATCCAATCCTTTCATCATGTTTTGCTCGACTGTCGGTGCTACACGTGCGGATAGTAAAATCTTTCTGCCCTGCTTGGCCGAAACTTCATCTACCTTTTGACGGATATCTTTTACTAATTGTGTCATAAGCGGTGCGTTCTGTGGTCCCGTCCCAGATTGGAAGTAAACGATAAAACGCATAAAGTCGAGGTCGTATCCGTCGATTATGTCGGCATAGTTCTCTAATTGTTCGGAAATAATCGCCAGCTTGCGGTCACGCACTTCCTTTATGGCAAAGTCAAAGGCTCCGCCGCTGTTATAACCTTGCGTCGTGTCGTTCAGCCAGTATTCCGGATGCTGAATCCAGAAGTCGGTGTACCAGATCGGACAATGGGTAGTCGTATCATTGAAATGCAGGTCGTTCATCCGATAGGTGATAAATGTTTCCATTCCTTTTTCTTTCGCTCTTTTTAAAGTATGGGCAATGATATCTGTCCCTTCTTTTTCCAGGTTCAAGTGGTTTTGGTAGTATTTACGGAAGGAGTTATATTGAGCCGTATCGCAACCGCAATCTAGTGTCCCGTTCAGGTCGTCTCCAATCACGTGCCCATATTTGGACCGGACATAAAAAAAGTCGCTGCCGGAACACATCATGTAGGTTGTTACCTGCGAGTTTGCAACCATATCGACACTGGAGTCGAGGTCGGCAAGCGTTAGCGGACGGTATTTGAACCAACGGTTTCCCAACAAGTCTGTACCATCGTTATTATGGATGATCCTAAACTTCCGTTCGGGAGATTTTTTTACATGGGATGTACAGGCAAAAAATACCTGTACACATAAAAGAATTGAAAGATAGTTAATTGTAAGTGATTTCATATGTGTATATATTTATTGTATCAGTGAATACGACTTTTCTTCTCCCGTGAACAGCCTTTTTTGTAGGGGTGGAAGTCATTTGGAAAATGATCTCGCCTCCATTCATGATGTCCTGAAGGATGATTAGATATAGTTTACGCGACTCCATCCGTTGTTTTTGCATATGTGTATTTTTCTTATTCTTTGGAATGTCCAAAAATAGAAAAGATACCGAATATGCAAATGTGTTTTTTGTCGGATTTTTGTAGATATTTGGCTAAAAAAACTGGTTATAAAGCTTCTGCATATTTGACGGGTGAAGCACCTGTTGTGACTCCTGACAGATAAGAAGATCTTTTTTGCGACAAAGTCGGAAACATCTGTTCAAGCAGACAAGAGGCGATTGTGGAATTCCTTACTCCGATCAGGTAAAAGTCGGTCTTCCACTTCAATTCAAAATCTTTATATAAATTGCCGATAGATAGGAGTTTATAAAGATATGGATGTGAATCCTGATATACAAGGTTCCATCTGAGTAAAATTATTTTGGTGCGGTTACCCTGTCATATTAGGCTAAAATCGGTTCTATTTATCTGAATTTATGTACCTTTGCGGCATAATTCAAGTAAACGTTGAACAAAAATTAAGAAGTTAATAGTAATTCCATTGGTTGCTGTCGGTATGATGGCAATGGCGGGGTACAGTAAATCACCTGTGAAGGAAACTGCAAAAGTGGACGCTATCAAGCTGGCAAATCTGGACACAACAGTAGCTCCCGGTACTGATTTTTATGAGTATGCCTGTGGAGGATGGATAAAGAACAATCCTCTAAAACCGGAGTATTCACGCTTTGGAACATTCGACCAGCTAAATGAAGATAATCAGGAACAATTACGCAGGAAGCCGGAAGTGTCGCCCAGAAAATCGGCATGTTGTATGCAATGGGGCTCGACAGTATCAAGTTGAATAAGGACGGAATGGCTCCTGTCAAAGAACAGCTGGAAGCTATCCAACGTCTGGGTAAAAAACTTTCTCATGCTGATCGTTTAAAATAATATGTATGAAAGCCACAAAGGTATAAAAAAGCAAGACCTTCAAAGAGTCCTGCTTTTAGATCCCTGAGCAACTAGGGCAGGTAACAGAAATACATTACTATCAGTGCCCATCCTTCGGTTCGGGATATTTTCAGTCCGCTTTTTGCCAGTGGGAGCAGGAGTAGGGACAGTCCCTTTTTTCTATCATCCCACCCAAAAGCGGAATAGGTGTGTTCCGACTTCATGCTCATATTCAAACACTACGACAATCTCCATGTATGAATATAAACACCAAGTCGTAAAGGAGAAATGAAATACATTCATCCAAGAAGTTACCTGGAGTTTATTCTTCGGTCTAAACCTTATTTTTTTGTATAAAAAACCGATCACCCCTTAGCATTCCCGATGAAAGTTTCTTCCGTACACCAAAGCCTTACAGCAGGGCGGCGTATTTGCGTATCTGGTTCAAACGCTCCATTAGGGTCTGGTCACCCATCGCTTGCTGCATATTGTATTTCAGTTGCAGCCGCATCAGTGAATCGGCGGGTATATCCAATGCCGCCTCAAACATCATAGCCGTGATGATGGTCAGCGTGCGCCGTCCGTTCAGCAGGTCGTTGAGAGCTTTATAGGAGATGCCCATTTGCTCTGCCAGCTTCCGTTGTGAAATCTTGCGGTATTCTATTTCGTCCTTCAGCACTTCGCCGGGATGGGTTGGAATATATCCGAATCTTACAGTTTCCATATCTATTGTTTATTTATAAATCACATACACAATGGAGGTAATAATCAACAGGGAAAAGCAGGAATTACGTTTTTACTTTTTGAGTATTCTCATTAAGCTGGCGACATCCTGTAATAAATTCACCGTCTCAAAATGTCCTTTATAAAACACTGCCCAGTTGTTGAAAACACAAGGTAGCTCCTTGGCTTTTTGCAGGGTATCCACTTGGATGAAAGATACAGGAACATCATTCATTTCACAATACTGTCTGACAATTCCGATTTTTTGATCGATATAAGGACACTGCATATCATAATAAATTGTCAGTTCTTTACTTTCAATCATTTGTTTCCTGACATTTTGCGCAAACGTCGGCTTTGTTCCGTCAAAAGAGAGTGCCAGCAATTCATATCCATTATCGGTAACATCAACAGCCTCAAAGCCGAACTTCTTTGCAAACGACTGGTCGGAAAGCCAGGATTTTTGTTTTTTTGCTCCAAGCATACAAATACCGGATTTACCCTTTTTTTTGGCATCGGCTATACAATACTCCATCAGCGATTTCCCATACCCTTTCCCTTTGTAACTACCCAAAATCCATAAGCAATAGATATAATAATAGTTATCACCCGTTATAGGAACCCAGGCTGTTTCCAAAGGGGCATACTCTATGAAAACCGTAGCCTTTGCATTTAACTTTCTAAAGACATGGCCTTCATTCAGCCGGTCAGAAAGCCATTGCCGCTTTGCCTCAACACCGGGATGGAGCTTTTTAGTACGGATAATGCAACACAAATGCTCATCTGCAAGATTGTCCGTTGTTAAGTTTATAAATTCCGTATCCATATGTATCTTCACTTCAAATTAGATATTATCAATTAACAGGAGCAGGTCGTCGTTTTGTCACTTTATTATTGCCGACAAATAATGACGTGTAAATGTAGTGAATTTATATACGTATTACCTCTTTTACCCAAATAACATTCTGACAAATTCAATTTCACATCTTATTCTGCAATTCATTTGCCAAACGTGCAATTTATTTAGTCAGATTTAACATACCCAATTTATTCCCGGCTTATTATTTGACTACATTTGTAATATCAATATTAAACTCTAAGGCCATGAAAAGATCGATATCTATACAGTGTTTACTTCTATCGCTCTTCTGTATTACTTTTTTCGGCGGATGTTCAAATGATGATGATGAGAATTTAAAAACAAAGCAATTGCCGATTGAAGCACAGAATTTCTTAACTTATCATCTTCCCGATCAATCTCCTTCCAAAATAGAGAAAATAACTTCTACCGATCCGGAAAATGGAGATAACTACAAAGTCTATTTCCAGGACGATCTCAGTATTACGTTTAATCAAATCGGAGATTGGTTAAATATTACTTCTCCAAACAGCACATTTCCGGGATCATTAAATCTATTTTTTTCAGGAGAAGAGAGTGAATACATTCGGAAAAATTACCCCAATGATCCTATAATAGGAATCACCCCTACTTTTTTCGGTAATATATTTACATTACAAAGCAACAAGGAACTTGCATTTCAGACATATCAATGTATATTCCTGGGAGAAACACTGGATATAAACAGCCTGGATGAACTACCTACATCAATAAAACAATTCATATCTCATCATTTTCCAGAAGCAAAGTATCAGACCATAATAAAAAACACCTCCATCAATGAGGATACTGATTATAATTACATAGTTTGGTTAAATGGAAACATTAAACTGGAATTTGATATTAATAATAATTGGAAAGAACTTGACGGTTATGGAAAACTATTACCGACTTCCATTATAGAATCCTTACCTACAAAGGTAAAAGAGTATCTCACAAGCCGTTACCCAGAAGCTCAAATAACGGCAATCTTGCTAGCTCATTCTACGCAATACACTATCCGGGTTAGCAAAACACTCCAGGTAGTAATTGATCCGGAGAAAGAACATATAACTATTGAATTAGATAAGATAGATGAGTTTATAAATAAATATTTTGTTGGTATCACATCCAAAAAAGTCAGTACTCCAGACGATTACACTAAACTGATTTTCAAGATTGAGCTTCCTAATGGATTCGTTATTACTATGAACAAATATTATCAATGGCTTACAATTAACGGGAATGGCCATCCATTTCCGGAGGCCCTTTTAAGTGTTTTGCCTGATGAAATAAATCAATATATGGTAATTAACGCAAAAGAAAAAATAACAAAAGTTGAAACTGTAGTAGATTATGGCTACCAAATCGTGTTAACAAACGGAGAAGAACTAAAATTTGACTTTAAAGGGAAACTCATAGAGAATGAAGGCATTTAACAACTCTAAACAACACGTATAAAACATAGGTGGTGTCGGTATTTTACTAACACCACCTATATTCATTATATATCTAATTTCTCCTGGACACTTCGTCTAATCTCTAATTTACCTGATCTGGATAAAACAACAGTATCACCTGCAAAAGCATCCCCCTGATAAACATCATTCAGATATATTCGATTATCCCTTTCTTTAAAAGTATGAGGCCCCGATCGGAAAGTGTCTCCATTATCATCGGTAAACCCACTGATAGGTTGAGGGGTCACAAAAACAATATCTTTATATATCAAAGAAGCGTTCATTCTATATGGCTTAATAATAAGTGACTTTTTAGTAAATAGGTTTCCCTTTTTAAATATTATCGTATCACTTTCCTGTACATGGCCAACAAAAGCATTATTCAGAAACAAAGATCCTTTATGCTCTTTGATCAAATCTTCCCCCGCCCTGATAAAAACGGTATCATTATTTATATAACTTCCATAACCGGGGAGTCCGCGAGGAAGTTGTACCTCAAATCCTCCGGTATTGTCTGTTACAAAATTCATTTTCATCATTTGCTGTGCGTTACATTTGGAACCGACAGTATACAAACTGAAACCTATAGCCAGACATGCCGTTGTTAAAACTGATAATTTTGCCATTGTGTGTACTTTTAAGTTAAACAAATCTTTCAAAACAGATTTGAATGACAAATGAACCGGGAGTTCAGCTTTACCAATTTCCTGAACCTCCGGAACAGCTAACAAATCACAATCCAGTGCAGTAGCAATTAGCCTCAATGTGTAACTTCTTGGTACCACTTTACCTGACTCGATACGTTGCAAAGTTCGGACACTAATATTACATCTACTTACCAGTTCCTCTTGGGTCAACCCTTTCGTTTCCCGAAGCCCTGCAATGTACTTACCTAATTCCGGCTGTTTCATCTTCATTCAAATTTTCGACAAGATTATGCATAACTCAAACATTCAACAAATAAAGCAGCGAACTTTCACCCGACATTTACCCGACATTTGGTTATAGCGCGGTTTATTCATACAAAGTTAACAAAACATCAGCGGAAAGATTATTCTTTCTCCGACTATAGCGACAAAAAAAACACAATAGCCTATTTTCCAGCACATTACACACCTCTCGCTGTACCGATATTGTTGGCAAATTTTCATATTAGCGTTTTATTACGAAAAGGTCATGCTAACATGCTGACTAACTAACAATTAATATACGCTCATATTAGAGTTCGTTGATAGCTTTATTTTTCTCTTTTAATATAGAAAGAATATTCTTTATAAAGATTATATAAGGCTATCGCCATTTTTCAGTTTTAAAAGGATTCAAAGAAGACATTTCATTTTGCCTGGCAAATCAGGCAATCTTCCCTATCCCCGTATTACTGAAAACTGCCTGTTTTATTTCAGAGTTTACACAGACAATAGTTTTCAGTTACAAATACAATTGTATTTGATTTGAAAAACAATTGCTTTTGAACACAAATACAATTGTTTTTATAGACGGAAATCAATTAAAAAACTTCCGGAAAACCAACTATTATTCCCATTGGGTTCCATCCAGTCCATCCGCTCCATATCCACTTCATATCTTTGTAAAGCATTTCAAGAGAATAACATCGATTAAGCTCGACCAATAACAGATATATCTATATTTTCTCATAATTATTCGATACTATTATAGATTTACCTATATTTGTAAGCAAACAAGAGAAAGTATGTATAGTGAACTATATGAAAAATCAGGAAGTGATATAATTCGGGAATTGGGAAAACGGTATAGTGACTACCGAAAACGGATGGGGTACACACAAAAAGAAGTTGCTGAGAAATCAGGACTGAGCGTGTTTACCATAAGTTCCTTTGAGAACGGTTCTTCTACCGGTATTACATTGGCTTCGTTTATAAAATTGCTACGGGCAATCGACAGTCTGGATGAAATAGAGAAACTATTGCCGGAATTACCGGAAAGCCCACGGAGCTTATTTAAAAAACTAAGTAAATAATAACCTATGGGAACAAAAAAATACATACACAAACACTAGCAGCTATGTCACCGACAAGTGATAGTTATGAAGATATTTTTGCAGTAATCCGGCGACTGAATCTACGCTATGAGGATAGTAAACAACAATACTTGCGAATGATATTTAATGTTATCACCCGGAATGTCGATGATCATTCTAAAAACTTTTCGTTTTGTATGAATCGTGAGGGTGCATGGCGGCTATCACCTGCATACGATTTAACTTACAGCGTAGATCCAACTGCTCCTCCATATTCAAACAGGCACTCATTAACTGTTAATGGTAAAAACGAAGACATTACCTATGAAGATTTTGAAACTATAGCTTTAAATAACGATATACAAGATTATAAAGCATTAATTAATGGTGTTTCCAATGCGATCGCTAATTTCGAGGATTATGCAAAGGAATTGGATATCAATGAAAAATTGATTGAAAGTATTAAGAACGATTTTATAGAAGTATAATTTGTATCAACAACCTTAAAAGTCCATAAAATTTACATTTAATCCATTGATATGCAATTATCTTATATACATTTGCATACAATCAATTTCACAGAGGCCATGAAGAATATAATCGGATCGCTATTTTTATTATTATCTGTTTTTTTGTTTATTGCATGTAGCAAAGACAATGACGAAGAACTAATCGAAGAAAAACAATATGAATTTAGTTCTATCATGTGGGCTTTGCAGGAAGGTGACGGAGAAGAACTTTTTGAAATAAAAACACCTGAACAGGTTTTCCGTAATACAGGGAATACAACAAAAGACATTGTTATTAATTCATCTGAAAAAGTAGAAGAATCCTCTCAGTTTTTCATTGATGAAAATATATTGCCTTATTTGCCGGAAGAAGAGATAACGATCGCTTTTCCTGATGTATTCGAATTGTTATCTTCTGAATACAAATATTTCATTGGAGATAGAAAAGCACCTTTCAAAAATGAAAAAACACCTCTTCCTCCAAACAGAACAACTACAGAAACAATATCGTTAGCTCCCTCATGTGAGTTACGAAACAGCTCAACTTTTACAATGAAAAAGATAAAAGCGACATATCGAATCCGTTTTGTTGAGAAAGAAGGTATTGATAGCTATGAGAAAGAAGGCAAATGGGAAGGCATATTTATCGTTTTTGAAAACAGCGAAACCGTTATTAATGAAATAAAATAACCGGCTTCATCTGTTCGATGAACAAGCATTACATTCCAATTGTTATAAATAGAAAAACAATATGGAAACTTTCAAAGATATTATAAACGGAGATAAACCTGTATTAGTAGACTTTTTCGCGACTTGGTGTGGCCCTTGTAAAGTGATGAGTCCAACGATAGAAGCTCTCGGAAAAGAATTAATCGGACAGGCACGTGTTCTGAAAATCGATGTTGACAAAAATGAAGCTGTTGCCAACGAGTACCGCATTCAGTCAGTACCCACATTAATCATCTTCAAAAAGGGAGAAGCTGTTTGGCGGACTTCAGGTGTGATGGAGAAAGGGGCTCTTTTACAGCAAGTCAAAAAGTTTATCGATTGATTACCCAATAAAAAAAGGAGCCCTAACAAGCTCCTTTTTACATAAATTATCAGTTTCTTATTTATTCGTTTCTTTATTGATCATATATGAAAAAACTTTCGACTTAGTCCATGTAGCTTCTGTTGTATCTTTATTAAATTCTTTGATATAATTAATTCTAAAGTTGAAAGTTTCACTTCCTTTTGATTTTTCCTTAGCTTCTAATGAAGATATATAATTACCCGCACGAATTGCATAGTTAAATACAGAAGTCCCAATTGTATTTTTACCATCTTCTTTCTTTACTACACGCAAAAAGAAATCATAAATATTTTTACCGTCTACAACTTGTGGTTCCTGAGAAGGATCAATCTGCAGAAAATACTCGTTTGTCTGATCGTTTGCCGATTTTTCATGGCTAGAACCTAAGAATAAAAAATCTTTTATAGTAGCACTATATGCACCCGTAGTCACGATCCCTGCATCCACAGCTGTTATTTCCCCCTGTTTAATTGATGTCGGGGATGTCTTAGCTGTATCAACTGGTTCTACCCTACCAGTATTATTCAACCTGGAATATTGAGAAACAGTAGCCGTTAAATATTTTTTTCCACTATTATTAGCCGGATCATCATAATTAATGTTGAACGCAAAAAAGACACATTCATCATCCTTTAGGTTATTAAAACCAGAAGCATATACCGGAACTTCATCAGCTGTATAAGCAACATACCCCATAGCATCCGTAGAAAAACCTACTACACCATAAGAAACACCACTCTGCTCATTCTTTCCCCCATCCAAGCAAGAGGTCAACAAAACCGTAGCCATGGCTACTGCACTTAAAAACTTAAGTTTCTTCATTTTTCTGTTCTTTTTATTTTATGTTATTAGTATTTGTTTTATTTAGAAACCCAGACGGAATCCGGCCTGGAGACTTACATTAAATGGTTTTTCGGAACGTACGGTTTCGATTGTACTACCGTTATCGAAATAGTAGTCTACTCCTGCCTCAGCATAAAGGCTTACAAAACGAAGCAACGGGTAACTCACACCTGCACGGGCGTTGACAGACCACAACCATTCCTTCATACGAATATGCTCACTCTCTTTTTCGTATAACTCTTTACCTGAATATTTTTCCGTAATCAGCTTTCCTGATACATTGACTTCCGTCATAACACCTGCCGCTGCATATACCTGAAAACGGTTCCATTCTGCAATTTTATAGGACAGAGAAACCGGAATACCGATAAAATGGAGCTTTTGGGCTGTCTTATTATAATAGACCGGAGCATCCACATCCCAGGTAGAAGACAGAAACGTATAATTCAATCCCGTCGACAATGCAAACCGGTTATTCAAATAACGACTTACTGAAAAACCTACGGACACGGGAGTTTTATGATGTATGTTCGTCTTCGGTAATGAACTGTTCTCAAAATTAGGAGAGTTCAGGAACAACAACTCCTGATCCGTCATCATTGTATTCTTCAAGGCATAGGTGTTCAACGAATTATTTGTTCCGGTTGTAACACTACCACCTCCCATACCGAATCCCCACTTACGCGGAGCAGCCTCCTTTTCCACTTTTCCGACCGGAGCAGCATCAGCTATCAACGACCGGGTATCAATAGAACCCACTTCCGGATGATCCTGCACAACCTCTTCTCTATCAACCACAACAGAGTCTTCATCCGGATCGGTTATTACTTCTGCTTGCTCCTCCAAATCATCATCTGAAGAAATAACGGCAGGTTCAGTATGAGCAACCTTTACGGCAGCTTTGTATGTTGACCGTACTACAGCCGGCTGTTGCACTGCTGCCACAGGAGATACGGTTATTTTTTCCTCTATCTGAGCAACCGGAGCTTCAACATCTTTAGCCAGCTCAGTCTCCACCTTCTTTGTTTCCTTCTCGATCTTCTCTGCTATCGGAGCTACCTCCCTCTCCGATTTAAACATATAAACGCCTCCCGTTATCATCAGTAATGAAATGACTGCCGCAGCAGCCCAGTAACGGAGCGTTCGACGGAAAGATACCGGTGCTTTTACCGGTAAACGATCGGCAATAGCCCCCCAGTCTTCCGGCATCGTATCCACTTCGAAATCCTGCAACTTCGAGCGGAACATATCATCAAATGTATCTCTTTCCTTTTTCATTCTTTCCTTTCAATACAAAGCGTTAATCCTCTTCTGTAACATCTGTTTGGCGCGCGTGAACTGTGAACGTGACGTACTTTCCGTAATATTCAACATCTCACTGATCTCTTTATGAGAATACCCTTCAATTGCGAACAGGTTGAATACCGTACGGAAACCGGTTGGCAACTCATGTACCAATGTCATCAGCTCCGCTGCCGACATACTCGATATAACCGAACTGTCCGGCTGAATCAATTCCGCCGTGTTATCCAGATCGGTCGACTCGCGCAATACATCTGACTTACGCAAATACTCCAATGCACAATTTACAAAGATCTTTCGCATCCACCCCTCGAATGAACCGGCTCCCGAATAAGAGTCCATACTGGTAAAAACTTTTACAAAACCATCCTGCAACAAATCGCGGGCAGTCTCCCTGTCGTTCACATAACGCAGACAAACTCCCATCATTTTGCGGGAATACCTCTCGTAAAGCTCTTTCTGAGCCAGCCTGTCCCCCTTCCTACAACCCCTTATCAGTTGTGACTCGTCCATTCAACTATAATGATGTTATTCTGGTGCAAAACGCTGCATGTTTCATGAACTTTTTTTCCATAAAAGGGGCGGACACATAGATCCGCCCCAACAGGTATGCTTTTGCAAAGATAAGATGTTCTAACGAATTTCCATGTTAACGGAGATAGACTGCTTAATTTTTTTTCGCAGGGTTAACCGGACAGCCGGCACCGTCATCGACAGGCACAGCTTCCATTCCAATCTTTTTAAAGGCTGAAGCCAATTTTGTCTTGGAAGTCTTATCTGTTTTATAGGTAACGTTCACCGTGCGGGTTTTCAAATCGCATTTCAAATCTGTCACTCCTTTCTCGAAAGCTATATTCTTTTCTACCTTCTTCTGGCAATTGGCACATTCCATCTCTTCAACAAAAAAAGTCACTGTGTCTTTTTTCTTTTTTGCATCCTGTGCATAAGCCGTAGAGAAAGTAAATACGGCACAAATCAATGCTACTACTAACTGTTTCATAATGTATTTGTATTAATTGGTAAATAATTTATCTTGTTTTTTAATCGCGGCTGATGTTAAAACGTAAGCCGGCATATATCTTTCGTCCGTGAACGGGGCCCCACACCATCGAACCGTCGAAATTATCTCCACGCGGGTTCTCCGCATCGATGATCGGATGAGATTGCTTGTAGTCAAACAAGTTTTCCGCCCCGATATAGACAGACCAACGACGGAAATACCGGGTGATCTGTGCATTGACAACGGTATATGCATTAAAGTTCGGTTCCCACAACGGATTGGTAGCATCCGGAGTCGGCATACGCCCTCCCCCGTTAAACTGTCCGGTCAGGTCGAACTGCCATTTCTTCAACGGGGTCTGATAAGAAGCCGTCACCAGTCCTTTATAATCACTGACCAGCGGTTTCTTCAGCCGTTGCGTTACCCCTTCTGCATTCCGGTAATCCGTCTTGGCATCCGTGTAACGATAAGCCGCAGTCAGGGTAAATCCCCGGAAGAAAGGATAGGTCGCTTCCACCTGGAAACTGTTGGAATAAGATTTTCCGTCCAGATTATAGAAGCTGACGGCATGCGCATCGCTATCCATATCGACCACCACCTGTTTCCGGAAATCGGTATAATACCATTCCCCGTTCAAAGATAATTCTTTTCCGAACAGGGGGATATAAAAAGACAGGTTCAAGCCGGTATTCCAGGCTTCTTCCTGATCCAGGTTCTCGGCAATATTCATCTTACGGCTACTCGACAAGAGGAAATTATTCTCTGCCAGGATATTGGCCGTACGGAACCCTTTACCGGCCGAGGCACGGATATGGAACCAGTCGAACGGATTATATTTAATATGTATGCGAGGGGTGACAAAGAAATCATACAAAGAACTGTAATCGGCACGGATACCTCCCAGAAGGATCAGTTTATCGTTCAGATTGTAAGTGTACTGTGCATAAGCTCCGGTGACAACTTCCGTACGGTCGAAGACCTTACGCGTACCATCCTGCAACAGGTTTTCATCGAAGCCGTCGTAATTCATGCTCAAGCCGGTGCTCAGGCTATGTGCCGGAGAAAACTCTTTCTCATACAACAAGCTGGCATACACATTATTCTGATAGACATTATAAGGCGTACGGTCGTACATGGATTTCTGTTCATGATAAGAGCCGGAAAGGATCATGGCTACACTCTCCACCTTTTCCTTATCGATGATATAGGCTTGCTTGGTAAAGAGTTCAGCCCGGTTCGTCTCCAGATGAACCTGATACGGATCGGCAAAGTCATGATGTTTGGTAGCCTGTCCGCCGGTACGGTTTTCGTGCAGGTAGCGGGCTCCGTACTGGGCTACATAATTATCCAGTTTATGATACCAGCGGTTCATCAGGTTGACCTGCTCTTTCAACGGAGTATCCAGGAAGCCGTCGTCGTTGCCGTCATGTTGTTTTTTGTCATTGGAATAATGAACCAGCAAACCGGTCGATACTTTATCGTTAATATGCCAGGAGGCATCTGCATTTCCTTCATAACGTCCGGCATCGCTTCCGAATAAATTCACTGAAAAGATATCCGCCGTAGGAGGCTTTTTAAATTCCACATTGATCTGTCCGGCAAGGGCTTCGTACCCGTTCTTTACCGATGAAGTACCTTTGGAAACCTGTATGCTTTCCATCCAGGCACCCGGCACATAATCCAACCCGTACAGGGAGGCGGCTCCACGGAAGTTCGGATAATTCTCCGTCAGCATCTGCACATACGTTCCGGACAGCCCCAGCAATTTGATCTGCCGGGCACCGGTCGCAGCATCGGCATACGACACATCGACAGATGGGTTAGTCTCGAAACTCTCCGCCAGGTTACAACAGGCGGCACGGCATATTTCATCATAGGTGATCTTCTGCGTCTGCAACACACTGGTGCGGGAGGCGATCGTTCCCATTTTACGTTCGCTGATCACGACTTCTTCCAGGGCTACTTCGCCTTTCAAGATAATCCGTAACGGTTCCTTCGGATTTGTTACCTGCATCGTGAAAGTTGTATAGCCGATATAACTAACGACCAGATTATTGGAACTTTTTCTCGTAGCCAGTTCGAAAGCACCGTCTACATCAGTGGTGGTTCCCTGTTGGGTTCCTTCCCAATAAACATTGGCACCGATTATCGGCTGGTTATTATCATCAAACACATGCCCTTTCACTTCTTCCGCCCGGGCTGCGATGGCGGAGAATAGTATAAATAGAGTAATATAGAATTGTTTCAACATTGCTTTACATTTTGATTCAGTAAGAAGGTATGTCCAAACAGACCCGTAACGTTAGGCCTGCTTTGTCCTGAGTGAAAGCTTTTGCCAACAGCGTGGCAAAACATTGTCATCTACGTGGCACTGTTGTGACATCGCAGAGACATTGCTGCCGCAAAAGCACAATGACAATCTAAATCAATAAGGTAGTAAGTAAATTCAGGTAAATACGCGGGCAGACAATGGGAGGGCCATCCTGATCCTGTGCAATATATTCTTTTATGGAAGGAACCGGAACGAGTGAGGCTATTGGAGAAGCAAACGACATAAGGTCGGTCACTGCCGGTTGTAATTCTACTATCGGATTATTGGAACTGCTCCAGTCGAAACTGATCCGTTCCAGGCCACAGCAATCATCTTCGCAGCAGCCGGAGTGGCAAACCGAAGATTCATCGGTGGCATTGCAACAGCCATGTTCGTGTACTTCGCAACAGTTATCATTCAATAATACTGCAACTCCTTCGGTACGGCAATCACCGCAGCAATAGGTAATCAGGTTCACTCCGGCACCTCCATAAAAAATAAGAGTCGCCAGAAAAACGATAAACAGATATGTTACAGTATTTTTCATTCGACACAAAGATAGTGCTTTCACCTATCCGCTCCTAACCGTTAATATTATTTAGGAAATTCGGAAAGATAATAATAAGTATCAGGAGACACAGCGCTCTCGATATGGTAGCGGGTGGAAGCCGAAACGCTGAAGCTATATCCTCTCTCCGCATTCGGGGCAACCGGAAGATAAAGTACCGTATCCCGCACTCCGGTAGCCAAAATAGATTTAGCCGACGACGTATCGATAGAGTCCGTCAATGAATAATAAACCGTATAAGTCAGATCTTCCTTCTCCACCGGTGGTTTCTGCCAGGACAGTTTCAGGTCGCTTCCCTCCTTCTCCACACGGATCTCTGCCGGAGCAGCGGGCACCCTATCGCTCAACCAGGTGAGAGGCAATAGCTGGGCCGGGAATTTATAATAATTATCTTTCAACTCATCATAAAGTCCTTTCGAATTATCCAACACATTCTCGCAACGGAAAAAGGTACAGCCTGCACCTCCATAATAACGGCTGTAATCAATCTGGTCGGTAATATCATTTACCGTCCAGTCCGCTTCATTCTTCTCCATACGGTAAGCTCCCAGTCCCGGCACGACCAGGCGCCCGTTACAATTCTCCACCCAGTTGTCTACAAACGGGAAGAAGTTTTCATGCAGATAATACATCATCGGAACGATCATATCCTGCTTTCCTTTCTGCATCCACATCTTGGGATCCTGGAAGACACTTTCATAAGCTGTCCAGCCTGCATTGGGAACCCGTTCGATCCGGTTATACTTACCCAACGGCGAGCTGCTGACCTGCACCCAAGGCTTAACCAGTTTCACCCAGTCATAGATACGATAAACCATTTTATTGATATTCTCGCGCCGCCAGTCAGGCAGTTTTTGCGATTTACCGTATTTGTTATGAACGGCTTTATCCGGGAAACTCTTGGCCTGCTCCGGATAACGGATATAGTCAAACTGGATCCCGTCGATATCATATCCGTTCACCACCTCCTTTACCAGAGATAAAATATAATCGGCAGTCTCCGGCACACCCGGATCCAGATACCATTCCCCGTTATGACGTTTACACAGTTTCGGATGGCGTTTTACAACAGATAATTTACCTTGTTCTTTTACAGCTTTCTCCGTACCAACAGGAAATGTCACAAACCAGGCATGGCATTCCATCCCCCGTTTGTGACATTCTTCTATCGCAAAAGCCAACGGATCGTATCCGGGCATTGTTCCATATTTACCTGAGAAAGTTTTGGATGCCGGTTCTATTGCCGAACGGTAAATAACATCCCCCCGCAAACGAACTTGCAGAAATACGGTGTTGAAATTCGCATCAGCCAACCGGTCGAGTATATTGCATAAATCCTGTTGCTGGGCCTTTCTTCCCGCTTCCGTTGTAGCCGGCTTTTTAGGCCAGTCCAGTCCATAGACGGTAGTTAGCCAGACAGCACGTATCTCGTGCTTCGGAGATTCAACTGCTCCAATCGAATGAAGCAATAAAAGGACCAGGAATAACAGGCAATACTTTCTCATTTCCACTTATTTATTCAGCGGGCAAAGGTAGTACTTTTTCGTTATTTTCCAATTTCCGACAAATACCGCTCAGCCTCGATAGCCGCCTGACAACCTGTTCCGGCAGCAGTAATAGCCTGACGGTAATGAGGATCGGCCACATCGCCGGCTGCGAAGACACCTGCCACTTTTGTACGCGGCGTTCCGGGTATTGTCTTGATATATCCTACCTCATCGGTTTCGATCCACGGTTTGAATATATCCGAGTTCGGTTTATGACCGATAGCCAGGAAGAAACCATCGATGGCAATATCCACCTTTTCTTCATCCGATTCCCCCATCCGTTTTACCAGGTGAGCACCTTCCACACCATTTTCGCCAAACAGGCCGATCGTGTTGTGTTCGAACAATACCATAATGTTCGGCGTATTGAATACACGCTCCTGCATCACTTTGGAGGCACGCAGATAAGACTTACGGACGATCAGGTACACCTGCTTTGCCAATCCGGCCAGGTAAACAGCTTCCTCACAAGCTGTATCTCCACCTCCTACAACAGCAACGACTTTCTTACGGTAGAAGAAACCGTCGCAGGTAGCACAGGCAGAAACACCCATTCCTGCATATTTTTGTTCGTCGGGGATACCCAGATACTTGGCAGTCGCACCGGTTGCAATGATCAGGGCTTCCGTTTCAATTACTTTTTCACCGTCGATCGTCACCTTGTAAGGAGCAGCGGAAAGATCGGTTTCCGTAGCAATTCCAAAACGAATATCCGCACCAAAACGCAATGCCTGCTGCTTCAGGTCTTCCATCAGTTCCGGACCGGTGATACCTTCCGGATAACCTGGGAAGTTCTCCACTTCCGTTGTTGTCGTAAGCTGTCCGCCCGGTTGAATACCTTCATACAATACGGGTGATAAGTTTGCACGAGAAGCATAAATTGCTGCTGTATATCCTGCAGGACCGGAACCTATAATCAGGCAACGGACCTTTTCATTTGTTGAATTGCTCATAGCGTTTATTTATTGATAATTGATAATTAATCTAAGGAATCACTCTACTGTCTTTTAACGGAGATCGATCACCTCTGCATCCGGATAGTCACCTTCCTTAAAAACAAAAAAGTCGTCCGGTTGGTTTACACCCGTTTTCAGTTTACTGATATGGATCGTATTGGTAATGCCGTTTTTTGCTTCGACTTTGATTGCAGCCGGGAAGTTCGAGAACTTTTCGATCTGCAATTCCACCCGGATGATATCTCCTTTCTTCTTTGGCGTCAGTTCTATATCGTAAGCCGCTTTTCCGTTCGCTGCCGTACTTTCCCCGATATATTTAGGAGTAAAACCCTTCTTATATACACGTAATAAAATGGCGGGATTGGTAAACTGCAATTCTTCTCCGGAAGGGGTACTGACATTCACTTCATCGTTACGTTCCACGTAGCTCCATTGCGTCTTCCCATCAAACCAGGTAATCATATCCGGAGTGACCAAGGTAAACTTATCCCCTCTCATATTGATCGTTCCTTCGAAACTTTCCGACATTTTCTGCATATCGGAACGGGTATTCAAAGCAAAGGAAGCAGAGATGCCATTGGAATTTTCGTAGGCAGAAGCTGCCTTATCGAGAATCGATACCGGATTTTGTGCCCTGCTTATCACTCTGACACCGAAAAGGAGACATAATAACAAACCTATAAAGGCGATCTTCCGCCATATCTTTATCTTTCTTTCTCTTTCCATAAATAACGATTATTTCAAAGAGTTCAGTAACTGTTCCAGATTATACTCGTCCTGGATCAAGACCTGACGAGCCTTGCTTCCTTCAAACGGTCCTACGATTCCTGCCGCTTCCAACTGATCCATCAGGCGTCCGGCACGGTTGTAACCGATCGCGAACTTACGCTGGATAAGCGAAGTGGAACCCTGTTGCTGGATAACGATCAGGCGGGCAGCCTCATCAAACAATGGATCGCGATCCGACAGGTCGACAGAACCCGGAGCTTTATCTTCGCCACCTTCTCCCACATATTCGGGCAACAGGAAGGCGGTAGCATAACCGGCCTGGCCGGAGATATAGTTTACGATCTGTTCTACTTCCGGAGTATCGACAAAGGCACACTGCACGCGGTTTGTTTCTCCACCTTGCGAGAACAGCAAGTCACCACGACCGATCAACTGGTTGGCACCGGGTGCATCCAGGATCGTACGCGAGTCGACCATCTGCATCACACGGAATGCCATACGGGCCGGGAAGTTCGCCTTGATGATACCGGTAATGATATTGGTAGACGGACGCTGCGTTGCAATGATCATATGGATACCGACGGCACGTGCTTTCTGTGCGATACGGGCAATCGGTGTTTCGATCTCTTTACCTGCCTGCATGATCAGGTCGCCGAACTCGTCGATAATCACCACGATAAACGGCATGAACTTATGTCCTTTCTCCGGATTCAGGTGACGGGAGGTAAATTTAGCGTTATATTCCTTTATATTACGCACATGCGCTTTCATTAGCAATTCATAACGGTCGTCCATTTCCTTACAAACGGAGTTCAGCGTCATAATCACCTTCGTACAGTCTGTGATCACCGCCTTGTCCGCATCAGGCAATTTTGCCAGGTAATGACGTTCCAGGTCCGAATAGATTCCGAACTCTACCATCTTCGGGTCGACCAGAACAAACTTCAATTCCGACGGATGCTTTCTATATAATAAAGAGGTTATCACTGCATTCAGACCGACTGACTTACCTTGCCCGGTAGCACCGGCCACCAATAAGTGAGGCATCTTACACAGGTCGAACATAAATATCTCGTTGGTAATCGTCTTACCCAATACTACCGGCAGGTCATATTTGGACTCCTGGAATTTGCGAGAAGCCACCACCGACTGCATGGATACGATCTGCGGGTCTTTGTTCGGAACCTCGATACCGATCGTTCCCTTACCCGGCATCGGGGCAATGATACGGATACCCAAAGCCGACAGGTTCAGGGCAATATCATCTTCCAGGTTCTTGATCTTCGAGATACGGACACCGGTATCCGGAATTACTTCATATAATGTAATGGTCGGACCCACTGTCGCCTTGATAGAAGAGATACTGATACCGAAACTTTCCAAAGTCTGTTTGATACGTTTCTGGTTAGCCATCTGTTCTTCCATGTCGACCTGATGTTCGCTCACATCGTATTTTTTCAGCAGTTCGATCGGTGGATTACGGAAGTTGGACAAATCCAGTTTCGGGTCATAATCACCCAAAGCAGAGGCATCATACACTTCGTCGTCACCGGTCGGAACCTCGACTGTAAAGCGAGGATCTCCCGGAAGGTCTTCCGGATCATCGGGTTGATTTCCCGCATCCGGAATATCATACGCTTCTTCCTCCTGTGGGACTGTTACTTCAAATGTATCGTCGTTGGATATATTCGAATAGGTTTCAGTACGCGGTTCAGGCTTACGGTAGCGTTCCACCTCGTCGGCAGACTCCATTTCTTTTGCCGTATCAAAAACAAAATCATCCGTTTCCGGTCGTTCGTCCGGCTGGTCGGCAATAAGATGTTCGGATGCGGTATCGTCTTCCGAAGTCGTATCGTCTTCTGTATCTTCTTTCTTTTCTCTTTTCAGACGGTTCTTCAACCAACCGAAAGAAAGCAGGCTTTGCAGGAACGGTATCGTTTTCTTGCTGCTGAATATGGCAATGATCAGGAAAATACCGGCCAGTAACAGGATGGTTCCGGGGATACCGATATTGGTAATCATCATTTCAGACAGGTAATACCCGTGTTGTCCTCCCAGATAAATAAAAGTATCTTCATATCCGCTGATAAAAACGAAAGCAAAGAACAGCGATCCCCAAACAAGCATAGCCGCGCAGAATAGGAAACGCTTCAACAACGACACCCTGCGCAGATTCATCAGCTTCGCTCCGACCGATCCTAGGAAAAACAGGATCATAAACGAAGAGATACCAAACCAGCGGTTCATCAACAGGTCTGCCAGGACAGCTCCCCGCACCCCCGTCCAGTTCTCAACCGAACCTCTGTTCGTCAGCAAATCCGATAACGGGACATTCTCGATCTTACTTTGATCCGCTCCTCCCGTGAAGAAGAAAGAGATCAGGGATAATCCGATATAAATGGTAATAATAGCTATTACCAATCCGGTAATAAAACGGGTACGTTCGTTGGTGAAGAACATCTTCATCAAGGCTAACTTACCAGGTTCGTTGTTACTATTTTGTTTTGTTGTAGTTGCTTTCTTTGCCATATAAATCCTCGTTAAATGATATCCGAAATATGCCCGAGATATCTTTTATAACTTGCAAATATACATGATTATCTCCATAAAGCCGCATAGGTATGCGGAAAAACCGTACGCTTTCTTTTTCGACAATATAAAATTGCGCTAAAGAAAACATACGGTTCTCTAAATATGAAATTGAAGTCAGATCAGATCAATAAACATACAATTTAGAAGCTTCATCCCAGGACATCTTTCCCGGTCTTCCCATCCAGTAATGTAAATCCAGATTACAGAAATCATTGTTCTTTTTCATCTCTTCTTTCAAAATACGCTTGTAAGCTTGTTTTTTGAAATCGTATTTTGCATCAGAAGCCAGGTTCACCATTTCATCCGGGTCTGTCTGCAGGTTGAACAGCTGTTCCGTAACGGCACCATCCACATTATAAATAATGTATTTCCAACCATCTTTCACCAGAGCTCTCTGGAAACTGTTGTAGGCCAGGAACAATTGATCCCTGTGTTTTTCCGACCCATTCAATACCGGAACCAGCGATTTTCCTGTAACAGATTCTGCCGGCTTAATATTCAGAAGATCACAAAGGGTCGGATAGATATCGTACAGGTAACAATCCACATCTTTCCGGGTACCTTGTTCCATGCCGGGAATAACCATAGCCATCGGTACACAGACACTATGCTCATACAAGTTCTGTTTGCCAAGAAGTCCGTGACGTCCTACCGCTAAACCGTTATCAGAAGCAAAAACAATGATGGTATTATCCAACTCTCCTTTGTCCTTCAGAGTTTTCATAATACGTCCGATCTGCGTATCGACTTCACTGATCATTCCATAATAATCAGCCAAATCTTTTTTCATCATGGCCTCTGTCCTCGGGAAGGGTAACAATACCTCATCACGAATTTTTAACTCACCGTTGTCAAACGGATGCTGCGGCAGGAAATTAACAGGCAGCTCCATATCTTCCGGATTATAGTGATGTCCGTATTCTGGATGCTTCATACGCGGATCGTGCGGAGAAGTAAAAGCAACAAAGGCGAAGAACGGTTTATCATTCTTACTTCTTTTATTCAGATAATCGACAGCAGCATCGGCAAACATTTCTGATGAGAACTTATCTCCGATAAAGGTCTTTTCATATTTTCCTTCCGGATCATAATGATTCAGACGGGGAGATACATGCCCGTCCGTTGCATACGAATGCATTCCTCCGAAGAAAATATTTTCTGCCTTGGCAAATGAACGGTTAAACGACAAGGGATCTGCATGCCATTTCCCTGTGGCAAACGTTTCATAACCGTTAGACCGCAACAATTCCGGCAAGGTAACTTGTTGTTCCGGAATCACCGCACCGTCTCCACTTACCTCATAGACACCTCTACCCGTCATGATCATGGCACGGCTCGGCATCGACAAAGCACCTCCCAAAGAACCGTTCGTATAGGTATGCATAAAGGAAATACCCTGATCGACGATCCTGTCGATATTAGGGGATACGACCTGGTTATTGCCATAGGCATGAATGCAGGTTTTCTGCATATCGTCTACCAAAATAAACAATACATTCTTAGTCTCTTTCCCCTTTGCCCACACCGAACAATTCAATGTAGCCAAGGCGGCTACAGAATAAAAAATCTTTCTCATAATCGATTACCAACCTGGATTTTGTTTTAAGTTTCTATTAATAACCAATTCTTCTGTCGGAAGCGGGAAATAATAATGTTTCGATTCATCGAACTTACGTCCGTTCGGTAAAATATTCCAATACGGCAAAATAAAACCTTCTTTATCCACATCGATATGTTTACCAATAACGACTGTCGGATACTGAGACTGAACAAACTTCATTCCCCGAACCGTTTTTTCCATCAGCTTACCCGCTTTCCATCTCATCAAATCATCATACCGCATATTCTCCAAAGCAAACTCCACACGTCTTTCCCTTCTGATCTCGTCTATCAGCACTGGTAAAGACGGAAAATCAGACATCGGGTCTTTCACCAGCTGATCGATTTTCATATCCGGCATACCTGCGCGTTTACGCAACAAATTAACAGACAGGTCCAAATCAGACTGCGTACACTCGCCCAATTCCGCCTTCGCTTCCGCATAAACCAATAAGGCTTCCGCATAACGGAATACAGGAGCATCCAGAATACCGTTCTGATAACGTAAATATTCTGCCGGATCGTCTACCCAATATTTTATGATCTGGTAACCGGTCGGAATATTTCCTGTAGAAATATTTGAACCAGGAATAGATGGTTTCTTCGTATCCCGTTGCAAATCTTTTCCCGGATAACAGATCGTCTGACACAAACGTGGATCACGATGTAACATTTCAGCCTGAATACTATCATGTCCCAAGAAATGTTCTTTACAAAGAGATATCGGTTTTCCACATTCACAAAGATAAGCATCAATTAAAGATTTTGTCACACTAAATCCTAAAGTTGATTCTCCCCCTTCCAAAAGGTTACTAGTCCTGTTACCTAACAATCCTTCTTCATAAACTTTATAATAAATCATTTCCGGATTATCCTTCAAATCCAGAGAACAGAAAAGCGTACGGTAATCAGACTCCGGATTATTTGTGTTATAAATCTGGTAATGACCTTCTTTAATTAAAGTCTGACTCATGTTTACAGCCTCCTTCAGGAACTTTTCTGAATTATCAATCTGATGATATTTACGGAATGTTCCTTCATGCAGACAGATTCTCGCCTTTAATATCAGTGCTACATCCTTGTTGATACGGCCGGAAACAGCATTCTTTTTCGCCGGTAGCTTTTCAATAGCCCAATCGATGCAAGCTAACACAGAATCCATCACTTCAACACGCGAATCCCTTGCCCCAAAAAGCTCCTCCGATTCAGTTGTAAGGTCTTTCGTTAACCAGGGTACATCTCCATATCGTTTCACTTTCTCAAAATAATCCCAGGCTTTAAAGAAATATACTTCAGCAGCATACGCATCTTTTTCCTCCTGACTGATCTCTGCCTGCTGATAACGGGCCAGGAAATAATTACACTTCCGGATAAAAGTCCAATTCCATTCATTGTCATTAGAACTTTCCGGTACTATATGTTCGCCGGCAGCCACTTTATCGTAATCCTGAGGGGCCATATTATCACTCTGGTTATCACCGGATAACATCGGGCTTCTATCGTGACCGGTACCATGTCCTTTAATATAAGTATATAAACCATTACAATACAACTCCATATCCCTGGCCGAATGCCAGAAATTCTGATCACTGATATCTGTTGTCGGAAAACGATCCATAAAATCATCATTACAAGCAACCAACGTTGCCAACATGATGCTACCTGCAAGTAATATTTTAATTGATTTCATATTGCTCTAATTATAATGATAATTGTAAACCGAATAAAATTGAACGCTGCAATGGATAAAATTCACCCACTTTGCCTACATTTGACTTTGATTTTTCATCATCCACATTTCCGATAAGCTCAGGATCGAATTTACCTCGCATATTGGTAATCTCGAATAAGTTCTGACCGGAAAAGTAAACACGAACTTTGTTCAATCTGACTTTCTGGGTGATCTCAGCAGGTATCGTATATCCAACTGTAAAGTTTTTCAACCGTGCGTAAGCTCCACTTTGTAAATAACGAGTCTGTGTTCTTACATTATAACTCATTGAAGAAGCTTTCCACATAGGGTAAAATGCTCCCGGGTTATCTTCTCTCCAGGCATTTTTATAAACTTCATAGGTACCGACAGCATTCGCATTATTAATATGTCCCCAGAAATAACTACCGATCGGGAAGAAATCACGTTTACCAATACCTTGAATAAAGATATTACAATCAAAACCTTTCCATCCCAGATTGGCCGTTATACCGAACTGATAACGCGGCGTCGTATTTCCAATCACCTTCGTATCGCCCGGGTTATCTACCGTTTTATCACCCCAATCTATTATTTTGTCACCATTCAAATCTGCATAATGTGTATCACCAGGTCCCCATTTATCGCCATTACCTAATTTACTCTGATTGGCAGCCGCAGCCACTTCGTCTTTCGACTGGAAGATTCCGACAGTTTCATATCCCCAGATCTCTCCAATCTTTTTTCCTACATAATAATTATCATATAACTTACTCGGATTATTATCAAACTTGGTAATTTCACTCTGATAGTCAGACAGAATCAAACCTAAATCATAAGAAAAACCGTTAGCCAGCTGATCCCTCCAATTGACAGAAAGCTCCCAACCGGCAGTCTTCATATCTGCATTATTACGTCTTGGAACATCTGTTCCTAAAATAGACGGAAGCTTATCCCCTTCAGTCAGCATATTTGTAGTTTTCCTGTTAAACCAATCAAAGCTTGCACTTAAACGATTCAATACCGTTATATCAATACCCAGATTTAAAGACTTTACAGTTTCCCATGTCAGATCCGGAGAAACCATTCCGGGAGCAGCAACGGAAATAGGTAAAGAGCCATTAATGATAAAAGGAGTCTGCTGCGTTACTTCGAATGTGGAAATATAAGGATAATAACCTTTGACATTCTGATTCCCCAAACTACCGTAATTAACTCTAACCTTTAAATCATTCAGCCAAGAATGTGTAGATTCCATAAAAGATTCTGAAGAAATACGCCATCCGACAGAGAAGGAAGGGAAGAAACCATAACGGGAATTATGCGGGAACTTAGATGTACCATCATAGCGACCATTCATTTCAAACAAATACTTATTCATATAGTCATATTTCAGACGCATAAACATACCACGAATCGCCCAACTGTACTCCTTATCTTTTGTCGTTACTTTCCCTGTACCCAAGCTGATCGAAGGAATATCACTTGATACCAGTTCTTCTTGTTTGGTATAATCTTCCCGGTAAGTTTCCCATTCCTGATTAAAACCGGCCAATACTGTAATATTGTGTTTTTCATTGATCGATGTCATATATTCCCCGTATAGGTTCGCAGCAAAATAGTTACTTCGTGCATTCTGAGCGAGGATAGAGGAAGGGAAGGTCGCACTATTTTGGGTAGTCCAGGAATCGCGGATATAATCAAATTCCTTTTGTACATCTTTCTGTCTGTCATTAGTAGCTCTATAACTAAAATCACCTTTAATCTTCAAGCCTTTCACCACATCCCATTCCGCATTACCCATCAAAAGGGTCAGGTCATTGTTTGTCACATTTCTTGAACCGCTTGTCAGGAAATTATAAAAATGCTCCGTCGGAATACCACCGCCGACAGGGCTGTCTTCAGGTGTTGTGACCGGGAATAATATCTGCGGTTCACCGCGTGTCATCTGTTCCCACCAATTAGTTCCCTTTGTTGAGTAAGCATGAGGTGCATCATATACCGTATGTGTATAGGATGCTTTAAAGCCTACACGAAAATTAGGAGTCAGATCTGCAGAGATATTGCTCAGGAAATTATACCTCTTAAATATATCGGTCGCATCCTTAAACATCCCTTCCTGGTTCATATAACCTGCTGAAGCATAGAAACGGATAGCCTTACTACCTCCACTGATATTTACCGTATGTTTATGGGTAGGAGCCCATTTCTGAAGCATCTGTTTATAGTTGTTATTATTTGAATTCCAGAAAATTTTACCATTCTCCATCATATGGTAAACCGGATTATTAACCGGGTCATTATAATAATCTTTCACCCATTGTACCTGTTCGGCCGAATATTTGTCTTTACCCGTATTATTGAACGAAGATTCATTCATGGCATCCATATAATCGGGAGCACTCAGCATATCCGGTAAATAAGTATGTGTATTCAACTGGATACTTCCGGAATATTCAATCACCGGTTTACGATCCGTTTTCCCCTTTTTCGTTGTGATCAGAATCACGCCGAAAGCACCCCGGGCACCATAAATAGCCGAAGAAGAAGCATCTTTCAAAACCGATACACTTTCCACATCTTCCGGATTGACCATATTCATATTCATCTGAACACCATCTACCATCACTAAAGGAGAACTACCTTCTCCGCTGATAGATGCCAGACCACGAATATTCATACTTACTTCAGCATTGGGATCGCCTCCGTTAAAAGAGATATTTAGGTTCGGAACCACCCCTTGAAGTCCTTGTCCCAGATTCGTTATCGGACGATTTTCCAACACCTTGGAAGTTACTTGTGAAACAGCTCCTGTCAGGTTTACTTTCTTTTGTGTTCCATAACCGACAACCACCACTTCTTCCAATGTTTCTGAATCTTCTTTCAGGGTTATCCTCAGGTTATGTTTATTACCTACTGCCACTTCTTCCGTTTTATATCCTATATAAGAGACAACCAAAGTTGTACCGGAAACGACATCCAAAAAAAACTTTCCGTCTATATCCGTGATAATACCATTCATTGTCCCTTTTTCAACAACATTGGCTCCAATGATGGGTTCTCCGGCCGGATCATAAACAGTCCCTTCGATCTTAATTCTATTTTGTTGGACAACAGCCTCTTCTGATTTCGACAATATGATATAATTATTGACAAACTCATATTTCAAACCATGTCCTCTCAATGCTTCATCCAAATACTCGGAGACTTTGGCTTTCTTCTTAGTTAATGACAAATCGAAGTTTGAACGAACACCACTCGTACTATATATGACGAGATAGTCAGTCTGTCTTTCTATTTCCTTAAACAATTCTTCAATTGAAAGTTTATTCGATTTTAATTCGACAACAACAGTCTGTGCATCAGTATTCAATGCAAATAACTGGCACACAAAAACAAACAGGATAAAAAAGGATAGTTTCATAATTCTGAATGCCTTTTGGTGATTTTTTAGACATAAGAAATGCGGTAACAAAGGATTTATTTTCATATCTTTGCTTTGTTAAGTAAATACTAATTTTTTGAACACAAATGGTTTTACTTTTCGTAAAATCGGTAGATAGGCCAATATCTGCCGATTTTTTTAATTCTTCATGGACTCATACATACTAAATTTAAAGGTTAATACTATTTTTATTTACTCAGTATTATCTGGTTCAGTTCATCATTCTTCTTGATTTTAAAATTATGTATCCGTTGGATCAGATGAAGAATCTCCATCACTCCATCCCTTTGACGGAACTTCCCGACATATTCATAATCTAATATTTCCGGATCTTTCACAACGATCTTCACATCATAATACAACTCCAACTTCTCTATGATTCTTCCCAACTTCTGCCTTTTAAACGTATAAATACCTTCGCGCCATAATAATTCATCCGGGTCCATTGTAGAGAGCACTAACTGTTTTCCTTTTTGAACAAGATACTGTTCCGGAGAAAGGATCACACCTTCAGCCTCGGAAGAGGGAAAGTAAGCTTTCACAGAACCTTCCTGAAGATAAACGCCAGTATAATTACTTTCCGGATAGCAGAATACGTTGAACTGGGTTCCCAGAGCTTTGACATCCATCGTCCGGGTAGAGACAATGAAAGGTACCTTTTTATTTTTGCTCACATCAAAAAAACCTTCACCCGACAAAAAAACTTTCCGTTCCTTTTCGAAAAAAGAAGGATAGGATAATTTAGAACCAGCATTCAGCCAGACTTTCGTACCGTCAGGTAATGTAAGTTCTGCACGCTGTCCGGCTGGAACTACTAATTCCTGCTGAAAAGCGATCAACTCTTGCCGGTTTGTGATATCTCCGGAGAAACAGTAAGATGCCAACATCCAAGCAGACACAAAGACGATCACAATTATTGCTGCATACCGGCTGAACGAGATCAGCCAAACTTTTCTTTTCCGTGAATTCACAAGTCTTTTAAAGTTACCATATCTTTCAGATCCCTGCTGCATATCAGCTTTTTCCGGAACCAACTCCAACAGACTATGCAAATGTTGATAGTCTATGATTTGAGATTTCAACTTAGGATCATTATAAGCTTCTTTTAAAAGCTGATCCTGTTCCTGCTTCGGTAATACTCCCTGGCAATATTTTATGATTCTTTCATCCATTATTCACTGTTCTTTATATAGTAAACGAACAGAAAAAAAAAATCCCCCTAAAGAAATCTGATTATTTTTTCAATTTTCCCCGGAAGACTAATTACCACATGCCGTATTTATCATTCAATCAGCTCAAAATCATACTTTTCAAACTCATTCCCGTTGATTATTACAGCAACCTGATGAAGTCCGGGATGGAGTTTCCTGGTTGTTACCACGCGAAAAGAGTGTTTTCGAGTAATTTGTGTTGTAGAATTTTCGGCGTACTCCTTTTCGCTGATCTTGTGGACTTTCTTTGTCAACGTTCCATTCGCTTTTTGGTAGTAAATTCCGTATTCAAGTCGTATTTTGGTTCTTTTATTGTTCTTATTCAATAAGTTAAAACTAAACTCCAACGACTCTCCAACTTTAACTTGGGGTATTGAAATCTGAAAATTCTCAATGCGGATACTTTTTACTGTAGAATTAAAACCAAACAGTTCCATCATCTCCTGATTGCCTTGTTTTAAGAGTGTCCGGCAGCCATGTTTGATAATCCAATCCACTTCCTTCGACTCTCCTTGCCATCTTTTCACCAAATCAATCACCGTTTGGGGATTATCTTTCGCTATATCATTTAAGTTATTGGCAACACTCAAGCGCACAAATCTCGCCGGATCGTTTTTAAGGTTTTCCAGAATTGGAATGATCGGGGCAGGATTTTCTTTCAAATTCGGCAAAGCCATCGCCCAGGGAAGACGCGGACGGCACCCTTCTGACGCAAGCCGTCTTACTCCCCAATGTTCATGCTTCGACCAAACTAACATTTGCTGCATCATTTCATCCGGATATTTTATAATAAAAGGATGAACAGAAAATTCACAACTTGTAAACTGGGTGATTTTTTCTATCGCTTTAACAGAGGTTTCGTAATCGTCCAATCCGTATTGTTCTACATAATTATCTAAAACCGGACCATACTCCAATGTTAAGCCAAACTTCGTATCATCAATTTTTGAAAAATCAGGCTGTGTATTTTTTACATAATCCAACAGTTCTAGTATTTTAGCGATCGCTTCTTTGTAATCTGCCGGTAAAAACTTTCTCAGAATTGTTGTAATGTGCATACAACGTTGTTTAAGCTCTCTGTTTTCCCATTCATTATCCATTATTTGGGATACAAACTCACGGGCATCAAAATCCTTGATAACAAGTTTCAAATCTTTCGTAAATCTATCGAAAAATTGCTCGTTATACATGTTTTTAAAAGGTTCTGCCATATTTTTAATTTTTACGCCTTATCAAAAGGACAAAATAAACATCAATAGTGGTAAATAGTTTTTTAATTCCTCTCTTAACTTTTTATAAGCGATAGTCATCTGTGTTTCAATGGTTTTTACAGACACATTCAGTTCTTCTGCTATCTCTTTCTGCTTTTTTCCTTCCAGTTTACTTAATATGAATATCTCCCGGCACCGTTCGGGAAGTGCGTTAAGTGCCTTTTCTATTATATTCCTTATATTATCCTCCGAAAGCCCGTCCATATCAAATGCTTCCAAAGAATCGAACTTCATGCGGAAGGACAAGTCAAAATCTTCCTGCATCTTCGAAGCTGCTTCCTGCTCCAATAGCTTACGCCGCAGGTAATCAATGCACCTGTTTTTTACAGACGTAAACAAATAGGCTATCACATTTATATGGAAATCCAACGAATCTCTCTTTTGATAGAAATCAAGAAAAACATCTTGTGTAATGTTCTCCGCTTCTTCTTCAGAAAGGACATAGTCGCGTGCAAAGTGTTTAACACGCGAGTACCATGTTATATAAAAATTCTCAAAATCCATCTATCTGTTCAATATCTCACAACAACCCCTTTATTGTAAACAAAATTAAACAAAAACATTGGATATGCAACACTGTACAGTACTTCTTTAAAACTTATATCCAACCGTTACGAACGCTGATAAATTTTTAAGAGCATTATCTTCGAGCTCTTTTATATCTATTAGTTCGGAAAATCCGTCATGTATCTTAACCAGCCCCAATTGTCCTTCCAAGCCCACTACAATTCTCCGGTACTCATAGGCAATACCCAGTCCAACTCCGGCATCAAAACGTTTGCATCCCATATTCCCATCGGTTATACTACCAAAGGTATTGAGTTTATACTCTTTATGAACTGTCTGAATCCCTGTAGTACCCGGAATCGGTAACCATACATCGACCGATGTTTTGCCTCCTACTCCATAAGCCATATAAGGACCTCCTGAAATAACCAGGTTAGATGTTTTCGTAAGATGTAAGCGGGCCGACAACATAACAGGCAATTCAAGATAAAGCATATTTACTGTAGCCTTTCCCAAATCTTTTCCATCTTCTTTAGATCCTTTTGATACAAAATTCAGAGAAGGTTGTAACGCCCAGGTTTTATTAAAACCATATTCCATACCAACACCCACCCTATAAGCGAATTTGGCATTTTCTTCAGTGTTCTGTCCCCACATGCTCGCAAGACCTGCTCCCACCTTTACTTGAAAAGAAACAGGTGATTGAGCATAAGCCCTAGCACTCAAAATAATAAAAACAACACATATTCTCAAAACATACTTCATATTCCGTCCAAATTATTCATTAATATTCATTTTAAAATACAACACTTAAAGTATCAGGAACAACACTTCCACAATATAACCTATATCCATTGTATATTCATTTATATCTAATGTATACCTAAATTGAATCTTGTGTAAGATTCGAATACTTCACAAACAAATAGGGATGTGATATAGTATCATACTCTGCTGAAACACTTAATTTACTCTTAGACCATGATAGGGATAAATCTACTTTCACTTCTTGTGAAAGTAGATTTTGAACATTAAACAACAATAAATATATATACAATTTATTCATATTACATTGAAATGACTATTCCACTAGAGTTGGCAACATTTCACTTTCTATAGGGGAGTAGTTCTTATTTGGGTAAACATCATTCGGGAAATCAATTACTGTTATTTTGCTGGAGTCAATCAACGCTGTAAACGAATAATCTAAAAAGGAATCATATAACTTCAATAAGTTACCCTCTTTTGACCATTTCCCTTCAGAAATTATTGGTGAGTACTCACCCAAATGATAATGAATTTGATAAAGATAGTTATTATCTAAAGACAGAGTAATAGATTCATTTTTATATACACCTAATCGAAAAGGAATCGGATATGAAGATTTCTTCTTTCTATTATGCAAATCACGTTCTCTCTTATTTTTGCACTCAACTTCAAGATCAACAACATACCCACATGTATCATCTGTTTCCCCTTTACATAGAAACCGTTCATTTTCCATAAAAGAAAAACCTTTCTTTACAACAAATTCTGACTTATCATTATTTGCCTCTAATACTATTTCGGCATTACAAGGTATATCCTTCAAATAATACATATTGCCTATTGTATGTACTCGCCCATACGAGACAAAAAAACTCGACGAGAGTTCACCTGTACCTTCCGTAAACAAAATATAATATTTATCTTTCTGCAAATGTAACTCACAATAAGCCTCTGGAGAGTTTTTGGTATTCAAAACCTTACGTTCTCCCATTTCATAATATTGAGCAAATATAGTTTCTATATACATAGAAAAAACAGCAATTAATATATACTTAACCTTCACCATACATATTTAGTATTTCTACCATTCCTTTTTTATCATACATATATTTCATTCTCTATTTTATCTAAATCCAAGCTGAAGCTAATATTCTGAACATTAACACTCATCGCATAATAAACGCATACAATCCATTTTTAACTAAAGAATATTGATCACTTTCATTTATCTCATTTGGGAAATAAATAGCAATTAATGATTTAGATTCTATTAGGAGTAAAAAAGAATAATCCAAAGAAGAATCATTTAATTGCAATTTATTACCATCTTTTATCCATTTACCTTCTGATAACAAAAAAACTTTTCTTTCTATCAAATAATAGATTTTAAAATTAAAATTTATATTTATATCCAAATAAACATATCCATTATCATATACTCCCAATTGTAAAGGAACATGATCTGAATTTAGTAAACTTAAATACTCCTCTACTTTCTTCTTCCTTTTTTCTGATTCATCCTTTATATCCAATATAGATTTATGTATAAATGAGTCTGATCCACCTACATGAATAAAAGATTTCCCATGCATTAGTTTAAAACCTTTTTTTACAAATAGATCAACATTGTCTCTTTTTTCCAGAATTAAAGTCGAATTACTTCTTATGTCATTCAAAAGAATACTGCTCCCCTTCACAGACATTGATCCGAAAGAAAGAAATAAAATCAGCCTATCATCACCTGGTCCAATAATAAAATAAATGCAATACTCCTTATTATTTATCATTTCTAAATAACATGAAATATTCTTTTCATAAAAAGGATCTTTCAGTTCATACGTTTGAACTAAAGTGTCTTTTAAGTCACAAAAAGATTTTAACATAATCATAAATTTAATAGACCCACATTGATTTTATCGTATTCCCTAAATTATAACTACTTGGATAGGTCCCTGAATACCCTAAGCTTTTTGCTATATTTGTCACATCTAAAGCCATCTGATATCTACCAACATTTTGGTATACACTAGCAGTATATTTATATGCCACAGTTTCTGAATAAGCTTTCACATAAGCTCTTAAAAAAAAATAATTATGATATACATGATTTAACTCATGACCAGCAACCGCTCTAAAATCCACAACATTTCCTAAAGTATATCGCGGAGAGATATGCACCAAACTCTTCCCTGTAGTATATCTATATAGCCAGCAACTTCAGCTCCATTATCAACATATACTCCATCAGTCATCATCCCCATCCGTCCTGTCTTTGTCGTAATCTCTTTAATTCTCACATTTCCGACACAAATCATGTGTCAAGAGGATTAAATAAAAAAATCAAAACAGTTTCCTATTTATGCAAATTTATTTTTTTATATTTATTACCTCCTTCCACAAAAGAGTATATCCGCTTCTCATTCAATTCATTTGGAAAATCAATCGCAATCAACTGTCTATCCACGCTTATCAACATTGTAAACGAATAATTAAGAAATGGATCTCTTAATTTTAAAATACCATTTCTGGTTGCCCATTTTCCTTCTGAAATTACAATCAAATACTCTTGAAATTTATATGCAATTGTATATGAGCCATTTCCTTCAAGAAACACATGAACATTCCCATTCATATATTCTCCAAACCCAAACTTTAGTTTATCAGGTAACTGTTTATCTCTTATTGATTGAACCTCTTTCTTCTTTTTATCATATTCAACATCAATATCAAACCAAGAAAAATCGTCACTATCAGCTTTGTCTTCATAAGTAAGACATTTCTTTTGCATAAATGAAAAGCCCTTTTTTATGTTGAAATTAGCTGACTTATCCTTTTCCAAGACTATTTCAGCATTAGTTGGTATATCTTTCAAATAATATAAATTTCCCTCTTTTCGGACATACCCATACAAGGGAAACATATTAAAAACTATATCATCTGATATCAAAGAGAATTTCATAGTATATTTATTGTCCAAAAGATACAACCGACAATCGATATACTCCTGAGTCCAATGGTTCAAGAATTTACTTTCACCCAAAACATATCTTTGCGCAAATAAAGGATTTGCACAAAACATAAATAGTATGACAAATTTGTATTTCATTATCTAAACCTATAAATATTGGGAATTTCATAACTACTGGAGTGCCCAAAAAAACGTTGGTTAACAGCATTTTGCATCCACTGAAATGCCTTTACAGGTTGAGATGCCCTCAAATAAATATTTGCTGAATATCGATAAGCAACACTTTCAGAAGAAGCTCTCACAAAAGCTCCAGCAAAAGTATATTGGTGGTAAGCATGAATCAGCTCATGTCCAGCTACAGCCCTAAAATCAGCTACATCCAATGCATTTGCGTATTTCGGAGAAATATGTATTTTTGAACTACGCCCTGTAGAGGACAAATCTGCATATCCAGCAACTTCGTGTCCGTTTTTTAGGTTTACATATGATTCTTTTGTAGTCATACCATACCTTTCTCCTGTTCGTGTTGTTATTTTTTCTATGCCTAAATCACCTTCTTTTATACTATACTCTCCTTGAATTCTAGTTTTCAAGCTTTCATCATTCAATTCAGCAATAAAACTATCATTATAATTATCTCCCATTGCTTTATAATCTGTCTTTTCTATTGAATTTCCTATTACAAACTCAGAGGTTGTTCTTCCATCCCAAAATGAATACCCTTTAGCCATATCCGTAAACCCACGTATCAGACCGCCAGATAAACCACTAAAAGCAGCACTTAATGCGCCTCCTACAAATCCAGCCTTCAGTCCTGCACCAAAACCAGCTCCTGATAACCAAGCATTTCCGGAGCAACCGACAAAACCGCCTCCAAATCCACCTGCTAGCCCAGAAAGACTTCCATTTATGAAACCACCTGCCGTTATCGAACCCGCAACAGCTCCACCAGCCCATGCACCAGCAGCTCCAGAAGCGGCTCCAACAAATAAGCCTTTAAACATATCCCCAGCCAATCCCCAACCACTCTTATCACTGGATACCATCGCTGTTCCCATGCCAATCCATCCACCAATAATAGCTGCTGCCAGGATAAGACTTTCACCATTCGGATCCTTGTACGATAACGGGTTATTCAACGCATACGAATAACCATTATAAGACTGCGTAAAATCTGGTACCTGAACAATAGGATCAGGGCTTAAGAAACGACCTAACACCGGATCATACAAACGCGCATTCATATTGATCAGACCAAACATCTCCAAATGTTCATGACCCGTAAAGCCACGATCAAATTTCATCTCCGGCAGATTCTCATAATTATTCCAGTTCGAAGCATCACGCCTACGCCCCCAAGCATTAAAGTTCAAACGTTGCACTTCATTACCTGAAGCATTGGTTATCAACCAGGGAGAACCTAAATGGTCATTATGAAAATAATACATGCCGGCATCAGATGCACCTTCCGTATAAACAGCCGCTATTTCTCCACCGGCGTAAATATAATAATTTTTACGGATTGTAGAACCTTTTTGAATCTCTTCATAAGGACCACTATAGTATTTTGTGAATACAGTCGCATTATTTTCCACATATTGGCTTTTTATACGACTATTTCCTCCATTATAAGAAATCGTATAGACCTTATTGTTTTCTGTAATCTTAACTGGCAAACGAACACTGTTATATGTTACCGACAAATTAGTATTAGCCAATCCCATATTATTCCCGGGAGAGACTTTATTAACCGCATGGGGATGATTTGCTGCATACTGATATGTTCCGGCATCCGATTTAAATGTTATGTTTCCATTTTCACCATATTCAACTCCGGACGTAAGTCGGTTCATGTCGTCATATGCAAAATACTCTCCCTGAGACTTATAAAAATCATGTCTGTTTTGAATATTACCACGGGAATCAATATCCCGGTAAGCTACATTGAATAGAGTCGATGTCCCTTTTATTGCCTGAATTGAAGTCGGTATTCCGATGGTGTTATAAGTAAAATTATTCTGTATACTGTTTCCTGAATTTACCGACAATATTTGGCCTTTCGCATTTGCATCACTTTTTTGCCAGACTGTCGTCACAGTCGGTTGCCAAATAATTTTATAAAGATCACCGTTTGTATATTCGTATTTAATTGACTTTGAGTTAGGATAAGTCATCGTTTCCAATTGTCCTTTATTATTGTAACTATATGAAAATAGGAAAGATTTGTTATCGACAGTTTCTATTTTTGAGTCTAAACGACCATAAGTTCCATAAGTACATGTAGTTTTCATACCACCATAAACAATTGAACTCACCAGTCCTTTATATTTAGAATCATAAGTATAGGAAAAAGATTCCCCAGCTCCTCTTTTATACGTTTGAAGACGCCCGCTACCATCATATACATATTCTTCCGCTTCACCTCTGGCATCTGTTTGCTTTTTCAGATTACCCCAACCATCATATTCATAAGTAATTGTACCGGCATTCGGATCTTTTAGTTCGGTTCGACGTCCTAATAGATCATACTTCATAGTTGAGAAGGTTGAACCACAGACAACTTTAACCGGAGCACCCGATGGTCCATAGGTATAAGTTATCTTACCCCCCGGATCTGTTACAGATTTTAACTTCCCGGCAGTATCAGTTTCTCGGACAGTGGTATAACCTTTAGTTCCATCATTAATAGTTGTTTGATTACCAGAATAACTATAGGCTATTGTACCCAAAGGTGTCACTAACTTACTTATTCTGCCATAATTATCATATTGACTGGTATGATACTGGATTGCAGACGAAGAACTCCCCGTAAAATAAGGTTCGGAAACTTTTATAGTACGCCCCAATGCATCATACTCAGTTGTTGTATAAACTTCCTTATTTTGGAAATTCTTATGACTAGACTGAATCTCACGCCCAAGAACATCATACCAGGTTTTGATGATTTGACCGTCCCCTGTTGTTTCTGTACGAAGAACTACAGATTTTGAAGGGTTACCATTCGTCCACGTCCAACTCGTTGAAACCTTATTTGCAGATGAAGAACTCAAAGACTGCGTCTTTATTTTTCCAAAACCATCATAAGTAAAAGTCGACTCGTCACCTGCTATATCCGTTTGAGAAGACAACAAACCAGAAACCGGATCATAAACAAAAGACTCCACTTGTCCTAAAACATCTGTATGAGTTTTAATAAAACGTCCTTTCTCATACGTATAAGATTCCATACGTGAAGTGCTGCCAACCATTTTGGCTTTTGTTGCAACATTCCCATACCCATCATAAGTATAAGTTGTTACGGATTTATATGATGATTGATTCGGTTCAACTGTTTGTGTTTGCAACAAGCCTGTTGTATTGTTATAAGCATAATCAACTGTATTAGTCAGTGAACTACCATTCACCGTACTCGTACTCACACTTCGGGTCAATAGCCCAATAAGCCAGTCTGTTGTGTTGTTGTTATATGTATTTGTTACTTTTTGTACATCTCCGTTACCATAAGTCGCAGTTTGCACCAACAGATTTCCATAATTATCATAAGAATAATTCGTTGCAACAGATTGAATAACTTTATTAGCCACCGGCTCATAAGTTTGTTCTGTTACAGATGTAGGTTGATAGACAAATGTCCCATATACATCCGAAGGTTTCGTTAAAGTATTGATATAACCCGTTGGCGGAATTAAATTAGTGCATATTTAATTTGTCCAATGGGTTTGTTATTAATCTTGTTTATATATTGAAGGATTGTAAGTGCACTAATTTTCCCCGTAATTCTGGTAAACAATCCTTCTG
>NZ_JAMBQG010000029.1:0-55899 GCF_023369805.1 Parabacteroides leei
TATGTGGAAATTTGGGAAGCGACAAATGGCAACCGAAAAGTGTTAAATTTTAGAATATGCTGGTAATTAAAGATTTACACTCGGATATTTCTGATTAGTTTTGGTTGTTCTATGGTTATAAATACAAGTGTATTATTTATTAATAGGTAGTAGTCTGATTTTTCGGAAGTGTTATATACTTTAAAAGAATATATTGCAAAATTAGTAATTTATTGGATGTCTTTTGGATATATTTGCTACATTTATCATCTGTATTGTAATCTGAATAATATTTTAAGTATGAAAAAGTGGCTTTATTTAGTGTTTACTACATTGTTTTTCTTTTCTTGCTCTGAGATAGATGATAATATTCCAGACAATAATGATGGAGATAATAATGGCGATAAAGATAATATAGAAAATGAAAACGATATGCCTGTATTGAATCTGTATGTGAATACGGATCAGAAGAACATATTTGATTTAATGGAGTTTCAGATACAGACAGAAGGGATTATTATGCTTTCGGACTTACGTGCGCATTATGATTCTGTAGTCTGGAAGGTTTCAGGCTTGGATGGTAGTTATAAAATTTTTGAAAGAACAGATTTTAGTTCTAGTTTTAGTTTTAAATGGTCTCATAACTTTTTCTTCCCAGGTGAATATGAAACTTTCCTGTTAGGATACAAGGAGGATAAACTTATTTACAAAAGTGATACATTACTTATAAAAATAACAGATGATAAAGACTTTTTAGGATACAATTGGAAAGATATAAAAGGTTCTATCGGACATGGCACTGGATATGTAGATGTTCTTTTTAAGGATAGGGATATTGTGACCTTTCAAGATATGCATCAGGATACTCCATCTGTGGGATTGTCTCTTTTGTTAAACGGTAATCTGGATGAACAGGCATTTATATTGAAAAGTGAGAAAATACTTTTCGATTATATAAGTTCTTTATATTCATCTCCCATTTATGATTTTACGGATGATACTCTTGTAGAAAAATATAATAAAATATTTACTTACAAAAAAGAGAATGCATATCCTCAATGTATTTGGTTGACTCCAAAGTCAAAAATAGTATTACTAAAATGCTATGACAAATATTTTAAAGATTATTTTAAGTATGAGATTTATGCAGAGCCGGGAGATGAAATTTAAGTTGTATAACTTTGTTCCAAACATTAAAGAAAATAAGTAAGATATGGATTTCTTAGAACTTTCTAAAAAACGTTTTTCTGCAAGAAATTATAGTGCAGATAAGATCGAACAGTCTAAAATAGATTATATCATTGAATGTGCGCGATTGGCTCCTTCTGCAGTTAATTATCAACCATGGCATTTTATGGTTATCATTAGTGAAGAGCAGAAACAGAAGCTCCGTCAGTGCTATGATAGAGAGTGGTTTGCAAATGCGCCTGCTTATATTGTTATCTGTACTGATGAAACGAAGGCTTGGGTACGCAAATCGGATAATAAGAATCATGCTGATATTGATGCTGCCATTGCTACGGAACATATTTGTCTGGCAGCAACAGCAGTGGGACTAGGCAGCTGCTGGGTCTGTAACTTTGACTTGAATTTATTTAAAACGAACTTCCGGTTATCATCAGGAGAATATCCGGTAGCTATAATCTCCTTAGGGTATATTAAAGAACAACCGGAACGCTTTACGACTCGAAAAGATAAGAATGAAATTGTAACTATCTTGTAAGTTTTAAATAAAAGATCTGTGAGGCTGGAATGAAAAAAGCAGTTACAAATAAATGTAACTGCTTGATTTTCAGTGGTGCCACCAGCAAGAGAACTATTATCTTCTCTCTTTTGATTATCACCGTTTTATAGTTTCTTCCATTCGGAAATCCACATGATTTAGCACACGATTATGTTTTATCGTTTTGCTCGCTATAAGAACGATTTTTTTTCAAATATCTCATTGTTTATATATCGCTTGGGATTCTCCTTGCAGAGTTACCATGCTGATATTTAAAACTTTATATTTTTAGCTTCAAGCATATCCCATGATTTATCCCACTAATTTGCTACGTACTTTTGCGGTAGTTTGCTCATGGAGAATACGGGGACAAAGATAGTTATTTTTTTAATTACGTATAATCTTATCTATCTACTAATTGAATTTTTATTGTATAAAGCGAAAACTCTTTGCTCATAATATATGCTGTTGATACTATTTCTATTTTTCTCATACCAATCAATAAATTCCAAATTACTCTGTAGCTTATTTATATAAGCTAATTCTTCTTCTGTTGCGTTACATAATCTCCAAACGAAAGATGAATATCTAAATAAGTTAAGCAATTGATCAAATTGATTTTGTTTGTCCCAATATTGCCAAACTAATTTGTGACATTTATTCAATAAGGGTTTCAGACGTTGATAGAATGTGTAGCTATATGCAATATTTAATCCTAACAAATCACTTTCTGTAATTTCTTCAATTTTTTTTGTTTGTAATATAATTTCAGACTTTAAAACTATTGCTCTGATTTTATTGTACACATCTTTTCGGGATTCAGTGATAACTTTATCTAATTGCCTTAGCTGATTTTCATCTTTACTTAACCTACAAATTTCTAATATTATATTTGCTTTCAAAGTGGAATAACCCAATTTCTCAGCTTTAGACTTGATCGAGTTTAATTTATTTATTCTAAGATTTTTATCCACAATAAAACCAGCTATTACAGATTCTGCTGCCAAATATATGCTACTATTTTTATCCGTTTCATTTTTCTTTATAAGATTGGCATATTTTATAGCCTCTTCCTCATTATCCTCAGAATCATAAGCATATGCTATAGAAAGTCTTATGTCATTTCTTTCTTTCTTGTTCAAACTGTTCTTTTCATCATCGCATATTGATTTTAATATTGAAACAGCTTTGCTACGGAATGAACTCATTCTAAGATTCTCACCTAAACTTTTAGTAAGATGCACTTCAATGGTATCTAACCCCTCAAATGCAAGATTCTTGATTGATAACAAGGTTTCTTCTGCTAATAATATTGCATCTTTATACGCTCCTCTTCTTGAATAATATTCAATAAGAGACAAGGATACTCCTGCGATTCTTTGAGTTTCTAGTTCATTATTATCTTCTATACTATAAGATAAGATAAATTTAATCGCGATTTGAATATTCTGATAGATTATAATATCTAACTCTATATCTTTAGATGGAATTAATTTGACAGAACTTCTCCAATTATGCCCTAAATACAAATTACATGCCATTTTGTAGATCTCATTTTTATCAGAGTCTGTTAGCAAGGAAGATATGTAGTCTCTTATAGTTCTAGAAACTTTTATTATTTTTACAAGATCGCTATCTTCTTGTTTGTTCTCAAATATAGAATTAACTTGTATTGTTTCAATTAACTTGTTTTTTAATAGATATGATATATCATCAGGGTAAAAAGGTCTAGTTGGATCAAATCGTCTAATACGTTCAAATGTTTCTCCATTATGCAATAAAGATATAATCGACAACAATGCAAACCTGCGATTATCTTGTTTATCATCATTTTGACATAAATAGTTGATCGTATTTTTTACTGATTCTGGGAGAAAATTATCACTGTCACTATTAGGTAGCAATTCGAATTCCATATCACTAATATCGGATAATGGACGAAACATTAATTGCTCAATAACCCTGTCTATATAAAATGGTATACCGCTTGAAATTCTATGTATTTTCTCATATTCAAGGAATGTAAATGAACTATGTATTTCTTGAGAATGTTCAATGTACTGTTTTAAAGCTGGGATATCCAAAGAATATAACTCAACGTAATCAAAAGAGCGAATATTAGGAATAATATCAGAAATGATAATAATTTTAAGTGCTGGACAGAAATCAAATATTGTCTGCAAAAAACTCTTTAAATCAGCAGCATTATGTGCTAAATTTTCGTTTATCTTATTGAAAACTAATAGTGGACGATCAATTTCATTTATAACATCAAAGAAATTAGTAGCTTTTAAAGAAAATATTTTTGGAAATAATTCTATCAAATCTTCTATATTTGCAACTTCATCACAATTAATTGAAAAGCAGTTTGCTGAATTAATATCAGATTGACTTAAAATAGATCCAATGAATTCATCTTCTCCTAATCCAAATTTTGTTGTTATCCAACAGAAGTTATGAGATGTTAAATAACAAATTGCCTTATTTCTTTCTTGCGACCTAATATTGAAATGAGAATGAAGTTCCTTGTATATAGTTCTAGACAAACAACTATTTTTTAATATCTTATTACCGAAAAGATTTCCGGATTTTTCTTCAATTTTGCTTACAGAAGCCACAGGTAATTCATTAGTTTTTTCAACTAAAATAGAATTTGTTGACTTTAGAGAATCTCGAAGTATTTCTTTTAGTGAAGCAGTATCTTTATCCAAGTTAAATTCATCATTTTGTACAATTTTTAAAGTTCCATTTTTGGTACGTATAGAAATTCTAGGCCAAGTCGTTTTTGTTATTTTTTCCTGTTCAATATTATATATTCCAGCAGTGTAACCGTGAATTCTATTTTCTTGCTCGCCAAAATATTCTAATCCAAATAATGATGGAGAAATCCAATATTTTTTAGCTGGAAAACCATTTATTGAGGTTGAATTATATAAAGGTTCATGCATGTGGCCACACAAGTGTTCAATATAACTATTATCGCAAAAAATTTCTTGATTAAAATCATCAAAGGATTTTTTTTCAAACCAATCTGAAGAATGATGCGTTAGCAAAATTGAAATATCATGCATGCCTATCCATTCTAAATAATGTTCTTCAAATAAGCTATTTATTTGCTTATTATATATTCCAATCTTATTTCTTGCATCTCCTGCATAGAGTTGTAAAAATGAAGAATTAAGTCCGACCAATCCTAGTTTTAGACCATCCACAGTAATAGAACAGTAATGATCTCCTGGTACATATCCCCAATGGATATCTTCTGCCTTTTTGATAGAGGTGTTTTTGTACCAATTTAAATAATTTTGAAATCTTTGATTGATAAATTCTATATAATCATTAGGATTATTCCAGAAATATTCTTCCTTTATTTCTTTTTCATTAAGCCAATTTGATAAAACTTTTTGAATTGGATTATAACCATTACCAACTCGCTCTAAATCATGATTTCCTGGCACACAAACCAAATATGGATTTTGATTATTTTGCCTAAACAAATCCCATAAATCTATTAGAAACGACTCCAATAATTCAAATTCATCACAGCTTCCTTTTTGTACTAAATCACCAGTAAAAAATACAATATCAATTTTCCCTATTTTAGGAATTATATAACTTATATCATCAAACAGAATTCTTTTTGCTTGAGATATTAATCCTTTTTGATGTTTTTCACCGATATGTAAATCAGACAAATGTAAATAACCAATTTCTGCCATTTTTCAGTTTCTTAATTGATGAAGTGTATGAATATTGCAAATATAACAAAAAAGCTGTGAACCATGATATTGTTAGGTTTTCTTTTTTATGTATCTTTATTGGAATTGACTATTAACGCTTGTATCTTCTTTTGAATTTGATTTTCTGTTTCTTTGTTGCATCTGCTTTTTGTAAGTAACGTGCGCTTTGTGAAGCCAAAGAAATAAATAAATCAGCTTCTTGATATTTTTTTTGACTGAGGGTTAGATCACTTGCTTTCGTGTTTTTAAGATTAACCGATAGTAGATTTTGTTGATTGATTTTCACTTTCCTTTCACAGACTTGAATTCCTCGTACATGTGTATAAAGTTGTTCGGATGTAGAGCCATTCTTCATTATGTTGTGGTAATCGAATGATTCTGAAAGTTGGCGGTTGTAATTGAATAGCTTATCAAACCCCTGTTCTATCTGCTGGAACAGATTCACACGGTCGAAGCCACCTTTTATTATTCCGTTCTTTGTATTCTTATGATTGGTTAGTGGTGATAGTTTCTTTTTATTAGTTTGGTCTTTTCGGCTCACAATCAAATGGCAGTGCATATTAAGTTCGTTGTCGGAACGGCTACGGTCAAAATGAATCTTGCCGAAAAACTTTATATCCACCTCGGATAACCCTTTGTTGAAGTTCTTAGCGTATTCAGGTATAAACACCTCCCGAATATATCGTTTCATGGCTTCGGCTTTTTCCTGTTCGGTACTTCCCATCGCTTGCAGTTCCTTTTCCGATGGACTGACATGAATAGCGAAAAACTTAGCATCTGTTTTCAGCAGTTGCCCGATATTGTTATCTATACTATTAATAACTTTTGATTTGTAGATGTTATCATCTGTCAGATTGAAAAAGCTTTCGGTATAGATACCCTTTTCCATCCGTTCTAAATCTTCATGTTCTAAATAATTAGCTAGCTGTCGGCTACTGCCAGCATTATTATATGTTCCGTTGGATGGTGGGGCAAAATCGATGTGCATGGCTCTATGTATTCATCAGATTGATGATTTCTGATTTTAGGCTCTCTTTTCGTTTACTATCCATCACGCCACAAGCGGAAAGTTCAGAATAGAGTTGTATTAGGTAGAGTAGTTTCTTATAGTCCCGTTGGTGTATCTGATAAAGTGCATTTATCTGTTTGGATTGGTTGTTTATCACATCGGCATGATTGCAGAACTGTTCACTCAACTTTTTCAATACGGCTGTTTGCTTCTCCTGACTGATTTCTATTTGTGAGAGAATAAGAGTTTCCAGAGTTTTGCCGATAACATCGAAACGCAAAGCGATAGAGTTTGTTGCCCGTATCATGGGATTCAGTTGTTCTTCTTCATAGTGACGGATGAAGCGAATAATATCATCCTGTCTCTTATTTATTTTCGCCAGTTCCGATTTTACGGATTCAGGTGCTTCGGATGGGTTGATATGTGCCTTATCTATATACCCGAACGCCAACTTTACAACTTCACTCTTTTTCAGTGAATAGCGTTTGCATATCTTTTCTACCAAAGCTGCCGTTTCCTTGTCTATAGAAATGGTAGTGAATATCGTTTTCCGACTGTTATTTGGCATGGTAATTACTTTTTTATAGAAATATGAATGGCTAAATACTTGATAATAAGCGTTGCAAAGAAAATGCTTATTACAGGTGTCATTACAGCGTGTTCTTGTAACACGCTAAAGCCGAAGGCTTTGCCTCGCAGAGCAAGAGGGAAGAACAGGACTTGTCCAGTTCCCTCTTGCTCAATTTTGCGAAACGTGCGAAGCCGGAAGGCGTAGCTGTTTCAGCTAAATTAGGGTGGTAGCATAAAGTAGGAATAGTAATGCTTCATTCCTTAATTTGCTACCTTTTGCTTTCAGGGCTGATTCTCTAATTGATTGGCTTTTTCAAACTGTTTGTAGGTTTGGAAATCGGCACGTTCACGAACGAAAGATCGAATATCACCAGTACGATAATAAGTTTTCTTTCCGATGGTAAAGAAAGGTAGTTGCCCGCTTACTCTATAACGTTGAAGGGTTCGGAAAGATACTTTCAGAAGAAAGGCTAAATCCTGATTGTCAAGTATCTTTTCATTATCATCTAATACTTTATCGGTATTGATTAGGGATTTTAAATCTTTCCCTATTTCATTAAGTTTCTTGGATAGCTTCTCCATCCATTTTTCAAAGTTCTCGTTGTCTATATACATTTTGCTTCATTTTTTAGTGATACATTATGAATGTCAATCGATTGATGATGCAAAAATCGGCAGAATAGAGAATCAGAAAAAGAGGAGTAGTTACCTACTCCCCTGAAAGTGAAATTCAAATATCTGTAAATAAGAGATTTATAAGACCATTTTGTCTAATGTTTATTAGCACGTTTACGGGCTTCTTTGTTAATTGCATTCTTTAGAGCATCTAATGTTTTGGTTAGATTGAATGGTTTACGAATAAAGATAGCATCCAGTTTATCATATATACTTCCAAATTTTAAATTGAAAAGTACTTCAAAGCCGTGAGCCAAACGTACTAATGGGACGGGCTTTCCGTCTTTTCCGACTATTTCACCTAAATAAAATAAACCTATTACTATTTCAGCAATACCAATAATCCCCAAGTCATTTGACTTAGGGATTACATACAGTTCTGATTCGAATGTTGGTGAGGTGAGAGACTCAAATGATTCGGGATGCTTAATTTTTAGACTTAATAGTTCTAATTCTACATTGATAATAGCCAACACTTTGTAGATGTAAGAATTTTTAAGGGCATTTTTCCCCCTGCTCGCACTGATATAGCTCTTTTAAGGGTGCTATCTCAATACGAGTGAGATTCAGCATCCGAAAGATGTTGGAGTAATCTTTTGAACTGCTAATAGTTACTATGCACCTGATAAATTCGTCATAAGCATCTTGCATTTCTGTGTTAGTTACTTTTTGTGAGGCATCAGTCAATAAGATGATAATCCTCGTTTTTGATAAATCATTCATAGGCATGAAGTTTTTAATAATTAATGAGTATTAATAATCAGACCAAAGCCTGTTACATGTTGCTGAATGATTTCTATATACCTTTAAAAAATGAATCCAATCTTTACTGAAATAGCGTTATGGCTTAATTTTTCTGCAAACTCGGCTGTGTACAATGGTTGTTCTTTTGCTTTCACTCGTTCGAGTTTTTGCGATTCATACCCTAATGCAAAGAATAACTTCTTATCTCCGCAAACAGAATATTGTATCCCAATAGATGGATTCAGATAAAAACCTCCATTCGCATTTTTGTCTGGTGCAAAACTATATCCAACGCCACATTCTATATAAGGAGTGAATTTTCTTGGTTTTGTGATTGTGAATTTCGCATTAGCAAATAGCGGGATCAGTGCTTTCTCATAAATAGATAATCCTGTACCGATACCGACAGAGAACCGTTTGTTGATGGCATAATAACCCAGAACCTGCCATGTAAAAGGGGTAGCTGCTGGCTCGCTCATGTCAATCCCTGTTCCTACACTTGTCGCAAAAGTGAAGTGTTCTCTCTTTTGTGCTGTTGCCATTGCAACAGTACAGCTTGCTATAATTAATAGAATAATCTTTTTCATTGGATCGTTACAGTTATGCGTTTTACAATGTGTAAAGCTGTTGTCAGTTCGGATGTATCTTCATTGATCTCTCTCGAACTTCCATCAGGACTACTATGTCCAATCAAATTTGCTTCAAATGACTTTTCCCCTGACAGTAAATCGACATTGGCAGTATATACAATTGCTGGTTGTCCACTTCCTTCTTTACCACCAGAATAATTGGCTTCTCCTTCTTTGGCTGATTTGGGAAAGGCTTCATTGAAATCGGTAGAGTGATTGATTTCTATTTTTACTACGAATTTCTTTAAAGCTGCTGTCGGACTTAATTTAATATCAAAACTCCCATGTGGCGTTGCTCCTGATATGCCATCTGTTAATGGTTCTTTCTTTGTGGGCAAATAAAGTCCATCATCGTATTTTATCCCACGTGAATGACACCAATGAGGTAGAGCTTCTTTCCGTCGGTTTCCTCCCGATGCTTGCCATGATTGAGTGGCAATCTTGTGAGTTACATAAACTGTTGAAAGATAATTCCCTTGTGTATCTTCCAACCAGATAGCAATTTGAGGTGGGTTCTTCTTGTTGATACCTAAGAACAAAGGAAAATCATGTAACCATTGTTCACCCTGTTCGATGTATACTTTTACATCTCCTTTCTCATACTCAATCAATTCCTGTTGGCAGGAACAAAGGCTGATAAGCCATAAATAAATCAATGTCAATCCCATTTTCTTCATGTTAGTTTTATTAAATTGTTATTTTATTGTTGTTACTAATCGGGAACATGATAAGTAAAAAAATATTAGATTAATAATGTTTTAATCTCCTGACGGGGAGAATAGGGGATTTGCTTTGCATAACCAATTCTCATTATTAATGTCGGGTATTCCTTATTAACAGGTAATTTCTCTCGTAAGTCAGAAGCTAATGCTGCAACTTCGCACGGCTGATTAAGGAAAGCATAAGAAATCCCGATCTCAGTTGCTTTTAATAGAAAGCGTTGGAGAGTTCGCCCCAAGTTAATCCACTCTTTGAATGTATCTTGTTGCGTGGTGTATACAATAAAATGCGAAGAAGAATCTATTTTCTTTCTATCCGATTTGTTTTGCACATTGGGCTTTAAGAATAAGCTAACTATGGGACGTGCTAATATTCCGGGAAGTGGCGGATTCCCGAAAACTAAATAACTTAGTCCGTTATGTGTAGCTTCAACTTGTTTTTTATTAAACCTCATCCACGAAAGCAATTCATTCTTGAAAGCAATATCAGCCATTTGAATTTCATTTCCTTTCATTATGTACTCGGTTATTGTATCTGCAAATGGCGTATCTATTTCAGTGAAGTAGAATTGAATGCCATTTTCCTTTGGAATGGATTGAAGTTGTTGTAGAATTTCATTTGACATTTTATTCCCATTATAGATATTGCGGTTTGTTTGCCGCTTCTCAATTTGATGGAATAGAGAATCTTCAATTGTGAGGTCATTCTTTCTTAATTCAATAATAATCGCTTCTATGCTGCATTCTATTATATAAGTAGTGTAACCAAAATAGCTGGCAGCGATGCATAAGTTTTCGACAGCACAGCCTAAACTGATAAATAACTCCCGATTGTTTCCATCAACGACAGGTAATGCTACCTCTAAGTTGGGGACAATCGTAATAGTATCATCCGTAATGTGAAACTTCCAAGGCTGTGTGTTATGTCCCGAAGGAGCTTTGGAAGCATAACTGGCTATTTGTATGAAATCAGTTCTCATTTTGAAATACCTTATTTATAAAGACTTCAATTCCTTCGTTTATCTGTTCCCATCCCGAATTCTCATTCAGAGGAATGCCATTATAGACCGGACAAAAATCTTCCAGCATCACTAGATAAGTAATAGATGCAGTCAGCATAGAAGCCATTACTGCAATCTCCTTTTGTGGATGTCCTGTTAGCTCGCTTACTTTCTCTACAAGGTCTGTTCCTACTTTTTCCCGTTGCTCTCTTAGCTTTACAATCATATCATTGTTGCAAGATAGTTCCCAGCGATATAGTCTTTTCAAAGTAGGATTATTCCTTAGTTGCTCAATCTGTCCTTGGAACATACCTTTCACGAATGCAGGTAGTTCTTCACGACTGGGATATTCAAGTGGAAAATTGATCCAAAAATCATGTTGCCGTATGTAAGCAGCCATAAGTCCCTCTACCGAACCAAAATAACGGTATATCAATATCTTTGAAACACCTGATTGGGCTGCTATGGCATTAATGCCGATTTTCTCAAAGCCATCTTCGGCAATCATCTTGCCGATGGTGTCTAATAATCGCTTTTCGGTGGCTTCCCGATCTCTTTCTCCAGTTATGCTTTTCTCTTTCATTTTACATGGTGTTACTATTCGGGAACAAATATATGTTACTTATTGGAAACATGCAAAGTTTTCTTCTTTTATTTTCTTTGTTTTACTCAATAATAAGTAAATGAAGTCGGTAATTAGGTGATAATTGAAGACGTTGATAGACAGTTTAATCTTTCACTTGTTTTTCTCTATACATTTGCCGTCATGAAAATATCAAACATTGATTTATATATGGATATAGTAGCAATAGAAAGAGTTTCCTTTGATTCTTTTAGAAAGAAACTGGAACAGATTATATCATTGGCAGATAGTGGCTCTTTATCTTCCTTTGATATGTGTATTGAGAAAGAATGGATAGAGGGTAAGACATTGGCAGCTTCCTTAAATATTTCTCTGCGAACCTTACAGACTTTACGGGAGAGGGGCAAACTTTCTTTTTCGACCGTTGGCAAGAAAGTATATTATAAAATTGCTGAAGTAAAAAGTCTGTTAGAATTAGGCAGAATAAAAGTAACCACTAAAGAATAATTGCTTATGGATTTGTACACGAATGAAGATAGCCAAAAATTATTGCAATCGTTAGATAGGGCTTTATCTTATATTGAATATGCATTGAAAAATAATAAGCCTGTCTTTGAAGGGGAACGATATCTGACAAGTGAAGAACTTTGTTCTATCCTAAAAATTAGCCGTAGAACTTTGCAGTATTATCGGGATGATGGTATCTTCCCTTTTATTCAGCTTCCTGGTAAAGTGCTGTTCCGTGAATCGGATATTAGGAAGGTTTTAGAAGATAGGTTATGTTTAGCCTATGGTATAGAGTAATTTTATATTTATTGTATTTGCTAAATATTAAATGGATATAATACTCCGTTAAACAGTGAGTTATCTGCTTTGCTTGTTTATTAGTTTAGGTAAATCCATATCAACGATTTGCAGATTTAGTATATCTGCTTCTAATATTGTATATGATGGTATGTGTTCTAACAATAATTCAAAATCAACTTGCAATATAAATTCGTTTTTTGGTCTGACGACAAAGTGATATTTATTATCAAAAATATTTCCTAGATTGGTTCTATCAAATGAAGAAAACCCTTTTTTAGCCATTGATATAAAGGAATTTAAGTAGTTACTTTCTTGCTCTTGTCTATTTTCAGAGTTGTTGAATCTAGAATATAAGAATGATTCATTGAATAGTAGCTGTTCAACATCAAAAATATCAGGCAACTGACTTACAAGATATTGGATACGCGGTAAACTCTTATTGTTGTTAACTTTGTTGGGGAGTTCTCCACCTGCTGATGCTGCATGAATCCAAATATTATTTATGCGACAAAACCAATCAATATCTCTTGTTGTTGTATACTCTTTGCGAAGTTTCATAAGCTGGGAAATGTCGATTTACAGTTATTACAGTATTCAATTATCTCACGAGTCCTAGGACGCATGGCTACGCTAAAATAAATGTTTGCTAGATCCTTGCAACCAGTTTTCTTGATTATTTTATTGGCTGCATGTGGCTCTGCGCATCTACCAATTATGAAATTACAAATATTACTCTTTTCTCCAATTGTTCCCAGTAAACGTAGTTTGTTGGCTAATATTAGAGCTAAGTGCGAAGATTTTACACCACGTGAATAATCTTTTTCAATAAGAACAGGATTGTCATAACAACTACATGCCACAGCTGTGGCAGGATAATCCCAACGATATTTATTGAAATTACCATTTTGGTTCCACTTTACAGTTTTACGTTGCAATATATTTTGGTTTACAACTTCTCCGCAATAATGATAAACAGCCCTATCAAGTGTCTTCTTATTAACCATATCTTATTATTTGTTTTGGTAAAGATATAAAAGATGAATGGATAATGCAATGATTACATGATAATTATTGAGCAAGATACAATGGCTATCTATCTTCAATTTTCTAGATAGCCATATGTATGTATTTAGTTTGTTTTAGTAGAGAAATTTTCTCGTACATTCTGCATATCCCGAAGAATACTTTGATCCAATACTTTGGCATATCGCTGTGTCATTTTTGTATTGGTATGACCGAGCATTTTAGCTACATTTTCCAGTGATACATTATTCGCTAAGGCAATAACGGTCGAAAATGTGTGCCGTCCGGTGTGCGTGCTCAAACTCTTTTTAATTCCGCAGAAATCAGCAATTTCTTTCAGGTAACTATTCATTTTTTGGTTGCATGGCACGGGCAATAATGTATCTTTCTTTTTCGCCAGTGGATGCCCTTTGTATTTATCTAATATCTTTAAAGGAATATCTAATAGAGGAATGTTACACATGATCTTCGTTTTCTGTCTGGCTTTCCTTATCCACAAATTTCCCTGATTGTCCGGTACAAGGTGTTCGGGTTTTAATTCAGATACATCAATGAAAGCTAAACCAGTCCAGCATTGGAATAGAAAAATATCACGTACTAAATCCAATCGGGGAATATCAAATACTTTATTTTGCATGATCTCTAATTCCTCTTTGGTCAGGAACTCCTTGTGTACTTCCTGCTCATGAAAACGGATGTTGATAAATGGGTCTTTCTCCATCCAGTCATTAGCTAATGCCATATTGGTGATTTTCTTCACCACTTTCATATAACGAATTACCGTATTTTCCTGCAAGTCCTTTTGAGCTTTCAGGAAGTGAATATAGTCCTGAATGATGGCATGGCTTATTTCTTTCATGGGAATATCCTTTAGATGATACTTTTTCAAAGCCATTTCTTTGAAATACCTTAGACAAGTATCAAAGCGGGAGATCGTTACTTTGGCGTAATCCTTGCCAATCAGTTCACGGCATTTGTCATTATGTTCTTGAAAAACTTCAAAGAACATCAGGTGCTTTTCATCCAGTCCAAGAAAACGCCTTTTAATCTCCATAGGATTGATTAGTTTATTTTCATCTTCCAAAGTTCGATGAATATCGTACAAGCGTAGTTTTACCGATTCAAGATAGCGGTTTACCTCTACAGATTTAGCGTCTTTACCTGTACACCGTTCTTTAGCTTGCGACCAAAGTTCAGGCTTAACGGTTCTTTTTAGCTGCATTTCAGCTAATTGACCTTGAATTGTTATCCGCAACATGATAGGTGTCTCACCTGACTTTACTGTTCTTGTTTTGCGGATGAAGAACAGCACGTTGAAAGTCTGTCGTTTCATACTTCAAAAATTAATGTTTAAAGTTACTGAATCGTGCAGAATAGCAAGATTTAAACGATAAGACAATCAACGACTTAGAGTACAATTCGTGGACATTTCTTTCAAGACTAAAATTGTCCACGATTTAGCACTACGGAAGTGCGTAATTCTGCCAAAAATATGCGGATTAGGGGAAAAAGAAAATCCCTGAAATGTTTCATTTTCAGGGATTTCGCAAAACTATACTGAGTTTTGAGTGGTGCCACCAGGAATCGAACCTTTTGCTTTGGTTTATTCTAATTCCTTGAATGACTGCACATTCTTGCTTTATCTTTTATGAAAGCCATTGAATTAGCCTTACACTAAATTCATTGCTTTTCTTTATCAATTCAACAATCATTATCTCTTTGACGCCGCAAAGATAAGCAAAAGGTTCGATTGCCGCAAATCTTTATTGATTTTTTTTAAAGAGGCAATATGAAATTTTGCTGTATATATTTATAATTTTAGGAAATTTCGCTAGTTTTGTTGCAGGAAGACATGAAGGGTATAAAGTGATGTCGGTGCTTGTAATTTAATGAATTAAGCATTTATTGCAAATGACAAGACGAATCGTATCACAACACGTTGATTGTATCGCTCATTACATAATTTGAATAACAAGAAAGTATATGAAAACATTTAAAATCATTGGTGTACGACCATTGAAAGGATGTAATAAACATGTAATAAAGAACTTAAAGTCTGATACTTTTTATACATTTTACAATAATTATGAATTTAAAGATGAGAAAGTGATAAAAAGTGAACAGCAAGTTCCGGATAATTTATATGCATCCAATATTAGTCTGCATGCTATTGTCGGAATGAACGGTAGTGGAAAAAGTACAATCGTAGAATTAATTATCCGGATTATAAATAATTTGTCTTTTTATATATTAGGAGAACAATCCGGAACATACGCTGCTGAGTCATTGGTTCCCGTAAGACGCTTGAATGCTGAATTATATTATGAAAAGGACAATGTCATTTATAAAATTACAATTTCTAACGATAGCTTTTCATGGACAGATGAACGTGGCAATATAATGGGAAAAAATAGTGAGGATTTACAATCTCTATTTTATACGATTGTCATTAATTACTCACATTATGCCTATAACTCACAGGAATATCAGTCTGAAATCATGGGTAGATATAAGAAAAAGTTTTGGATAGAAGCCCTTTTCCATAAAAATGACGGTTACAGAACGCCTATTGTTTTGAATCCTTTCAGAGAACGAGGTAATATTGATATCAATGTAGAAACCGAACTGGCAGAACAACGTTCCATAGCCTTTTTTTCTTATTTCAAGCTTTACCACTCTATTCGTTTTCATCCTGATTATGACATTAAATCTTTTGCAATCAAATTGGATAAAGATGGTGTATCGCAAAAAATCAAACATGCGATAAAAGACTATTATCCCTATTTGGCTGAAATAAAGGATATGAGCTGGGAGGATATGGAAAAATCAATCAAGGAGGCTTGGGTAAAAAGATTTTCGTTTCTTAACAAAAACAATGAATATTCAGAATATTGCTATCAATACCTTGTCTATAAAACAATGTCCATCCTTGTTAAATACTCCTTCTTCCAAGTCTATTTCAAGGACAACTCTAAAAAAGAAAACCCATTTGATGAAGTTGTGACTATGTTAATAAAGGATGAAAGTCATATAACATTGAAGATTCATCAGATTCTTTATTATTTGGATGACCCTTATTATCGTGAAGGGAGATATTATTGGAGCGATTTGGAACCTTTCTTAAAGAAAAGGTCGGATTCATCTGTTCAGATAGATAAAATTATGTATTTGTTACCTCCGCCAATCTTCAAGACCAGTTTTTATTTATCTTATAGAACGGATAAAGGGCGACATGGAGTTGTTAATATAACTGATTTGAGTTCAGGAGAAAGACAATTGGTTTACTCAATGAGCTCGATATTGTATCATGTGCATAATATATATACCATAAAATATGCTGAAAATCGAAAGCCGTATAATTGTGTACAGATAATTTTGGAAGAAATAGAACAGTATTATCATCCTGAATATCAGCGTGTTTTAATAGCTACTTTAATTGAGTATTTGAACAAACTTAATATTGATAAGAATTTTAGGATAGACATATTGCTTGTTACCCATTCACCATTTGTGCTTAGTGATATTCCAATGGAAAATATTCTTTTTTTAGAACAAGGCAAGTCTGTCACGTCAGAAGTAAAAGAGAAACTGAAAGAATCTTTTGGAGCCAATATGTATGACCTCCTTCGTTTCAGTTTTTTCCTAAAGGAAAGTGCTATTGGAAAAGTGTCCTATGAGGTTATTAATAGTTTAATGGATAAGATAATGAACGATGCCTCTTTTGATATGTCCGTTTGTTACGGACAAACTCAAATTAATCAGAGGAATCTTAATAAATACGTCAAATTGGTTGGTGATACCTTTCTTAAAAATATTCTTGATAAAAAATTGGGAAATAATGTATCCACTGAAAATAACTAAAAATACAGAAAGATTAGCGTTGCAGCATTTCAATGATGTAAAAGAACGTTTATTGGCTGATATTCATCATTTTCTATCGGGTAAGCATAGAATAATGAGGAAAGTAAAAATAGCTATTCATGGAGATAAACTTTGCGAAGATTTATTGAGGCATTTGTCTAATGAAGAAAACTTGAAGGAGCTTATAGTATCCCATCCGGATAAATTAAGAGATATAATCTCACAACTGCATCCGGATGCTTTTAACCCTGAAAAGAAATTGAACCGTATCCTTTATCATATCTTCATTATTTTTGGATATGAAGATGATATATTTAATAAGGATGGTTTTTACCGACAAAGCCAAGTGGGAACCTGTCCTTATTGCAATATGGCAGATATCCATTATACTCCTGCAACAGCGTTGTCTCAGACAGAAAAAGGAGTATTGGATCATTTTTACCCCAAAGAAATTTACCCAATGTTGGGATTATCTTTTTATAATTTGATACCAAGCTGTCCTTCTTGTAACGATGTTCAGCATAAGAGTAATAAAGATGTTACATCAAATAAAGGGGATGCAAGCTTAACCTCAATGCGTATAATCAATCCATACGAGTATCAAGATAGGAATTTTTTCTTTGATTACAACTTAAAGTCCCACTGGGAAAATGCGGAAAACAGCGATGTGGATATATTAACAGCTGGAGATAAAGAAGTTGGTTATAATGCATTGTTAAACCTGAATGGTCGATATAATACAATACAGAATCGGGAGACTGTAATTTCCATAATTCGAAAATTAAACAGGTATCCTGACACTTATTTTGATTATTTGAATATGTTATCCATACCAGCCAGTTTAATAAAAAAAGAATTTGATGATTGGGGATTTCATTTGAGAAGAGATGAGATTTATAAATATCCTTTCAATAAATTCAAATTGGATATATTGGAAAAAGCGAGGGCTAATATGTAACTAAAAGTATCTTTTTATCCTTAATTAATAAATTCACTCATAATTTTGTTATAAATATAGAATATAAAAAGGAAAAGAAGATATTTGTCTTCCAAGCATCCGCGTAAAAAAATGGATTTGGAGGGATAAGCAACAGGAGGGCTGCGTACTGTGTGATAAAGTTGTGCGGTTGGTCATTTTTAGAGGTAATGTAGCCTGTCGGTTCTATTGCCACATGTTATCTGACGACTTTTGATGACATCTGACGACTTTGTTTTTCTCATTCCAGGTATTAATCTGTTCTTTGTCTTGTGTAGTAACAGTGAGTCGGTTCATGAAAAATGTCATGCTATGAACATACAGGAAGCAAAGAAAATCAGGCTTGTTGATTTTTTAGGAGGACTGGGGCATCACCCGGTCATACAACGCGGGAACAGTGTGTGGTACAAGTCTTCTTTCCGGACAGAAAAAGAGGCATCCTTCAAAGTTGACTTTCGGAAAGAATTGTGGTATGATTTCGGTCTGGGGAAGGGCGGGGATATTATTACCCTGGCTAAGGAAATTTACCGGACAGATGATATAAGTCATGTACTGCGGTGTATTGAAGATAAAAGGGCGGTTTTGAAACCGATTACAATTTCCTGTCCTGCTGAAGAGGCGATGCCCGCCTTTCAGGAGTTGAGAATCAGGCCACTTGCCAACCGCATATTGCTTGCTTATCTGAAGGAACGGTGCATTGATGTGGAAACGGCGGGGAAAATATGCCGGGAGGCTTCTTTCAAGCGGAACGGAAAAAATTATTTTGCCATTGCCTTTCCCAATATTTCCGGTGGGTATGAGGTGCGGAACAGGTTTTTTAAGGCTTGTATCTCCCCCAAGGATATTACTTGCGTCACGAATGGACAGGAAACGGGCAGGTGTTATGTGTTCGAGGGATTTATGGACTATCTGTCTTTTGAGCCGGCCTTTCCTCTTTGGCCGAAGGGGGATTGCCTGGTGCTGAACTCCGTCAGCAACTTGCCGAAGGCTTTTCCCTTTCTTTCACGATATGATGACATTTACAGTTGTCTGGATAATGATACTGCTGGAAATAGTACGATGATGGCGATGAAAGAAAAATATGGCGGCCACGTACATGACCTTTCACAGGAATATGCCGGTTATAAGGATTTGAATGAATATCTGTGCCGTAAGCGATGAAACGTATGATTGTTGGAAGGATTATGTGAAAGGGGAATTGAATGTCATTTTGAATAATAAAACTACAGAATCATTTTCATTCTTGATTATTTTCGTTATTTTTGTACCGATTATTAATTAAATAAAGATTTATATGAACGAATTGTTGACTCAAATACAGGATGTATATGCCGCATTTTCTACAGATGCTGCGCTTCAGATTGAAAAGAATAACAAGGCCGCAGGTACTCGTGCCCGCAAAGCTTCGTTGGAATTGGAAAAATTGATGAAGGAGTTCCGCAAGCTCTCTCTGGAAGAGTCCAAAAAATAATTTCTTCTTTTCTGATTATCTTTACTTGCAGTTGCGGGATGTCGGTTTGTGAAAAGCCGCTTGCCGCCACTCTTTTGATATTTTTTTGACAGTACAACCAAAACGGATATATCCAATAGGCTTGGATTATACCGGTTGCAGTCCGTAATGGTTGTATTGTCCTGTAAATATGGGTTAGGGATGTTCCCTGTCTTGTTCGTTTCCCGCCCACAATGTCCGGTAGTCTTGGCAAATCCTTTCGTAATCTTCCGGCTTCAAGTGCGGGAAATTAGTGGCATACATATATTGAAGGTCTTCCGGCGTCAGTGTCGGATCTTGTCTTAGGATGTCATGGATTTCATCCTCGCATTCATAGCGGTCATTGAATATGCCCGTATGCGGATAGGCAGCGGTACAATCCTCAATGATATGCTCTACAAACAACAGGCCTTTCATCAGGTCTTTCTTGACCGTTATCTCCTGGTCTGAATGGGCGTTGTAATAACCGCAACTCAGATTGATACAGCTGACATCCAGCCCGTTCCCTTTCAGGACCATTACATCGGTCAACAGCCCGTTGTTCTCCTTATAGCCCCATTCTTCAGGCTTTACCGCTTCTATGAACTCATCCGAACAAAGTTCCGAGAAACCGATGCTTGTAATCAGGTCGGAATTGCCTTTCCGGTCGGGCTGGATGACAAACCGTACGTCGTTGAAAAAGGGCATGTATGCGTTGGAACTGCCCGCGCATCCGGTTTCCTCCTCTTTGAAGAAGGCTATTTTAATGGTATCGTATTTTTTCAGGCATTCCAGACAGATGAATATTCCGTTCTTGTCATCCGCCCCCGGATTCTCAAACCGCCGTTTGCCCGGGGAATAGCCGAAAATGATGTCCTTTGTCTCTATCGCCTTGAAATCCTTGGAGTGGTGGCAGTGTGCCACCTGGTCGATATGGCTGACCAGGCAGGGATAGTTTTCCCCCGTCCCTTTTATCACATAAAGATTTCCGTATCGGTCCTGTGAGACGGATATGTCACCGGGGAGTGTTCCGATATAGGAACGGAGGAAACGTATCATATCCTGTTCCTTTCCGCTCGGGCTGTGAATGCTATACAGCTTTTTTAGCAATTGTGTATTCATGTTCTTTTTCATTAAGTTTGTAACCATAGGGAAGGTCGGTGCCGGGATTGAGCGTATCAAACGCCTCTTTGCCAAATATCCATGCCTTTCCGTCCTTTACCAATTTGTCCAATGTCCCGGCGGTGATGCTTGTATCCTTATACTTGTTTTCCGCATCCGTCCATACCTGAATCCGGGTGATGTCGTCCTCCTTTTCAAACCATTCATCGTCGTATTCGGAATAATACCAGTTCTTCCGCTTGAATTCCTTCTCCGCTTTTTCCATGCACTTGCCACAACAGTACTTCTCGCCGGTCAGGTGCGATTGCAGGGCATCCCTGTGCAATATCCATTCCTGACATTCATCACAAGTTGTACAGTCATCATCATGGTGGTATTCGTATATTGATTCTATCCATACAAAATCGTTCAGGTTTTCCGTATCCACATGGGTTTGCGTACCGTTCCTGTAGCACAGCCGGGTTTCTTCACAATAATATCCATGATAGTCATCCCATTCATCCCCGTCCTCATCCCCATTGAGGTTGATGTCTGTGGTGTCAAGGTCGTGAGAATATTCTTCCGGTTCATAATTATAGGCTTTTTTCTTACTATGATTATACCATTTGAAGGAATCCTGATAAGAGAGCGTGTCGTGTATATCCAATCGGCAATCGATTTCAAACTTCTTATTTTTAAGGGAGTTTCCGGAAATGTCCACAAAAGCATCCGCATCACGGCATGATGCGCCGATAACCTTATATCCGTCTATATATTCTCCATGAATCAGCTTGTCAATCAGCAGCCTTTTCAGCGTGTCGTCCTTATTGGAGGCGTATTGCCTTTCCAACAACCTCCATTTTTTACCGTGCTGGTCTGTCACGTCTGTAAACAGGATTGCCCTTGCTATGATATAATCATGTTCGTCTGTGATATAGGCGGCCTTGGCATTCACAGAATAGGCATAAAACTCATCCCTGTTCCTGCCCGTCATACAGGAACCGAAATCACCCTTGCATTTCCAATAGTCATATATCTTGTCAAACCGGTTGTCCACATGCAGTTTCAGACCGGAATCATGCCTATAGGCATAGGTGTACCATTGCCGGGTGAAGACATCTCCGGAAAGCCAGTTCAGGATTCCCGGGGAAAGCAGCTTTCCAATCTCCGTTTCAAGGATAAGCGTCCTCATGAATTTTCCGGATTTCATTTTGAAGGTCCGGTTCCGTTCAACATTGATATAACAGACTGAAAACCTGTCCATATCTTCGCAAATCCCTTTGGATTCATTTGTCCTGTACAATCCGGAGTGATAGGTTTCCCCTATCAGTTCCACCTTGTTTGTAAGCTTTCCGTCGTTCCTTCCGGACTCCTTGACAGCCTCGGTAACTTTTTTCTGCAAGTCTGCCATATCGGATATGTGCAACAGGCTGTAATCGTTGTGTTTCAAACAATACCGGAGCAACAGGGGATTCTTTAAATGTCCGAGCAATATTTTGTTCTTTCTGGATATCACTCCGTTTTCCCTTGTTGTAAGTCCGAACCGTTTTTTGAAATCTTCGTAGTTTTTAATTTGGTAGTATAACATATTTTCCAGTTTTGATATTGTCCATGAATAAAAAAGAGATATCCCTCCCGGGACATCTCTTTGGGGTGTTTTAAACCGTATATTCCCTCACGTTGGAGTAAGGGTCTGTATTTCCTGTTCAGGCAGGCATATACATCCGGACTGTTTTTTCATCCAGCCTAAGCAGTTCCTTTTCGGGCAGGAAACAGTCTGTTTCTTCCATCAACTCAAATCCTTCCGGTGAGTTCGGGTGGTTCCGTATGGCATACTCCAGTTCGTCAGAGGCAATTTTCATTCCGTCAATTTCGATGAACGGGTACTTTATTCCGAAAAAGTGGAGATATTCAATCCGGTTGTTGTCCGCCACTTCCGTTTTGTAATTTTTCATTTCTTTCGTTTGAACCATAATCTTTCTTTTTTGATTAAACATGACCGGCTTGGCAAAAGCCGGTATTTCCATTTCTTATATGCCCCGGTTTGCTTTTTGCCGTGATTGCGCAAGGCTTGGAAGGAAAAAATACCGGAGCGAAGCGAGGATGATTTTTTCCTTCCAACCAGTCCGAAGGACCGCCTTGCCCAATCGAAGGCAAAAGGCGACCTTTGCAGGTAAGAATTGAAATACGATATGAATGGCGGTCTGCCATGGAGAAGAGAAGCCGTCCGGTAGGCAGAGGCGGTACAGGATTCAGTCGAACGCTTCCATCCGGTTGCTTTCCAGCAATGCCAGGACATCTTTCTCCTTGTACAATAATTTGCCTCCTATCTTGTAATAGGGTATTTTTCCGTTCAGGCGGTAGTCCGCCAGTGTCCTTCGTGTCAGTTTCAGTTTTCCGGCAAGCTCGCTGTCCGTCATGTAACGGTCGCCGTTCAGTAGCGGACGGAACTTTTCTGCCCGTATGTCCAGAAGGTGGGACAATGTGTCAATGTTCCGGAAAAACTGCCTGATTTCCGGACTTTCCTTGGTCAATAGGGATTGTGCCATTGTATCTTGCCGATTAAAGGATTACCTGACGAATCGTATTTTCCATAAAGCGGATGATGTCCTGACGCCTGTAATATACTTTACGGTCTATATGGCTGTAAGGGACTGCCCTGCGTCTTCGGAGCTGTAACAGTTTTCCGGGGGAGACTCCCATCAGCATACATGCTTCCTGGTTGTCTATCCAGTCATCCATACTCTGGGAATTTTCCCCGCATATTTCCCGCACTTTTTTTGCAAGGGCTTCCAAGGCCCTGTTCATTTCCAAAAATGTCTGCGCTTCAATGGTTACGATTTCCATAGGTTTCTCTTTTTTGTCCGGTACGAAAATAGGGATGGAATCCCTTTCCTCCAAAAAGGTGTCTGTAAATGTCATCAGACGGCATCAGATGGCAAGGGGAACGAAAATGTGAAATATTTAAATGCCCCCGAGAAAGTAGCAAGCAGGAATTGAACAGGATTTTAGTCCCTGTTTAAATTTTCTTCAAAAGGGAATGACTTGCAGGTCTTTTCCGATAAAAACAACTATATTTATCCGCCATCAGGATTTTAACCTTTGAAACGTTTATATTATTATGGAATTGATTGTGAATTTGTCGGTAAGTATTCGATAAACTCCCTCGTATATTGGGTAACGTATGTTCATAATGTCGTTTATTCATTTTATCGTTCTATGATTTATTGTTACATCAATTCAACCCAAAGATGTGCGGGTTCTATAGTAATTGATATTATCCCTACTAATGGAGCGGATAAAAGGAAGTTTTTCCCCTTTGCCCCTTATTTTCCTGTGACAAATGTGATAAAGCGATATTTTTATCCCTACTTTCCCGCCATAATTGGTATAAAAGGGTATTCTTTCCCTTATTTTCCCTATTTATCGGGGATAATGAAGATAAAAACGGCACTTTATTCCCTTTTTTCCCGTCTTGATTGGCATAAAACGGTAGTTTTCCCGTGTTTAGGCGAGATTTACGAAGGTATCAGGAGTCTTTCTTGGGAGATTCCGGTGACGTAACGGATAATATCTTGCCCTTGGATAACAGATTGTCAGGTAACAATTCGGCCAGATCCATCGAGTAGTCATCGTCATAATCATGTATATGTTCAAGGAAGTAGATCAGCCACGTGCGGAAGTCAGCCCCGGCAGCCTTGCAGCAGCCGAAGAACGAGTAGAGCACCGCCGCATCTTCAGCGGCATCATTATTGCCACAGAACAGGTAATTACGTCTGCCGCACGCGACAGGCCGCACTTTATTTTCTATCTCGTTATTATCCGGTCTGTAACGACCGTCCAGATGGTACCTGGAGAGTTTGTCGAACCTTCCGTATGTATATTTTATGGCTTTTCCGATCGGACTGTCTTTCATTACTTTGGGATATTCATTGACCAGCCATTTCTCGAAGCGCACAAGTATGGGATATGCAAGACGTGCCCTAAGTTCAGCCCTCTGTTCGTAAGTCAGGCGTTCATCGTCAGCCTTACGCTCCACGTCATAAAGCAACTGTATCTGTGCGAGCGCATAGTCGGCACGCTGCATGTCATTCTTTCTTGCCTCCCAAAAATGTCTGCGTGCATGGGCCCAACAGCCAAGAAGGATAATACCTTTCTTGGCGTCCAGCATCTCGTACCTTTCGTATCCGTCCGTCTGTATGGCTCCCCGGAACTTGCCGAAGAGTTTCAGCACCACCTTTCCACTTCGGGAACCCTTGTCATAGTAAAAGAACTGACGTCCGGTCATGACACTGCGCACAAGCCAGATATAACCTTTGACCGTCTTGTGTCTCTCGTCATTCATCACGGGGATTGTCGTTTCATCCGACTGTATGTAGTCAGTCTGCATCACCAGCTCCCATAATCGGAAGTAAAGGGGCCTTAGCAAATCCGCCACATCCTTGAACCAGTCGTTGACCGTTGACGCGGGGAGATGTACCCCCACACGTTTGAACTGTTCCAGTTGCCTGTGGAACGGTATGTGATCCACATATTTCCCTATCATCATGTCTGCCAGCAATGAGGCAGAGGCATAGCTCTTTGCTATTGGCATGACGGGAAGCGGGCCGGTCTTGAACTCGTTTGTACCCTTCCGTTTGGCTGTATGGCGCACTATCCTGCGGATATAGAACTTCTCGGGCTCGTGCATAAGGATCTCGGTCACTTCCTCTCCGGGAAGGAGCGTCCACTCTTCCGGATTATACCCTTCGGGATATATATGGACCACCTCACGCTCAAGATTCTCCGGAAGGGATTTTCTCGCAGGATGCTGCTTCCCCGCTTTTTTACGGGCGATGATCGCTTCTCTGGTAGCCTTCAACTCCTTTTCTGCTTCTTCTGCGGCTTCAGCCTCCTGGGGAAGCATGTCAAAGCCTTCAAAATCCAGCCAGCGGTCCTGGGCGTCAGGCTTTATGAACTTTTCCGCCTTCTTACCGTACAACTGCCGTTCAAGATAGGATACACGTTGCTCCAGACTGTTGATTTTTGCTTCCTTTTGGGCGATTATGGCATCCTTGTCAGACAATAAAGCCTCATACACCTCTTTGTCCGCAGCTTTAAGGGGCTGCGTGGACACCATCTCCTTCAACCGGCTGTTTTCTCTATACAGACAGTCGCATTTGTGCATGAGATCCTTTATCAGTAATTCCTTATCGGTTGGCATAATCGTTTAAATATGATGCTAAGATACTAAAAAACAGCCGGAATACGGCATTGTATATGTTATAATTTGTTACAACTACAACCCATGGAAACCACTCCTTTTATAACGCCTGACCTTGCTGCCGTCCATTCCTTGAACCATCATCACAAGGTCATTCCAGAAGGTTTCAATCGCTTTAATCCGACCTTCCTCCGTATTTATGACCGGCAGATGGAAGTGCCCATGTTCCAGCCTCATATGGTATATCACCAGACCACCATATTCCATATGGAGGATTTTCATACAGGTACAATTCGCATTGATAAAAATGAAAGCGTCACCGTCCCGTACATTCTTTCCCATCTGGTTGGTCACGATGCCGCTAAGCGTATAAAAACTCTTACGCATGTCTGTCGGATACGGGTAAAGATAATATCTGTTGGATTCATTCAAAGAAAACATAGGCTAACGGTTTGAATTCAAAAATATCAGGGTTTGCAATACCTCCGGTGACAAAGGGCTGTTCAAGCGGACTGTGACGCCATTGGGATAGGAGATCTCACATAGCGGCTGGGGAATTGGCGACGGGCTGACCGGAGGGGCAGACAGCAGGGATTTCTCCTTATGGGGAAGACTGACCTGGCCCTTACTGTTTACCTTTACCGGGATAAAGCCGCCTTTGCGCAACAGCTTGGAACGCCACTCGTAGAAACGTTTGGGACGAATACATTCATTCGAACAAAAATCCATAACTGACAGTCCGCTCGACTTGAAACGGGAATAAATAGATTCAAAATCTTCCATGGTCCATTGATGTGACATAACAATTGAGCTTTTTTACTTTGATTACAAAAGTAATATCACATTTTTAGAATGAAAGGGGGAGTTTATCGAATGCTTACATTTGTCGGTGATATCGGTTTTTATCGGACTCTGGATGTATGCCCGGTATTGGAGAAGAATGTGTGGGAAGGCGTTCTGCCAATATGCGGCCGCCTGCTGCGGGAGAGAGGAGAGGGAAAAGCTGATGCGGTATGCCATAATAGCGGGAAACCGTCATGCACCCTTGTTGTATGCGTTGACTTATCCCGAACGGTTTGACAAGACCCGGCCGTTACGCTTGTTTGAATTCAGGGGAATCCGCTGTGTGTTTGCCGGATATTATTTTCCTCAGCGTTATGAAAACTGGCTTTGTGACGACCAGTCCGGATTTGTCCGGAAGGTGTATGATTTCAAGGAAGGGAGAGACCCATGCCGGAATTGTTTCTCGCAGGCGTTCCGGATTCTTTCCGTTACCGGAGATGTGACCGCCATGTTTATGCCATGCAGCACTTCCCGGCGCTACCATCGACGTTTTTCCGGTATAGCCGCTTTTCTGGAGTCCGGTGGCTATGCCCGGTCAGGGCTGGATCTGATATGTATCACGGAAGACAGGGAGAGCAAACACACTTCCGGAAGACGTTCCGGAGTGGATACGGCCAATTACATGATGGCGAGGGGGCTGCGGGGAAAACGGGTCGTAATCGTGGATGACCTGCTGACCAGCGGTGACAGCCTGTTGGAGTATGCCCATAACTTGGAAAGGGTCGGCGCCATAGTGACAGGCGCTGTCTTTCTGGCCCGTACGTTCCGGATGCCCCCGCCGGCAACAGTCAGACGGGTTGTCTGGAAACATCATTTATCGGCACTGCTGACAGGAAAGTAAGACGGCTGGTATGACTTGTAAAGTTTACAATACACCTTTTACAACTTTACACTTTGTTTTTTACAATAAGACGCGGAATAAAATTTGTATTCTTTTCTAATTATTTTATAATCAGGATATTCGTTTAAGATTTTTATGAAGTGCCGGCTGACGGCACGTTTTTTTCACTATGAATGGCATATACTCTTACAGTGCGCACAAGAAAGGGTATTCCAGTAATAACCTTTAAAATACAGGAGAGACATGCCATGATGTATATAGACAATGAAGTGCTTGAGAAAATGATTATGACCATAGTGGAAGGGTTTGACCGGATGGAAAAGAAGCTGGACAGTATGATGCGTGTGAAGGACTGCATGGATGGTGACAAGCTGCTGGACAACTATGACCTGGCCAGACTGCTCGGGGTGTCGTTGCGGACAGTGGCCCGTTACCGGGAGAAAGGGCTGATCCGGTATTATCAGACGGATGAGAACGGGAAGAACTTTTATCGCAGTTCGGATGTACAGGAGTTCCTGCAACAGCGTGGGAAGAAAAAATAGAATATGTTTTATTTTACTATGAGGAAGTTATGTTAACTTTGTACCTGAAATACATGTTATGAAGACGGATATGAAATATGCGGTGGCGGTCCTGGTGGACGGTGACAACGCATCCTTCGAGAATTTGGAGGATGTGATGGGGTTTGTCTCCCGCCACGGAAATGCCATTATCAGACGGATATACGGCGACTGGACGCGGAAATCGCTTTCCGGCTGGAAGGATGCCGCCGGAGAACACGGTTTCCGCCTGGTACAGGCCTCTTCCTTTACCTCCGGGAAGAACACCACGGACATTGCCCTGGTCATAGACGCGATGGATATTCTGCGTGACGGACTTGCCGGCTGTTTTTGCCTGGTTGCCAGCGACGGTGATTATACCCTGCTTGCCCAGCGGATACGGGAAGCCGGCCTGCCGGTGTTGGGATACGGTGAAAGCAAGACCCCGGCACCGCTGGTACGCGCCTGTACTGAATTTTTGTATGCGGACCGTATGGAAGGGAAGCCGGTGGAGAATACGCCCGGGTTCTTTCTCCGGCGGGACATGGAATATTTTGACAGGGCTTTCGAGGAGGCTGCCGACGGTAAGACGGAAGTTCCTCTCTCACTGATCGGAACCGCCCTGAAGAGGATGATGCCCAAGTTCAAGATAAAAAGATACGGTTGCAAGACTTTGGGAAAACTGTATGAGAAACTGGAGCGTTATGAGCTGGTCCGGACGGAAAAAGGGGTGGCGGGCGCCGTGCGGTTGAAACGCTGAACGTTTTTTATAAAGAGTGACCGAAACTCCAGTTTAGCCCGGATGAGCTTTTGATTTGAAACTTGAACATTCTTAAAGGCAAAAAGAAGAGCCGTATCATTGCTCAAAACAGAGCTTGATACGGCTCTTTTCAGGTCTTGCAGTTGCAATCTGTAGCTTTTCAAAGAGTCATTTTAATTTTGACACCCTCTGGATTTTTCAATTCGGTCATTATGACACTCTCTTTTCCGTGTTATACCGGGATGGGATTCACCCGCAATGTGTCAAGGTTGAGATAAGCCCCCCGGTAAAAGGTCCTTCCTTCCCTGAACATGCGCCAGAGGATGTCGCAGCCGGTTTGTGCCAGCATGGAGTTGATGAAGAGGTCCTGCTTCTGCAATGCTTCCGCCAGCGAACAGCTCGGTCCGGATTCCTTCTCCTCAATGGTGGAATAACTTGTCTCCTCGGTAATCACATTCATTCTGGGTATGGTGTGGTACTCGTTGGAGGCGGGCTGATGTATCTTGTTCCGGATATTGCCTATCAGAACCTGCCCGGTTGTCTGGGCGTTGCCGAAATCCATCCAGTAAATCGGTGTCTTTTCGTCATTGTGCGTATTCTTCCTGTGGTGCTTCAGGAGTCTCCACAAGTCAAGCCGGGAACGGATGTTGTCCGTGCAGGTAATGATTATATTCGCCAGTCCGGGGCTGCCACCGTCGTGTTTCCGCCTTGACGGGAAACTGCTTCCTTCCGCTTCCCAGGCGTAGCCGAAGAACCGGTTGATACGGGTGACAAGCGCCACCGCCTTGTTCAGTCCGGTTTCCGCCTCGCTGAACAACTGGCGTCCGATGTTCGCTTCGGTAACGGTATCGGGGTCAAAAACCGTGACATGCAGTCCCGGATGGCCGAGCGCCTGCAATGCCATGCCCATACGTGCCAGGCCGGTGACGACCTGGGAGCCTGTGCCTCCTGCCCCGATTACGAAAACGGTTACCGGATGATAGGGATTGAGGAGGTATTGGTCTGTATAATGTATCTTTCTCATGACAGTATATCTTTTAGCTGTTTGTTTGCCGGTTTGAGCTCGTCATTGTTGAACGACCGCTCCCGTGCCTGCTCCGTTACCAAGACCAGATTGCCGCGTGTCGGATTTTCACTTCCTCCCAGGTGCGAGAATTCGCTGAGCCAGAAGCGTTTCTCCCAATATTCCAGAAGTGCGTGGAAGTCCATATTTTCCGGTTTCTTCAATGTGGAGCTGCCCAGGCACACACTTCCGCGCGTCACATTGAAGAAAGGCGCCAGATAAAGCGGTGTGTCCTCTTCCGGCATCCGTCCCTTGTAGGCGAATATTGTCATTCTCTCGTTTTCAATGATGTAGACAACTCCCGGCAGATGGAATACGCCATCCTTGATGTTCAGGCTGTCCTTGAAGAACATCCTCCGTTTCCCCGGCGGGTTGTACCATATATATTTCTCATGCCCTTTCCGGGAGTCGCACCATAACATGTTGGAAGGCATCCTGCCGTGGGGTACATTCTGTCTTTCGTCCGAATAGGATTCCACCAGGGCGTTCATGAACTCATACGTGACCGGAATGCCCGCTTCCATTCTGCCCGCCTGGTTGATGGGACGGAGCTCAAGGTAATTCTTTCCGGTTGTATAAGTGCTTTCCCTGTATTCATAGGCGATGAGCGCCGCTTTGGGCACCATTATCTCCTGCATCTTCTTGGTCAGTTCGTTCATCTTTATCTGATTTTTGATTTGAAATTTTGATTTGGGAAATTAAAAGGATTTGTTTATATGCTGCATGAACCTCTGTATCCACTTTGAGAGTCTTTCCGGGTAATCGTCCATGTGGAACAGCCTGTCCGTTTCCGGTGTCAGGTACATGTATGTGACCGGGGTGATGGTATAGGTTTCACGGCAGTCCGAATTGAAATAAGACTCCATGTTTTCTGCCAGCATATCATTGTTGGAGTATGCCAGCATGATTTGGGTGCCAAGTTCTATCGGTGGAAAATTCGGTTCTTTCTCATACGCCCAGTCGTAATAATACTGTATGAGACACGGGCTGTCCGGTGTTATCAGTTCCAGCCCCTCGCTTACCAGTCCGAGGAGTTCCCGTTCCGTCTTCGTTTCTGTCCGGCATTCCCGTATTTTGTCCTCCAGCCGTATGCAGAACGGCTTTCCCTCCATCCGCTTGAGCGCTTTTGAGATTTTTCCGTTTTCATAGGATTCCGCCAGCAGGTTGTTTCGCCTGACTTCCTGCGGCGAGGCGTCCGGGTCACGGTTCTTCCAGTCACGCAGTTCTTCCAGTGCCAGTTCGTAATACCATGTTTCATTGACCATGTTCAATCCGTGGTGCCGGATGAACCGGCGGATGAACTCGCGGACGATACCCCGTACCGGTACGGAGATTTTCTCTATGAAGTCAATGGGAATCCAGAACAATGTGTAATCCGGCCATTCATGAAACCTGTACAGGCAGAAGTAAAGCCTTCCCGCCTTTTCCTCCAGATTGACCTGTTCGGGCAGCGCCTCGTCCATTGCCCGGTACAGTCCGGCGATGTTCATGCGGGGACTGCCCCCTTTCCGCGGACGGAAAGGGAGTTTTATCCCCGCCAGTCCGGCATATCTTAATGCCGACCGGTAGAGGAAGTCAAAATTCTCGGATGTCGTGAGATTTGTTTCGGTTTCATCCGTATTGCTTTCCATGTAATAATCGGTCGCAATGGGGGGAACTTTCCCGGTCAGAAAAGCATTAGGCTTTCTGCCGGTGGCAACCTCCGTCTTTTTCGGGAGGTCACACCCCGGCTGACGTTTGAGGAACCGGCTTCCCTGATAATCAGGCCTGCCAGGTTTTCCGTCAGGGATTTCGGTAATAATCTGCATGTTTCCTTCTTTTGGTTGTTTCTCTTTATTTTCGCCATATCCCTATCCTTTTGTCCCGATGGTTGTCTTGAACCGGTAAACCGTCCTGTCATTCTCCCATTCCGGCCCGTGCACGGTAGCCGTGGTCAGTTCGGGATAGGTCATGGAATAGAAGTCCATCACTTCGGAAGGGGACATGTTGCTGTCCGGATCTGCCAGCTCCATTTCTATAGAATTTTTCTTCATTTTGAATATCCTCTGCAATCCTTTGATTTCAAGTGCCATAATTTTTTTGTTTTTATAAGGTTTAACAACATACCGTTTCCATTTGCGCCTCATCTTTCATCCGGTATTCTTCCGGAAAGTCAAGATATTCGGCATAAGGGTCCTCCCGGAGGAGTTCCCTGTCACATTCGTCATCCTTGTCAAAGCTGTACATTTCCGCCGGCTGCGGTTGTGACCTGTACTCACGGTTCCCGTTGTCTCCCGGTGCGGCCTGTACGGGGACATTCTGCGGTTGCGCCGGGACCGGCTGCTGCCATTGTCCTCCGTACACGGTCTGCTGCGGCATGTGTACGGGCTGATGGAACTGTATGGCTTGCGGCATGGACTGCGATGCCTGCACGGGCTGTCCGGGGGGCATCTGTCCCCGTTGTTCCGCATAAGGATGAGGGTAAGCCGGTCTTCCGTCCGTTCCATATTGGACCGATGGGGCAGGCTGTGCATATTGTACCGGTTGCGGAGGCTGCTGTTGCGGTACGTTTTGCGGCATGGCTGCTGCCGGTTCCGGCTCGAAAATCTGCGCCTGTCCGTCTTGCCTGTACGGCGGTCGTGCTTCCTGTCGCGGTTGTGGCGCCTGCATAAGCGGTTCCTCTCCGAAAAGGCTTCCCTCGGAGGCTTTTTTCTGCACTTCCGCCATTTTTGCGTCAATGTCCTTCTGTTTTTCAGGCGTGGCGAGTGCCTTCGCCTGCCTGAGCCACGTCAGTGCCTCGGAATAGCGTTTGCAGGCGGTCGCCTCATCCGCTTTTTTCAGCAATTTTTCCATTTTCTCCCGTTTTTCCCTGACCTCCTTCGGTTCCTTTTCCAGTGGGGATTTGGCGCCCTTGTTCTGCGACGCCGCCTGTTCCGCCTGTTTTTCGAATGTCTCCAGGTTGGTGAGGATGCCCTGCGCTTTCTGTACGGGAGTGCTGATGGCTTGAAGGAACTCCGCATCCAGTTCCTCCGGAGTGCCGTTCAATACCAGGGGGACGATTTGCCCCCCGGCTTCGCCTTTCAGTCCGGTGCGGCGGGGCATGACAGCCACGGTCAGACGGTTGTTGACTTGCCGGATACTGAAACTCAGGTCAGTGCCGGCTGTAATCATTCGGTTGATAGCTTGAAAAAACATAGTGGTAAAATATTAAGTGTTATACATTCGTTTCGTTAAAGAAATCCTTCAGGATTTGCCGCCTGTCGGGTTTTGAGGCGATGCCTCTCAACGGTTCCAGATAGTAACCGATATGTTTCGGTCCGTCCACCGTGCCGGGGATACGTTTTCTAACAGGTCTGATACGGTGTGTGGCGGGCCATGCGGCCGGCATGACCGGAGCCGGGGAAGAAAATGTCGCTGTTCTCATGTCTTTAAAGGATTGAAGGTTATACGAATATGCCTGCCAGAAGCAGGACAAGAATTATTTTTATGACAAAGGAGAGTGTCCTGAAAAAGAATCCGATGATTGTTCCCGAGAAGAGGAACAGGACGGTGGTGTACACAGGGACGATCCCCTTGCTGTAAAGCAGGCATATTCCTGCGAGCAGGACCAGCGCTACCGCTTGTCTGCTGATTTTTTCGATGAGTTGCAGTTTCATGTTCTTTATAATTTTAAGTATGAATAATCCCATCGGGATATGTTTTCCCGATTTTATAGGCTCCCGGCCCTTGGATTGCCTTTTTGCGCAAGGCTTGGGGAAAGAAAATACCGGAGCGGAGCGAGGATGATTTTCTTTCCCCAACCAAGCCCCTGAAAGGGGCCGCCTTGCAGCAAATAATGAGGCAATCCAAGACCTTTGCCGCTTAAAAGCGGAAAAACTATCCTGCCGTTTTGTCCGGACCGGAATCAGGCCGGATCTCTAAAAAAGAAAAGAGGCACGGACCTCTGATGATGCCTGTACCTCTTTCCTCTTTTGTCAGTTTGAAATCCGGATGGCCGGTAAACCTCCTCGGGTCATTCCTCCGGCCGTTGTATCCGGCGGATTTCACCGGTGATCCCCTTCACCAGTTCCAGTACACCGTCCAGAAATTCCTCCGGTGTCCGTTCGCCCCGCTCTATCTGTGCCAGTTCCGCTTCCCAGCCTGAGGTGAGGGAGGCGTCGGCTATTTTCATGCCCCGTACCGTTTCGTAGAAAAAGAGCCCCTTGGGAGTCGGAATGACGTATTTCCCCGAATAACGGATATATTTGCGTTCGAGCAAGGTGCGGATGATGTTGGCTCGTGTGGCTACCGTTCCCAGTCCGTTCCTGTCCATGAATCCGACCAGTTCCGCGTCCGTATAGGGGGAGGGCGGCAGGTTTCTCTTGCGGATGATGCTGCAACCGGCCACCTCTACCAGTTCGTCCCGGGACAGTTCGGGAAGGGAGAGACAGGAGAAGCCCTCTTCTGCGATGAGGTTTTCACGTCCCAAGACACCGGTCCATCCTTTTTCCAGTATGCGGTATGTCCGGGTACGGAATTTCTGTGCGGCGCATACCGCATCGACCGTGGTGTATTCCACCTTGCAGGATGGCGAGAAAGCTTCGAGCATCCTGCCTACGATGAGCGTATAGACCTGCATCTCCTCCCTGGCCAGGTCACCGGGTGGCATGCCGGTGATGATGATGGCATGGTGCTCCGTCGTCTTCAGCGGGTTGACGACGGCTTTTGCGCCGGCAATATCCAGCCGGTCCGCATACGTCCGGAACTCCTTGCACGCCAGCATCCTTTCCATGACGGCGGGAAGCGTGGCATACACATCCTCCGGCAAAAACCGGCAGGCGGTACGCGGATAGGAAATCAGTTTCTTCTCATACAGGCTCTGTGTGATTTCCTGCACCTGTATGGCGGTCAGGCCATGGTAGAGGTTCGCATCCGTCTGAAGTCCGGTCAGGTCATACAGAGCCGGAGCCCGAACCTCCTCCGTCCTGCGGCTGACCGCCGTGATGCGGGCTTTCCGTGCCGCCTTGCAGTCCTCGTACAGCTCCGTCGCATTCCGATGCTCCTCAAAATCTTCGGTGCGCCGCATCTTGATTATCCGGTTGTCTTTGCAGATGCTGATGAATACCGGCCAGCTGTCGGCACCTATATGGTTCTCCCTTTCCCGATAACGTCCGCTTATGGCCGCCAGCACAGGTGTCTGCACCCTGCCCAGCGAGTTGTTTCCGAAGCCTACCGCCTTGCACACGGCGTAACTAGAATTGACTCCCAGCATCCAGTCCGCCCTGTTGCGGCTGTCTGCCGCCAGGAACAGGTTGTCGAACTGATGGCACGGGCGGAGGTTCGCCATGCCCTCCAGAATGGCCTCATCCGTCAGTGACGAGATCCAGAGGCGGAGACAAGGCTGCTTGCATCCGAGGAAGCGGTAAAGGTGGCGGAACAGCATTTCCCCCTCGCGGGAGGCGTCGGTGGCCGCAATGATCGTGTCGCATGCGTCGAACACTTTGGCTATCACTTTCAGTTGGAGCACCGCGTTGATGTCGGGATTCCATCCGGTATCCGTCTTCATGTTCTTCACCGTCAGGTAAGGAGGCGGGACCAGCGGGAAATCCTCCCATTCCACCCTCGCTTTTCCGGAATCCTTCGGCATAGCCAGGGAAAGCATGTTGCCGAATGTCCATGTCACCATGTAGCCGCCTCCGGTCATGTAACCGTTCTCTTTCTTATGGGCGCCTACCACTCTTGCTATCTCTCTGCCCACGTTGGGCTTGTCAGTCAATATTGCAATCATATTCTTTTTTTCTTTTTATGTACTCCGTACCGTCCGGCACGGAGTATGTGTCCGACTTCTTCCGTCTTATGCTTCCGGTTCCTTTTCCGGGCTGATTCCCTTGATTTCCAGGACCGGTTTTCCACCGGGTCCGGGTACCAGTCTCAATGTGGCGTCCATGCTCAGGTCGATGACCGGGGTACGGAACTTCAACGGAATGGCTTCCGTCTCCATGCCTTGCAGCAACCGCTCCATACTGCCGTCCGCCTCCAGCTGTTCCTTGCTGAGCCCGAGGGTCTTCAGAACGTTCCACTCCATATCTTCCGCCTTGAGGCGGGTCTTCTGATTCGTATTCATACGTTTCTTGATTTTGGGGTTGTTTGTAAAGTCATTTTCTCTGTCATTTCCGGTATCATCCTACATGGCCTGTTTCGCGCTTTTCTTCTGCTCCTGTTGTTGGGCGTTGTCCGCCTGTGTCGCCCGGCGGGAAGTGTCCCTCCGGACATCCGGATTGTCCTGGAAATACTGCAACTGCCCGGAACCGGGGTTGACTTTCAGGTAGGAGCTGAACTGTTTTCCGTTGCTTTTCAGGTCGGAAATGAGAATGGACTTTCCGTCCTGGAGGTTTGCCCTCTCCTGTGCGGTGAACACATGGCCGTACACTTCCGCCGGGATGCGCGGCGCCTGCTGCTCGTTGAACCCGTCCGGGGTACGGGAGTATTGCGGGTTGCCGGTGGTCATGTTCAGCTTGACAAAGGCGGAGAACTCCTCTCCCTTGCGGTTGATCATGTTTTCCAGATAGACCGGCTGTCCCTTGCGGAGCAGCTCCTTGTCCTCGTGGGTGAGCTGCACGTTGCAGATCTCCTTCGGGATGTAGATTTCGCCTGTCTCCGGATTGTGGCGGGTATAGTTCGGACGTCCCGTCACCTTGTCCAGCGTGACGAATGAGGAGAACACCTCGTCGGAGTTCCTGCGTTTCATGTCCTCGACCAGGATGGTGTGCCCCTCGCTGAGCATTTTCAACTGGGTGGGCGAGAGCTGTACCCCGCCGAGGGACTGCTGGTTGAACGCCTGGTCCTTGGGGAAGATGAACTCCAGCCCCCTGCGTTCGGCGCTGTACTGTAGTGTCGCGCTGAATTCTTTCCCCTTGTTGGAAATCATCCCGTCCACGAACACCTGTCCGCCGTTCTTGAGGGTCTGTATCTCGTCGGGACTCAACTTGACACCCCTTACCTCATCCTGCACGTAGACATGCTCCTGGCGGACGGCTACCAGTTCGTTGGTGTTCTTGTCGATGGAGATCAGACAGGGTTCCGTCGTGCCTCCGCGCAGGTTCAGTTCCGCCACACGTCCCATGTTGCCGCTCTCGCGCAGGTTCTTCTTGTCCTCCTCGGTGAAGATATGCCCGAAGTACGGGCGTTCCAGCTGCGGCTCCTTGCGTATGCCGTGGATGCCGAGCCCGACCTGTCCGTTCTGCATGGGTATCAGTGAAAGGCGCGCGTCCATACGGATGGTGGCGGCATCCAATGTCAGCGTAAGCGGTACCAGTTTGTTCGTCTTGTAGCCTTTCAGCATGGAGTCAAGCAGCCCCTCCTGTTCGAGCGACGCTTTGGAAACACCGATCTTTTCCAGTGCGTTCCAGTCAATCATGTCTTCGTTGTAGCGGTAACGCGGTGCCTGCGGCTGTTGTTCCGCCTGCGGTACCTGCGGCTGCGCGCCTTGCGCCGCCTGTTGCACCTCGCTCTGTTGCAGGGGTTCCTGCGGTTGTTGCGGCTGTTGCTGTTGTTTTTTTGCCATCGTTTCTGTTTTTTCTTGGTTTACATTCTGTTCCTTCCTGTTCTCTTTGGGACGGATTTCGTAGCGCTTGAGGAACTCCTTCACCGCGTCCGTCTGTTTTCCTTCCGCCAGGTCCTTGATGGCCTGCTTGTTCATCTTGTAATCGTGGACGGTCATGCGGATCAGCCGGAAATGCGTGGGGTTCTTGAGCTGGCTCCAGAAATTCTTGATGAAATTCTCAAGGATACTTGAGTTCTTGTCGAATTTCAGGAATGAATTCTCGTTCCGTTCATCCGCCGGAACAGTTTTCACCTTTCCTTGTCCGTCGATTCCGCTGACCGCCCGCACGCCCGCTTTCGGATCGTTCTTGTTGTGAACCAGCATCAGTTCGGTAATCTGCTCCACCGGAAGGGCCTCGTCTTTCGCCTTCGGTTTCCTGGTCCGTTTGGGTTTCTCGTTCATGTTCTTTTCTTGTGCCATACATCATCTTTTTGAGGTTAATGAATCGCTTTGACACTTCAAATGTATGAGGATATTTTGGATAAAATGCTGATTTTCAAAAAGGTGACATCGAACGTCATCAGATGTCATCAGATGTCCGGAAAGGTGCTTCAAAACAAGTAGGAAACACAAGGACGGCAGGAAAAAAAGAGTATGGGCAGGCGAGGGGACGTACCGCAGGGAAAAGGACAAACGGCGTGCATGGCACGGAAGAAAAAAGGAGCGGGTACAGCGGCCCATGCAGAACAGAGGGAGCTGAAGCCCCCTGTTTTTTCTTGTGGTCCGTCATATACTTATAAGAAGATTTCAGGCGGAACGGGATATGGTATGGTCAGTATTTGATTTTCAGGGAATATAAGAAACGGCTCCTCCGGAATATCTCCTGTATGTATTGCCCGTGCGTCACGTCGGTCGCAGTTTGCCCCTGTAATCATCCTTCAAATCGAAGCGGGATTGCCGCCGCATTCTTTTTCGCGGCAATTTTCCCCGGCGCCAGCCGCAAGGAAAATTGCCACGAAAAGAGTGTGGAAAATGCGGCTGGCAAGACCGGTTCGATTTTCCTTTGATGGAAGGGGAAACTGTCCTGTATATTATTATCCGGTCCTTTCAGACCTGTTCCTTGGTAATCCCGTACATGCCCATTTTCTTGTAAAGGGTCGGGCGGCTGATGCCCAGCAAGGCTGCCGCCTGTGTCAGGTTGCCTTTGGATATGGTGACCGCCATTCTGATCTGTTCCGCATTCCGCTGTTCGTCTTTTAGCAGGCAGTTGTTTATCTTTTCTTCCTTCGCAAGATTCAATATGGTCTTTCCCGCCTGCTGCAACCGTAAGCACTGAGGGGTTATCAGTTTTCCGCCACATATCAGCACCGCCGCATGGACAACCTGTTTCAATTCACGGACATTCCCCGGCCAGCCGTAGCCCAGCAATATTTTTTTTGCCGCCTCGTCAAAATCCGGAATCTCCTTTCCCAGTTGTCCGGCAGACTGGATACGGAAAAAATCAGCCAGCGGGAGTATGTCTTCCAGGCAATCCTGCAACGTGGGCACGGTGATTGTAAAATCCTGCAACCGGTATAGCAGGTCCTTCCGGAAGCGTTTTTCCGCGACGGCATCCTGCAAGTCCTCGTTGGTGGCGGCAATGACGCGCACGTCCATCCGCTTGTCCTGCCTTCCGCCCACGGGGCGGTACCTCCGTTCCTCCATCGCACGCAACAGCATCTGTTGTATTTCTACCGGCAGATTCTCCACCTCGTCCAGGAACAACGTGCCTCCCCGCGCTTCCTGGAAATATCCCGGTTTTTCATTCGTCGCCCCCGTGAACGCCCCTTTGACATGGCCGAAAAAGGCGGATGCCGCCAATTCCCTTGACAGGCTTCCGCAATCCACGGTTATGTACGGCTTGTTCGCCCTCAGGCTCCGCTTGTGGATCTTGCCCGCCAAATGCTCCTTGCCCGTCCCAGTATTTCCGAGTATGAGCACCGTCATGTCCGTGGGGGCAACCAGGCGGATGTAGCGGTCCAGCTCGCGGAAAGCGGCGCTCTTGCGTTCATAAATCACTTTGGCGAATGCCTCGTCCGCCATCCTTATCTTTTTCAGTGCGGGGAGCAGCTTGTCTTCGAGCAGCGGTTTGAGGATATAATCCTCCGCTCCCAGTTTCATGGCATGTACAGCCGTGTGTATCTCCTCATAGTTCGTCATCATGATGAACGGATGGGTGTAGCCCTGTTCCCTCATCCATTCCAGCAGTGCGGTACTTTCCCCGTCCGGCAGTCTCAGGTCGGCCAGCACGATGTCATCCTCCCGGACGGAACGGGCGATGACCTGCCGCGCCTGTGCCAGCCGGTATGCCTTCACTGTCTGGTAATCGGCATTCTGCAAGAAATTGCAGATATAATCGCAGAACAATATATTGTCCTCAACCACAATCACTCTCATAGCTTTCCTTTGCCTGTTGTGCCAAATCAATTATTTCCTTTCCCTTGTCCAGTACTTTCCGGACCGCCCGGCCGAACTCCTCCGCCGAACATTCCCCGTCCTCCTGAAGCAGCATGAACAGGTCCCGCAGGGGCTTGCCGGCATGGATTATCTCCCAGGAACTGCTCAGGTGGTGGGTCCATTCCCTGAGCGACTCACAATCGTTCCTTTCCGCACTTTCCGCCATCGCCGCGATATCGTCCGTTGTCTCCCTGATAAGCGTTTCCAGCATTTCCAGCCTGTCGCCATACTCCAGCAACGCATGGAAATCGACCTGCTCCTGCTGCCTTTCGTCACCCAGGCATCCCGTGCAGACTTGCAGCAGCTCCTCCACGGAGAACGGTTTTTTCAGGCAGGCCGAAAACCCCGCCTCATGCAGGTCCGCCGTATTGCAGCCTCCCGAAGCGGTGGCCGCAATGACCGGAATGGTTCGCGAGTTTCCCACATTGGCTGTGCGAAGCAGTTTCAGCACGTCGAACCCGTTCATCTGCGGCATTTTCAGATCGGTAATCAGCAGGTCATAGTTCTGACGGCGGATACATTCCATCAGGTCACGTACGCACCCGCATGTCGTGCACATCACCCCATGGTGCGCAAACATCTCCTTGACGGCGGCCAGCAGGACGGTATCGTTGTCCAATGCCACAACGGTAAAAGGCTGTACGAAAGGCCGGGTGTCGTTTTCTTTCTTTGCCGTGTCCTCCGCAGCTGACACAGGCAGGAGCACCGTGAAGCAGCTTCCGGACCCTTTTCTGCTTGTCAGTTCTATCGTGCCTCCCAACAGTCCGACCAGCTCCTTGACAATGGAGAGCCCCAGTCCCACGCCCTCCTCGGCCATCGCGTTGGGCAACCGTTCGAAAGCGGTGAAAACGCGTGCCTGCTCCTCCGCGCTCATCCCTGTACCGGTATCCTCAACGGAGAGCTGCAAGGTCTCATTGTCGAACCGAAGGCGTAATGTGACCGTTCCCCGCTCCGTGAACTTGATGGCGTTTGACAACAGGTTATGTCCTATCTGGACAATCCGTTTCTTGTCCCCGATGACCACCCTGTCCCTTGGACTCTCCATATTCAGGAAGAGGTTCTTGTCCGCCGCCAGCGGCATGAAATCCGCTTCCAGCGTCTCGATGACGGTATGCAGCCTGAACGGAACCGGATCGACCTCCTCCTTTCCGCTCTCCAGCCGGAAAAATCCCAACAAAGTGTTCAGCATGGCCTCCATGTGTCCCGCCACCCGGCGTATCGTCCGGTTGTATTCTTTCCGTTTGGATATCTTTTTCTCCGTCGCGAGCAGTTCCGCATAGCTGTTGATTGTCGTAAGCGGTGTACGCAGGTCATGGGTCACGGTCAGCATGATTCTTTTTCTTGCCGCAATCAGCTCCTCGTTTTCGGCAACGGTATGTTCCAATTGCCCGATTGTTTCCTCCAGCCTTTTCTTGTAGCGGTTTATGCGTGCCATGTCCCGGTGTATAATCATGTAGGAACCTCCGAGCAGCAGGAACATGACTACCACCAGTCCGGCAATTATAGTCAGTGACCGTTCGCCTGTACTGCCCAGCTTCTCCTCCCGCTGCTGTATCTCCGACTGAATGTTCCTGTCCATGTGTCTGATAACCTGTTGAAGCTGCTCGTTGAGCAACCTGTTGCGGGAGGCGAGGATATGTGCCTGCTCGGAGAACTGGAGCGCATATTGCCGCTGTCTGTCCGCAATGGTCCTGTTGAGGACATGGAGTGCGGACGCGTTCGGGGAGGTTTCCGTCTTCTCTTTTTTCCCGAACAGCCTTTTCAGGAACCCTCCCTTCCTGCCTGTCTTTTTCGGGAGGCTTTGTCCGGCCATTTGCGAAAGTTGCCCGGTTATTTCCCTGCCGGCTTGCTGCTGCTTGCGCATAATCTCCTTGATTTGCAGCATGGACTGTTCCTTGTCCCTCCATAAGATGCGGATACTGTCTATCCCGGCGTTGGGATGCAGTTCCTGTAAACCGTACAGCAGGCTGTCAACGGCCGATTTCTGTTTCAGGTACGTGTTGAAGTCCTTCTCGTCCCACTCCGTGAATGTGTCGCAGAACAAAGAGAGTTCAAGCATTTTCATATATACATTGCGTATGGTACGCTTTTGTCTGTTTATTTGCCGGACATTCGTTTCTATTGATTTGATTTCCCGCCATTCGTGGATACCTATATATATGATACAGCCAACCGTCAGGAGCACGGTGATATACCCCGCCGCAATCTTGGCAAGAAGCGACCGCGGGTGTGAAGTCTTTCTTATCAGTCTGTTCCAATTTATCAATGTATGAGCCTTTTTACATTTGTTATACCAGTTTTAAACAAGCGGACAATAAAAACCGACCAGTCGGTATTTTTATTGTCCGCAAAGATAAACCTTTCCAAATAATAACAAAAGAAAAAGTATTCAAATGCAAGGCAAATGTGCCGTTTACATTAGAAAAATACGGCTTTTAAGCGAAGAGAAGCGATTATTGTATTTGAAAAAGCAGTGCTCCAAAAGTCTTTCCTATGGAATTTTCGAACAATTGCCGGCTGAATGCCTGTGTGTCGTCCACAGACTGCTTGTGAATGACAACGACCGCATTGAAAAGAAAATCCTGTTCCCTGGCAAGAAGTTCGCGGTACATTTGCGGAAATTCGTCCATGTATTCGTTGGCGGAGGATACGAACTGCATGTAATACATCAATCCGTTGCCCTCCAGTTTTTCAGGAAAGCTGTCGATTACCCGTTCAATCGGATTTTTGTAGGACCGGAGAAATTCGTCCCATCTTCTCCCTTCCAGGTAATCCATTTCCGGAGAGAGCTGTGAAGCCGGGAAAAAGCGCATTTTCACGACAGTGTCAATCAAATGCCGTTTGGATGAAAAATAGTGCATGACCGCGCCTTTGGACTTATGCACGGCTGCCGCCACATCGCAGAATGAAGTCTGTTTCATGCCTTTGGTAAGGAACAGTACATACGCCTCGTCAATTATCCGCTGTTTCAAGTTTGGATCCATATCACACCTGCATTATATAAAAAATAGCACAGATGCAATCAACAACCCAAACGTGGCAGTGGAAAAGCCTAGAGATGAAGTCGACGCACCCGTGCTATATGTTTTGATATAGCGCAAGCTGTCATATCCCATCTTCTCTCTTTGAAATTTTCCACTTTTCGTTTGAAAGATGTATATGATACTATACTATTTTATCTTTTAGTTTTGCAAAATTAAGCTATTTATTGCTTATTTCCAAACTTAAACACTTAAACTACACTTAACAACACAGTTCCATAGGAGAAGCGTCCGCTTTCCGGAACAAGCAACAGGATTTTTTCACCGGACTTCAGTTCGTGTGTTTTCCAGAATTCATCCAATATGGCGAAGATGGCGGCAGAGGCTATATTGCCTACTTTGGACAGGTTGGTAAACCACTTGCTTTCGTCAATTCCGATTCCAATCCCTTTTAATTCATTTATTATCTTATCATAAAAAAACATGGATGAAACATGGGGCAGTACATAAGAAATGGATTCCGGTGCCACATTGTGTTTCTCAAGACAATATTTTATGTGTTTCGCCCAATATGGGACGGCATTCCTTTCCAGTAATTTAATATCTTGCTTTACAGTAAAAAGTGAGCGGTCTGTCAATTCCTGACTGCTGAAACTTTTCCAACTTTTCAATTCTCCGTTTTTTTCTTTTTCCGCTCCCATAAACATACATGTCGGCAATTCATTGGCATACGAAGTCATTTCCACCCATTCGATATGTAGAGCTTTTCCTTTACCCGGATTATCCTGTAATAATACCGCACTGGCACCATCACTCAGCATAAAGCGTAGAAAATCTTTTTCCAATGCCATGTATGGTTGTATTCCAAGATTGGCGCATTTTTCGTATTCAACATCAAAATTTTTGGAAAGCAACCCCGCTGATGCCAACTCGGAACAACTACAAACAGCATTACGTTTATTGCCTGCTAAAATGCTTAAATATGCAATCTTGAAAGCTTGAATGCATGACAAACAGATACCAGACGCTGAAAATATTTCCATTGGAGCATTTTTCAGCAAACCATGTACCATGGAGGCATGTGAAGGCAGCACTTGGTCAGGACTGGCAGTAGCACATGCTAAAAGTTCTAATTCTTGCAGAGGCAGTAAAGCTTCCGCTAAAAGTTTTTGTATCGATAATTGTGCCAGTTCCGCATTCGTATGCGTCATTTCCTGCTTTGTATTGACGGCATAAAAACGTTGTTTTATTCCATTTTGTCTGAGTACAATATTTTTAACACGAGAATGTACTCCAGAGATTAACCCTAAATAATCTTCCATAGAATTATTATCTATCGGAGAATTCGGGAAGTAAGAGGTTACTGTTGTTATAAAAACTTCCTTTAACATTTTAAATTATATTTTTATTAAGCTATATATAAACATAAACTGTTCCTTCAACAGAGGAATATTCAATCCATTTATCAACGCATCATTATAAGATTGTCCAAAAAACACGTATTTGAACTGTTTGGCGATATTTTTGCAATTGTATTGAGTTCCAATTTCTCCTTTCTCTTGTGCATGTTTCAATATCCTTTCCCATAGTAATAGCTCTTTTTGGGTAACTATCGTTGTTTCTTTTGTAAAGTTTGGATAAAATTTTTCCGCCTGTAATATCAGACTCATATAAGCCCTTGTTCCGTTGGTATTGGCGTTCGGCAATATGAACTGGTATAGATAGTCCATTGTACGTTTTACGTTGTCAATGTAATAGTTGATAAAATCATGCAGTGATAGACTTTCGGAATTTTGCATTTTATTATCTACATCTTGTTTTCTCAAGATATATTGATCAATCACATCCATAAACAATTCTTGTTTGGTCGGATAATGATAGGACATACAACCTCTTGACAGGTTGAGACTTTGTTCAATATCTTTCAAGGGGACCATATTATACTCCTTTGTCAGAAACAACTTGAATGCGGTCTCCCTTATTAACGCTTTTGTTTCTGTTCCTTTTGTTCCTTTCATAAATATGTATTTTAAAAACAAAAATAGAACATTTGGTTGAATATCCAATCTTTTTTGCATACTTAGTTTGGAGCGAATAAGAGTTAAACTACATACGTTAACAGTATGATACTTAAATCAATTCCATTATTTTGGACAGTTTTGCTTCAGGCAATATGGGGGTCTTATTTTTTTTTGTTACATTTGCTTTTAATAAAAACCGACTAATCGGATTTTATTCAGGCGTAGAGAAGAACTCAAACGAAAAGTGGAATTTATTGTATGAGATGATTCTCTATGCCTTTTTTAACTTACTACTCCCCCCAAATTATGACTCTTCCGCGTAATTTTGTTTTCATCTAAAATTTGAAAACCGAATCATGCCTGTTGTCAATCCGTTGAATGGATATCAACGAACATAACTGCGACAATCTCAGGTATTGCTGCAATCAGCGGTATGACCAATTCCTTAGCACAAGTTTTGTATATCATAATCTTTTCATATAAACCGTCCAGTCGGTATTTATTGCAAAAATAAAAACATTTGGAATAAAAACAAAGGGAAAGATGAAACTCTATGTTAATAAACATTTCATCCTTCCCTTTTGACAAGTGCTGATTTATCAAATTTATCTTGGAGTCATTTTGACTTTAACCTGTACTCCCATGGAGTTTAAGACGCGAACCGGTGCTTTTTCGCTGGCTTTCAAATAAAAAAGAAGGTAGTCTTTTGCCCGTTGGGATTCGAAATAACCTTTTTCGTGGTATTCGGCAATCCACTTTTGAATTACCGGAACCTGCCAGCGGTTCATTAATACATAGTAACCGAATTTATACTCCAAGTCACTCAAAAAAATATTGAGTTTCAGGTAATCCCACCAAAACTGTTGCTTCTTTTTGCTTTTGGCGTTGAGTATGACCACCTGATGGTCAAAGGTGTCACGGGGATTTTCCCAATCTTGGCGGGAGATAAATACATCCGGAAGCGCATTGTCCGCGTTGTCCTTTGCCGGAATGAAAGGGGATAACGCCTCAATGGAACCTTTCATCTTTTCATATAATGCCGGCTCATATTCTTTGTTATACAATATGACGTCTCTCAAGCGGGTGGACGTAAGATGGGTTACTACCGGGCGTCCGCTTATACAATGTTCAGGGACAGTCATCCTTGAAGCCAGTTTTTTCATAAACTTGACTTCCGCCGTTATCTGTTCTTCCTTATCCGTTTTTTTGAAAGGGTAGTCCGTGCAGGCTATTTTCCGCATACCCCGATGCAGTTCCGTAAGCTGTAAGGCTCCATAAGCGCAGAAGATGGAAGCACGGATAATCTTGAAGATAGGGGTACGGTCGCCCTCGTGTGCCACATACGGCAGGTCTGCCACACCAAAAAGCATTTCATTTTCCACTATCAAGTCGGCGGAGATTGTCTTACCCTCTTCCAAGCGACCCTTGATTTTGAAATTACGTTTTTGCCATCCCCAGGTGTGAATGGGTTGCGTAGCCAGCAGTGTCACACAATAATTGCCATTGTGCGGCGTGAAATCTACATTTTGCGGGGTTGCCTTGGACATCAGCTCATTCAGCAACTTGATTTTTTGGATATTGTCCATAAATAAATTGGTATTAAGTGAAACATCTTGTTAACAGTGCAAATGTAGGCATCGGCTTTCGTACCCGAGTTCCGTTTTTCGCCGAAAATCACTGCAAGGTCAACCAATTATTCGATATTTATTCTATTTTCGATTCTCAATATATAGTTTGTTTCCAAGAAAAATCGTTCCATTTATCCGTCCATTGCGGAGGCCGTTTCCTTGAGCGGACCGAAATACCTAATCTTGACTCTATTCATAGAGTTGTTGTATAGACCATGTGCAAATATAGTGTTTCTAAATGAGATGACCTAACGAAGGTCGTACCTCATTTGCCTTGGACATAAATACCTTTCCAGTTGTCCGGAAAATGCTTTTCCTCCCACATGTAATTGAATCTTTGGGGTGAACAAAAGGAACCTGCTGCATAAAAGACAGAATAGAAGACAGAATATGAAGGATTTCCTTTATAACCTTCGACATCAGCTAAAATCTCATCCATGGTTCTGTTGAGTTCTTTTTCATCCTTTACATATTTAAATTCGATTGCGCATTCCAATGAAGGTATTAATATATCCGGATTATAGCATTTGGCTGTTTTCTGAAATTTGAAGCTGCAAGATTTATTATCAGGAAATGCTGTTTTGCAGATATTAATCATAGGTTTGTACACCTCCGGTTCGGATTTTGGTTGTATGTCAAAGTCTGCAAGTAACGTAGCTGTACTGTTTAAAATATTCTCCAGAATTTCAAATTCTTTATGAGCACCTGTAATGCTGAAATCATCGAACGCGTTCAAATATTTTCTATAAGCAAGTATCAGTTCGCTATCCATGTCTTCTGTACCACCTAGCATTCTTTCTTTTTCGTAGAATGGTGTAATTTCTGTTAGAAAAGAATTATAATAATCCGGAAGGTGCTTCGCTTCAATATACGCTTGTACTAAAGGACGCAATTTTTTTGCCATGTAGATTAGGGAATCCTTTCTTTCTTGTTCGTCCATTTCATAATCAAGACGTTCTTCTTCGGACAATTTAGAAAAATCGGGCATTCCGTATTCTTCAAACATCATATACTCGTAGTGGCTACGGCTGAATGCAGCCATTAATTCTTTTATTTTTTCCGCTAAATGTTTCATATCTATTTTTTTATAAACAAAATAGACCAAACGGTCTGTCTGCAAATATATTCTTTTTAATCTATGAAAAGAAATAGAAGTACCATTTTTTTGAGGTGAAAATATGAATTTAGCAAAACAGAGCGCAACTGAGAATGAGGCTTGAACGGGAAGACACTGAGGCTTATGTATTGAGTACATCCGACAGGGGTGGGAATGTTTTTTAGATTGATTTGGATTATGTGTCGGAAAAACATTGTATCTTTGCACTAATAAGAAGAAAGAAAGGAATTTATGGACTTTGAAGGAGAATATACCATGCGGACGGCTTCCAACCAGCAGAGTTATGAGCCGGATACCGTATATCCGGACGCCGTGCTGAATATAGCCCGTGATTCGGCTTCCGTGTTTCAGCTGAAGCGGAAATGGGAAAAAACTCCTCCGATGTTGAATCTGACTCCCGATTTCCAGCGAGGGCTGGTATGGAAACCCAAACAGAAAAGCGAACTGATAGAATCCATACTGATGGGTATTCCCCTGCCTCTGATTTACGTGAAGGAGGATGAAAAGGGAGTGTATGTCATTGTGGACGGCAAACAGCGCCTGAGTACATTGTTCAGTTTTATCAATAATGAATTTGCTCTGGAGAAACTTACCATCTTGAAGGACAAGAATGGTTCCCGGTTTGACAAACTGACTCCATTGGAGCAAAATAAGATAGAGGACTGCTCCCTGACCTTGCATGTGATTAAGGCTCCCACCAGCGACCGGGTCACTTTTGATTTGTTCGACCGGGTGAACCGGGGCGGGACGCGGCTAAACAACCAGGAAATGCGTAACGCGCTTTATCAGGGCAATGCCACGAAACTGATTAACCGGCTGGCTGAAAAGGAGGCCTTTGTTGAAGCCACGGAGCATTCCATTCCTGCCAATCATATGAAAGACAGGTATCTGGTACTCCGGTTTGTGGCTTTTTATCTGTGGCAGCAGCATGTCACCATAGACCCTGACACTGACGGGCCTTTGGACTATCGAAGTAATGTGGAGGATTTTTTAGGGAAAACGATGCGTTTTCTCAACCGGTTGGAGCCGGAAAACGGTTTGTTCAAAGAGCTGGACACCCGATTTACCCGTGCCATGGAACTTGCCATACGGCTGCTTCCGTCAGGTGGCTTCCGGCTGCCTTCGTCACCCGGTAAGAAACGACCGATAAACATGGCTTTTTTTGAGAGTTTCAGCTACCTCCTGTCCAGACTGAATGGGGAAGGGGAGCAGCTCCATTGTCGGATTCAGGAAGTTTATATGCAATTAATATGTGACGCTGCCTATTTGGATTCCCTTACCCGTTCTGTGGATAGCGGCAAGCAGACCGAAAAGCGTTATGAAATTATCAACCGACTTATTCATGAATTGAATTTATGCTAAACAATTTGACCATAAACAATTATAAATGTCTAACAGATTGTTCGTTGGAGTTAAAACCTCTGAACTTGTTCGCCGGTCCGAATTCATCGGGAAAATCTACCGTGTTGCAAGCCCTGCTGACCGCTTCGGATAATGTGACGGAGAAAAAAGGGAAACACGGTTTGAAGAACCGGAGGACAGAAGCGTCGAACTTCAATGACGTAAGGAACTTTGTAACCAACGCCAAGTCATACGAAATCGGTATTTCGTATAATGGTGAAGAACCGACCGTGCTTTGTTTTACTCCAGGAGATGACTCTTACCAAACTACTCTTGTGGAACAATCGGCTGACGCGTCTTCGGATTTATTGGGAATCCTCGGAAGTGATAACCTGCTGTATCTGCCTGCCACACGTCCCGGTGGCGCATACGCGCAACCCATCAATCCCGATTCGGAAAACAAACTGGGACGTAACGGAGAATTTGTGATTGACTATTATGCCAAGCACCGTCTGGAGCCACTGGATGCCGCTTTGATTCTGGCTCCCGGTACTCAAACCTTGGAAGGGCAGGTAAATCACCAACTGGATAAACTGACCGGCTATCGGTTGGTGGTGGAAACAGTAGGAAACAATCACTATGTGAAGTATGAAACGCGTAGCGGCAAACAGCTTTTCCCTTATCATGTCGGTACCGGAGTGAGTTTTATTACGGAGGTCATCATTGCCTGTTTTGCCACTCCGAGAGGCGGTATGGTGATTACGGAAAATCCGGAAATCCATCTGCACCCCAAAGCGCAAGCCGACTTGATTGATTTTATGGCGAAAGTGGCGCAAGCCGGTGTGCAAATTATCATAGAAAGCCATAGCGACCACCTCTTCAACGGTATCCGGCGTCTGATTAGCCAGGAAAAGTTGGCTTTGTCCGATGTCTCCGTATATAATTTCAGGCAGGACGGGAACGGACTGACACGTGCCGAACGTGTGGAATTTACTCCCCAAGGAGGAATCCGGTCGTATATCCCCGGGATGTTCGAGCAGTTTGATATTGACCTGGATGCTATTTTGAAGCTATAAGATTATGGACGGTATCATTATCAACGAATTGTCATTGAGCGGACAATTTCATGACAGCCAGGATTTCTGGAAGAACGGAATGCCTCCTTTTTACAAAGCATTGCAGGATGCCCGTTCGTTCGGAGTGGGGTATCTGTTCAAACAAGGAAGTTTTTACGGGGCACAAGCCACTCCTGACAAGACTCTTCATGATTTGCTGACAGCACCGGAAGCCCGTATCATAGACGAAGCGAAACGGTACAAGAGTACATTGGCACGTGCCATCTGTAATCCGTTTTGGGACGATGCACCCCAGCAGGATTCGAATGCACATTATCTGGCAGATGAAGCAGATGTGTCCGGCAGTTCCGTTGCCGAGGCTACTGCCCGTGCGGTCTGTCTTCTGTCGTTTATACGCTCCTTGTATGAGAAGCATCCGGTTGTTGTAACCAAAGACGGAGTTGCTATTCCGGTGGGGAATATATGGAAGGAGAAGCAGTTGTATTCCATCTTGTTTGAAAGGGGAGAATTGCCTCTCAAGAAATATATCATAACCCGTTTCAGCGGAGGGAAACTTGATTTCAGCCTTGTTGATGACACTCATGGATTTTCCCTTATTGACAATGAGAACCAAAACGAGTTTATTGATTCATTCCGCAAATTTGAAGAATTGGATTGGAATGCCATAGCAACGGACAAAGGATTGGATTACAAAACGTATAATAAGAATAAGAAAAGCAAGCGTTATTTTTCAGATGAGCAATGGAAGAAAGGCATTAAGAAATTCAGGATCACTCAGCGGAACAGGTGTTTTGGTTATGTGGATAATGGTATTTTTTATGTGTTGAGGTTTGATTTGGACCATGAGCTAAGCGATGTGGGATAATGTTTTTATAGTCTTGGTATTATTTTTATAGATATAGAAAACTGTCCAAAAACTCATATCCTGTTTATACATACTATACTATGTGTTCGATAAGAGTTCTTGGACAGTTTGAAGTATATTCTATCCCTTTCCTATTTAAAGTTTACTAAAAAAGCAAGCAATTGCAAATTTATAAAGATTTGAATCCTGTTTATCTCCATATACTTTCAAATCAAATGTGTAATTCAAAAAAGCTTCTTCTAATCTTTCTATTTCATCAACAGACAAAAAAGGTTCTTTGAAAAATAGAAACTCTACAGATTTTACTTTTCCGTACGAATCACAAATAAATGTAGTGGCTATCTTTTCAGATTTCAATTCTTCCAATCTTGCCGGTGATAATACTTCTATGTATAAGTTATTGACTGGTGTCGTTTGTTTGGCTACAAAATTGTCCAGTATTTTATCTTGCTGAAAACTTCTATTCAAAGTTTGACGATAAATCTTCTGGTTCTTATAATCATATACATAAGATTTGCCATTGGAAACTTTAACTTCGTTTTGTGCACAAATATTATTTGTAAAAACAAATAATGCGACAATTACTGAAATGAAAAAACTTAATGTCTTCATAATATCTTTTTTAAATACCGTAATTATTATTTATATAATCAAGTAGCGAAGGTTGCATACTATAAATGATACCTTTATTATAGCCAGGATCTTTAACTTTAAAAAACTCCATATAGTTGTAATAACCATATCCAGCATATTTAGTAGATAACACTTCTGATAGAGAAGGAAATTTTTCATCAAGAAAACCATCTTCACATAACAACATAATCCATCTTGTATAATCATCGGCATGTGTCGGTCCTGCTCCTAAGCCACCAAATCCATATCCATTAGCGCAATATATAAGTTCTTGAATAATCTTTGCTTCAAATTCTATGTTTGGAGTTCCTTCTTTACCTGCATATTGAAGAATTCCATTGAAATATACTCTATCTTGTGCGGCATGTATAAACTCCTCCTGTATTGAATTCGTTGCGATTGTTGAGCCTGTTTTCAACAATACCTCATTCGTTTTTGCATTGTACGAAGCTGGTGCTGTGCCTGTATCGCCTCGGGATATTTTTGATACCTTTTTAGTTGTCAGTTTCTTGAAAACACATCTGTATCCTTTGCCTAAAGGATTACTTTGTAATTCCTCAAGAATGGAATTGACAGAACCTTGGTCTGTTAAACTCAACGACACATTGCTAATAAAGCTACTCATAGGATAAGTCAATGAAGCTCTACCCGAAAGACCCCTTGTGGTAACATCATCTTCATAGGAGAAAAGTAAATCATCTCCAGAGCATGAAACCATAAATAAAATGGCTATGCATGAAATAAATTTGAACATCTTTTTCTTCATAATGTTTTTCAATTAAAGATTAATATTTAATTAGAGTTTACACTTTCTTAAAGTTGATATACTAGCGAATTGGACTGCCTTTGGTTTAATGTCGTTGAATTTAACGACATTAACTATATGATCTAACGTACCTAATATAAATTTCACTCTTATTTAAAACCGATTAGTCGGTTTGTTTTTGCAAATATATAAGTTAAAATCAAAAAATGAAAACCTATCCTTGGTTATTTTCAAAAAAATATCAAAGGGTACTAACGGAAGCTGAGTGATGCAGAATATCTCTCAGAAAGAGGGTGTGTCAAAACTAAAATGACTACTCTCCAAAGTTACAGATTGTAACTTTAACACTTAAAAGGGTCGTATCGAGCACTGCATTAAGTAATGGATACGACCCTTTCTTTTGCCTTTTAGGATGCCCAACTTTCAGATTATAAGTTCATCTTTTCAAAAATTGAGTTTTGACACACCCTCAAGAAGAAAAAAGGAATTATGGATTTTGAAGGAGAATGTACCACGCGGACGGCTTCCGTATTCCAGTTGAGGCGGAAAGAGGAAAAGGTTACTTCAATGCTGAATCCAACTCCCGATTTCCTGAAGGTTTAGTATGGAAGTCCAAACAGAAAAGCGAATAGATAATTCCCGATTTATTTACCCGTATCATGGACTTGCCATACGGTTACTTCTGTCAGGTGGTAAAAAACGGCTGATAAACATAGCTCTTTTGAGAGTTTTAGCTGCTTGTTCAAGCAAGGGAGTTTTTAAGGGGTGTAAACCACTTTCGATAAGACTATCAACGATTTGTTGACAGCACCGGAAGCCCGTGCCATAGATGAAGCGGATGTGTCCGGCAGTTCCGTTGCAGAAGCCACCGCCCGTGCGGCCTGCCTTCTGTCGTTTATACGCTCCTTGTATGAGAAGCATCCGGTTGTTGTAACCAAAGACGAAGTTGCTATTCCGGTGGGAATATATGGAAGGAAAAACAAATGCGAATATATACGAATATCTTTGTTCAAGGACAGGGCAACCGCATCAAAATTTGTAATCATCAGTGAAGTGTTTATCTTTGCCTCATGAATCCATCCAAGTATTTTTCAGAAGTTACCGATCCTCGTGTAACAGGTCGTTGTCTACATTTGTTGTCAGACATATTAATGATAGGTTTGTGTACTTACCTGACAGGCGGAACAGATTATGAGGATATGCGTCTGTTTACCTTGGAACGTGGAGAAAAACTTAAGGATATGCTTTCACTTCCTCACGGTGTGCCTTCAAAAGATACGTTTGAGCGTGTGTTTCAACGCATAGACCCAACCGAATTAGAACATTGTCTTTGTAGTTATGGGAAGTCAATCCTGTCGGATTTATCAGAAAAACAGATTGTTATAGACGGGAAGAAGCAAAGTGGGACATTGCCGACCTCTCGCGGGAATAAAGGTCTGTACATTTTGAATGCCTGGGTAAGCGAGAACGGATTCTGTATATATCAGAAAAAAGTGGAAGACAAGTCCAATGAGATAACAGCCATTCCCGAAGTGTTGTCAGCCATAGATATTGAGGATGCAGTTATATCCATAGACGCTATGGGAACGCAACGTGAGGTTGTAGACTTGATATTTGAAAAGAAGGGGCATTATCTATTGTCGGTAAAAGGTAATCAGAAGTCTCTATATGAGTATATTGAATGTGCTTTTAAAGTACACGGCGGCCTTGATTCGGATACGACTGTGGGAAAAGACCATGGAAGGATAGAAGTCAGGAAATGCAGCATTCTTCCGGCCGTGGAATATCTGCTTCCGGAAACCATTCAATCTTGGAAAGGATTAGGGAGGATTGTAAAAATGGAATCAAGTAGGGAGATGAACGGGAAAACGGCTCTTGAAACCAGATATTATATCAGTGACGAGCAAGGATTAAGTGTGTCTTACTTTCAAAAAATAATAAGAGGACACTGGAGTATTGAGAACCAACTGCATTGGCATTTGGACGTTACTTTTAAAGAGGATGATTGCAGAGCGAGGAAAGGATATTCATCACAAAACCTGTCAGTGATTAGAAAAGTGGCTTTACATATCATCTCTGAACAAAAGGATAAGTTAAGCCTCAAAAAAAGACTTTACAAGGCAGCTTTGGATATTAACTATTTAAAAAAGTTATTGCAGTTCTGACCGGATGATCTGAATCATAAAAAAGAGGCCTCTTTTTATAAGAGACCTCTCATAAGATCTTACGAATCATAGTCGAAAGACTTTGGTTGTAAAATCGCCACGTAAAAAAATCCAATCGCTAAGGTTGTTTTTCATAGTTAAGGTTTTGCTGTCCGCAATATCCGCTTTACTTCCCAAATAACACATTTTTTTTGGAACTATTTTAACAAACCTGTTGCAAAACATATTATGAATGGAATTTTGGTGCGGTTGCCCTGGTTCAAGGATTGTATATATATTCTTTATTAGAATAGTAACTATTTAGTGGGTATTTTCTCATTTGATATATTTGTCTATAAGACTTTTTAATCAAATGAGAAATGGGAAAATAGAAGTGTAGATAGATAAATTTTCTACTTGTTCCATATGTAACTGACATAAAAATATTGATTCTTAATAAAATACCCAATTAAATAGTTACAATTACTAGTATGATAATTAATTCTTTTTTTTTGCCCAATTATTATAACGAGAACTTAATATGTTTCTCCATTCTTCACTTGGACATTTTTCTATGAGATTTTTGTATTTATCACCATTAACTTCTAATGACTCAATCAATTTCAACAAAGACCATTGTAAATCATAGAAAGCGTTTTCAGGAAATAAGTTTATTAAAATTTCTCCTTCATCATATGTGATGGGGAGCGTTATTTTCTCCAAAAGTGAGTCATATGAATTTACTACATTGTCTATATTTTCATCATCATTAATTGATTCATTGGGCATTCTTCCTAAATCTTGTAATTCTAATATTTCTTTTCTCATTTTTTTGTGATTTTAAAATTTAGTGACAACTATTTTTAACTATATCCAATGATAGTTCTCCCTTTTTTAATTTTCCTATATTTTCATATTCAGAAATAATTTGTTGGATAGAATTATCGAATTTTCCACCTCCAATTTTATGTAAATCTATTAAGTCATCTTTTAGGACATCTTTAAATGCTCTGTTTTGATCAATAGCTGCTGTAACTCTACCTTTTGTTTTAAAGGTTCTTGTTTTAGCATGGTCTGCATCTGTCATAACAATTGCAATCCCTTCATTTCTTGGTAGATGTCCTAATTTATCTTGAGGTATATGATGAATTTGAAGACCATCAAGACGGTCAGAGGCTTTAGATAATGCTCCATATGTGCCAACTTGACCTTCAACTACTGTTAATCCCCATATGTCAATCCACTTATTCGTATTTTCTACATATCCATAAAATGTTGGATTAGAGCCTGCTAATCTTATAGGATCTTGGGATATATAACAGTTCATGAGACTATCATAATATCTAAACTCCTTATACTTCCGTTCTTTAAACTCTCAAAACTTTAAGGTCAGAGATTAAAAAAACAGTTCCCACACTGCCTCACAGTCCAAAACAAACTCAAAGAACACAAAAAATCCGCAAAAAGCCAAAA